>JAEEHB010000006.1 GCA_016280595.1 Clostridiaceae bacterium | reverse complement strand
TTAACTGAAAAAACCGTTCCGGAAGGAACGGTTTTTTCTGGAGGTACCACCCAGATTTGAACTGGGGAATCGCGGTTTTGCAGACCGCTGCCTTACCACTTGGCTATGGTACAATAAAAAAATGGAGCGGATGACGAGGCTCGAACTCGCTACCTCCACCTTGGCAAGGTGGCGCTCTACCAGATGAGCTACATCCGCAAACATGGTGCCTCCGGTCGGAATCGAACCAACGACACGCGGATTTTCAGTCCGCTGCTCTACCAACTGAGCTACAAAGGCATAAAAAGAGGCCTGCATAACTTGCATTACACAGGCCAATGGCGACCCGGAACGGGCTCGAACCGTCGACCCCCAGCGTGACAGGCTGGTGCTCTAACCAACTGAGCTACCGGGCCATATTGGTGGGAACAACAGGGCTCGAACCTGTGACCCCCTGCTTGTAAGGCAGGTGCTCTCCCAGCTGAGCTATGCTCCCATACCGCCGCTCGCTTTAAGCGGCGAAACCTATAATACAATAGATTATTTCGATTGTCAAGACTTTTTTTGAAAAATCCGCATTTTATTTGCCCTGCGCGAGAGCCGTAATTTCTTCCCTTGAAAAATAGTATTTTCTGTTGCAGAAGTGGCAGGAAATCTCGGTTTTTTCGTCCTGCGCAATTTCGAGAAGTTCTTCTTTTCCGAGAGTGATGAGTGCCTTTGACACCCTCTCTTTGCTGCAATCACAGCGGTAGGCGGGGCTGTATTCATCAAGCAGTTCAAGTTCGAAACCGGGCAGCACCTTGCGGCATATCTGCTCGGGGGTGAGCCCTTCGCCGAGCATGGTGGTAACGGGAGGAATACCTTCAAGCCCCTGCTCCACTTTATCTATGGTGTCATCAAGCGCGGTGGGCAGCAGCTGTATAATAAAGCCGCCTGCGGTAATCACATTTCCGTTTCTTTTATCCACAAGCACGCCCAGAGCGCACACGGTGGGCGTCTGCTCGCTCATGGCGTAATATGAGGTGATATCCTCGGCGATTTCGCCGCTGACTATCGGAATCTGACCGACATACGGCTCTTTCAGGCCGAGGTCTTTCATCACGGTGAGGGTGCCGTCTTTGCCGACCGCTCCGCCGACATCGAGTTTGCCCTTATTGTTGAGCGGAAGCTGCACATCCGGGCATTCAACATAGCCCTTCACATTGCCGAGACTGTCCGACACGGCGATAACCGAGCCCGCAGGCCCTCCCCCGTTTATGCGCAGGGTGACGGTATCATCCTCGTGCTTGAGCACCGAGCCCATCATTGACGCGCCCGTGAGAAGCCTGCCCAGAGCGGCGGTGACAACCGCGCTTGTGGAGTGAATATCTTTTGCTGTTTCAACTATATCGGCAGAGTCAATCGCCATTGCGGTGAGAGTGCCGTCGGATGAAATCATCCTTACCGTTTTGCCCATAATTACCTCTTTCTCGCCACGAAGACGGCTTTTTCGCTGTCCTCTTTAACGGGAGTAAACTTCATATCTTCATATACCGAAAGCACTTCGAAGCCGCTGCTTTCAAGCAGTGCGCGGATATCTTCAAGCGGATAGGCGCGCTCGGTGAATGTTTCGCTCTCCCTCATATAGGAATCACCGTGCTTTTCAAAGAAATCGAGCGAGATTTCTACGGTGTCTTCCGGCATAAGGCTGTTTTGCCACACGCAGTAAACATCGTCCGTTTCATATACAAAAGTATTGTCGGCGAGTACGTTTCTGTGCTTATACACGGTGTTAACGTCAAACACAAACACTCCGCCCGGCTCGGTGAAAAGGGACACGCGCTCAAACGCTTTTTTCACCTGTTCGGGTGAGTCGAGGTGGTTAATGCAGTCCAGCACGCTGATGCAGGCGTTGATTGTGCCGTAGAGGTCGAGCTCTGTCATATCCTGATTGAGAAAGAGAATATCTGCGCCATCTTCATAAGCCTTTTCACGCGCGAGCATAAGCATATCGGGGCTTATATCAGCGCCAATCACGGAGTAGCCTTTTTTTGCCATGCGCACGCTCATTGAGCCCGTGCCACAGCCCAGGTCAAGCAATATGCCGCCGTCAATCCCGCACGAGGCAAGGATTGAAGCATAATATCCGGCGCGTTCATCATAGCCGGCGTTAAGCGTCAGTTCATCATAAAAGCCGGCAAATTTTCCGTAAGCCACAGCACCGCCCCTTTCCGATTGATAACGGCATTTTACTACATTAAGACGAAAATGTAAATACTGTATAATTAAAGAAAAATAAAAAAAATATTGACAATGTCTTTTACAGGTGATAATATAATCAAGCGGCACAGCCGTATATGCGCTGCTAGCTCAGCTGGATAGAGTGTTTGGCTACGAACCAAAAGGTCAGGGGTTCGAGTCCCTTGCAGCGCGCCAGATAAGCCATCTGAAAAATGATGGCTTATTTTTTACTTTTTGTAACTCTCTTTAACCCTACGGAGGTTGGTTTATGAATAAAGATATAATAATTGTTATCGCCACTGCGCTCGCTTCGCTGCTCGCGATTCTTTTTGCCGCCCTCACGGCAAAGAAGGTGCTCGGCTATTCCGAAGGCAGCGAACTTATGCAGAAAATATCACGATCGGTCAGAAAGGGCGCAAACGCATATTTAAGCCGCCAGTATAAGATTGTTATCATCTTCTTCGCGGTTATGTTTGTTATCCTTGGCGCGATGGCAATATTCGGTTTCCTCACTCCCTTTGTGCCGTTTGCATTTCTTACCGGCGGATTCTTCTCCGGTTTCTCCGGCTTCATAGGGATGAAAATCGCGACTGCCTCCAACGCAAGAACTGCTAACGCCTGCATGGAAGGGCTTAACAAGGGTCTTCGTGTTGCGTTTTCAGCCGGCTCCGTTATGGGCTTTACCGTTGTAGGTCTCGGCCTTCTCGACCTCACAATCTGGCTCCTCATCCTCAAATTCATCGTGAAACTTCCCGATGAGGCAGTTACAGACGCAATGCTCACCTTCGGTATGGGCGCTTCCTCAATGGCGCTGTTTGCCCGTGTGGGCGGCGGCATCTTCACAAAGGCTGCCGATGTGGGCGCCGACCTTGTGGGTAAAGTTGAAGCGGGCATCCCCGAAGACGACCCGAGAAACCCCGCCGTTATCGCGGATAACGTGGGCGACAATGTAGGCGACGTTGCAGGTATGGGCGCGGACCTCTATGAATCCTATGTAGGCTCAATCATTTCATCCTGTGCCCTGGGCATAGCGGCATTCAAGTCATTCAACGCCATGGCACTGCCCCTTTGCATAGCGGCAATCGGCGTGCTCTGCTCCGTGCTCGGCACATTCCTTGTAAAGACAAAAGAGGGCGCGTCACAGAAGCAGCTGCTCAGCGCACTTTCAAGAGGCACCAACTTCTCGGCAATTCTCATAGCGATTGTTTCACTGCCTCTCGTATGGTATTTCCTTAAAGACAACTGGACCATTTACTTCGCAATTCTTGCCGGTCTTATCTCCGGCGTGCTTATAGGCAGATCCACCGAGTACTACACTTCCGACAGTTACAAGCCCACGCAGAATCTCGCGAAGACAAGTGAAACGGGCACCGCCACAATCATCATAGGCGGCCTTTCGGTAGGTATGCTCTCAACACTTATCCCGATTATCATCGTTTCCGTCTGCGTGCTTGTCGCTTACTTCGTTTCCGGCGGAGCGGGCAGCGCTTCAATGGGCCTTTACGGCATCGCTCTCGCGGCTGTCGGTATGCTCTCCACTCTCGGCATCACCCTTGCAACCGACGCTTACGGCCCCGTTGCGGATAACGCGGGCGGCATAGCCGAAATGGCGGGCCTTGACAAATCCGTAAGAGAAAGAACGGACGCTCTCGACTCACTCGGCAACACCACCGCCGCTACCGGCAAAGGCTTTGCAATCGGCTCTGCGGCTCTCACCGCACTCGCTCTTATGGCTTCTTACATCAACAAGATTCAGAGCATCGACGGCGGCGCGGAGAAAATCAAGAATCTCGCAATCAACAATCCGACCGTGCTTATCGGTCTGTTTATAGGCGCGTGCCTCCCCTTCGTTTTTGCCGCTCTCACTATGAATTCGGTAGGCAGAGCAGCGCAGAGCGTTGTTAAGGAAGTACGCCGTCAGTTCAAGGAAATCGCGGGCCTTATGGAAGGCAACGCCGACGCGGACTATGCGAAGTGCGTTGACCTTTGCACCAAATCGAGCCTGCACGAAATGATACTGCCGACAATCGTCGCCGTTATCGTGCCCGTTATCGTGGGCATAGTGCTCGGTCCGACAGGCGTTGTGGGTATGCTCGCGGGCGCAACCGCCTCCGGCTTCCTGATGGCTGTGTTTATGTCAAACTCCGGCGGCGCGTGGGATAACGCGAAGAAATACATTGAAAGCGGTCAGTTCGGCGGCAAAGGCTCCGAAAACCATAAAGCCGCAGTTGTGGGCGACACCGTAGGCGATCCCTTCAAAGATACTTCCGGCCCCTCAATCAACATTCTTATCAAGATTCTTTCAATGGTATCAATCGTATTCGCGGCGGTAGTCGTGAGTTTCTCACTTCTTTAACAGCATTAAACAGGGTTGTTCACACAGCCCTGTTTTTTAATTCTGTAATGTCTTTACTTTTAATTTGAGGTATGATAAAATATTTTTATTAAGTTACAGGAGGGCATTTTATGTATTCGGATCAGAAAGTATGGATAGCGCAGTCCGATAAAAACTGCTACATTCTTCCCAAAATGGCAAACCGCCACGGCCTTATCGCGGGCGCGACGGGCACCGGCAAAACCATCACCCTTAAAGTAATCGCGGAGTCCTTCTCCGATATGGGCGTGCCCGTATTTTTCAGCGATGTGAAGGGCGACCTTTCCGGTATGTGCAAGCCCGGTAAAGACACCGAGGATATGCAAAACAGGATTGCCCGCTTCGGCATTGAAAACTTTGAATACAAATCATACCCTACCAGATTCTGGGATATATTCGGCGAAAAAGGTCATCCCGTAAGAGTGACCATTTCCGATATGGGTCCCACCCTGCTCGCGCGTCTGCTCGGGCTTTCCGATGTGCAGGCGGGCGTACTCAACGTGGTGTTCAAGGTAGCGGATGAACACGACCTGCCGATTCTCGACCTCAAAGACCTGAGAAAGATGCTCCAGTATGTGGGCGACAACAGAGCGGAATTCACCACCCTCTACGGCAACGTTTCCACCGCCAGCATAGGCGCAATTCAGCGCGCCCTGCTTGCCTTCGAAGAGGAAGGCGGCGAGGGAGTATTCGGCGAGCCGATGCTTGACATAAGAGACTGGATGCGCACGGACGCCTCCGGCAGAGGATATATCAACATCCTTTCGAGCGAAAGGCTTGTAAAGAGCCCCACAGTCTATGCGACCTTCCTGCTCTGGATGCTCAATGAACTGTTTGAGAAACTGCCCGAAGTAGGCGACCTTGAAAAGCCGAGATTCGTCTTCTTCTTTGACGAAGCGCATATGCTCTTCTCGGACGCTTCCAAAACTCTCATTTCAAAGATTATCCAGGTTGTTAAACTTATCCGTTCAAAAGGCGTGGGCGTATTCTTCATCAGCCAGTCCCCCTCCGACATTCCCGATGAAGTGCTCGCGCAGCTGTCAAACAGAGTTCAGCACGGTCTGAGAGCCTACACACCCGCCGAGCAGAAGGCGGTGCGCGCGGCGGCAAGCGCATTCCGCGAGAATCCCGCTTTCAACACAGAGAAAGAACTTATGGCGCTCGGCACAGGCGAAGCGCTTGTGAGTTTCCTTGATGAAAAGGGCATACCCTCAATAGTCGAAAAGGCGAGAATCCTGCCCCCGCAGAGCCTTATGGGCAACGCCGACGAGGAATCAATAAACGCGATTATCCTTGCCGATGAATTCGAACTCAAATACAGAGATACGGTAGATGCCGAATCCGCATACGAAATAATCTGCAAGGCGGAGCAGGTGCTTCAGGAGCAGAGAGAAGCCGAAGCGCAGGCAGCCGCGGAAGAGAAGGAAAGAGAGAAGGCGGAGAAGGAAGCCGCAAAGCAGGCAGAGAAGGAAGAGAAAGAAAAGAAACGCCTTACAAACTACAGAAAAGGCGGTTCATCTTCAGGCAATTCCGCCCTTTCAAAAGCCGCGCAGAAGGCGGCAACGAGCGCCGCGTCATCCGTTGCGAGGTCGGTTAGCACCAATATGGTTAACTCCGTGCTCGGCGGCAAGACTTCTTCCGCTTCGCAGATAGGCAAGAGAGCGGCAACAAACGCGCTTTCATCCGTTATGAGAAGCGGCACGACCTCCATTATACGCGGACTTTTCGGCACAAAGAAATAATCACATAAAGCCAAATAAAGGGCTGTAAGTATTGAACTTACAGCCCGCTTTTTTTACCACATATAATCAACGAAGTAGTATCTTGTTTTCTTTATAAACGGAAGCGATTTCACTTTTTCGCGCTTCATTGAGGCAATCACTTTTTCGAGCGCGCGGATTTCCTCTTCGCTTTTACTGCCCGGAGCAAAGAGCGCCTCTTCGAGCAGAGCGGCAAATTCACCCGGCTCATAATTGCCGAAAGCGGTATCATCCGCCGCATATGAGGAAACGAGTTCGCTGTATGAGAGATTTTCGCTTTTGCCCGAGGCGTAAATACAGGTTTCGTTAAGGTGCAGATACCTGTGATAGAGCGATTTCTTTGTGCCGCCGTGCGCATAGGAAAGGTGCCTGGGCACGACCTTTACGCCCATTTTCACAAGATAATAGATAAAGAACAAAAGCAGAATTATCACGCCGAGCAGGGCAAGTCTTTTGCCCGTGCTGCTCATTTCCATACGGTTTATAATATCGGCGGCGCCTGTATTTTCGCCCGTCTGACCTATGCCGAGAAGTCCCGAGAAAAAGCCTCTGTTTTCTTCACGCGAAACGGCGGCGGTAACCTCCGCCACATCCCAGCCGAAGCCGTCAACAAAAATCTCAACCCAGGCGTGCCCGTTTGAATCGGGCACATAGATACGGTTAACGGTGCTGTCAACTCTGTAAGGCGAGGTAATCCATTCGGCCGTGTCTTCGTCATAGAGAATATCGGAAGTATAAAAATCCTCTCTGTCTATAGCGTAGCCCTCCGCATAGCGCGCGGGGATGCCGAGATATCTGAAAATGAGCGCGGCGGCGGTAGCGAAATGCTGGCAGTAGCCCTTTCTGTTGGCGGTGAGGAAATAGTTAACATAATCCTCGCCCTGCGGCACTTTGCCGGGGCGCAGAGAATATTCAAAATCGTTTCTGAAAGCGCTCAGCACCTTGCTGATTTTGAGCGTGTCGCTGTCAGTCTGCTTTATGGAGTATTCCTTGCAGAATTCCTCTATCGCGGGTATGTTTCTCCCGGGCACAAGCAGGGCATATTTTTCTGCCTGTGCTTTCATTTCCGAAAGCAGGGCGCGGCTTTCATGAGCGAAACCCTCTTTGCCCTCGGGGTCGGTTTCGGGCAGGATATCCTTTATCACTCCCGTATCGGTTGTAAAGACATCGTAGTAAACCGTCTCCCCCGCTCTGCCCGCCTGCGACTCCGCGCTGCCCGGGCCCGTGTATTTGACGGAAGGCATATCTGCAAGTGTGGTATAGTAAGGCACGTTGAGCCCGCCGAGCGCGACTTTGGGGTCAACCGCCTTCACGGCTATTCTGTGGCGGCTTTTTGTCACTTCCTGCGATGAGGCATAGTCATTTTCAAGCAGGCGGTATGTGATATCGGACTGCGCCGAATAATCAATGCTTTCGGGCGGATTAACCCAGCGCATTTGTTTTGAATCGTAGTAATAGCCCGAAAAACTGCGCAGATACATACGGTCAACCCTGTAGTTGACAAGGTCAACCTCGAGGTCGGTGAGTCCGTCATAGGAAACGGAGCTTGTATTGGAGAGTTTTCCCGGCGCATTCGCCTGCCTGTCTTCGGAAAAGAAGGCGCTCACGCCGTAAGACATAAAGTTTTTGGCTATGCGGTGGCTCTCGGTTTTTACATCCCTGAGCGGAAGTTTAAAGGAAAAGTTTTCGTCCGGCACCACGCTGAAAACGAGGGCGGTGACGGCAATAAGGAAAGCGAGCCACACGGCCGCAATCGCCGAAGTATTCACGGCGTCGGTCATAAAGGCGTAAGAGTGCCTGTGTTTCTTTACGGAAGATGAAACAACGAATTTATCCGTGAGCCCGTAGTAGCCGCCGGAGAGATAAATACCCTCTGTCAGCACCCACGAAACAGCCACGAGAAACATGCCCGTTTTTGCGCTTGAAAAATTGAAATACATACCGAGCTGCGCAATCGGGAAGGTGAAGAAAAACAGACCGCGCAGGCTCATTTTTTCGCTCACCATTATATTCTGAAGTATCATAAGCCCCACGGCGATAACGCAGACCGCCACGGACATTGCCGTGTATTCATCGGAGTAGCGCACCGTGAATTCGCGCAGATAAGGCAGCCTCATCATACCGTCGGTGTATTTGATTATGCTGTTCCACAGGGCGTTGACGCCGCTGTTTACGAGCACATAGTATCTGAATATCACGGTCAGAAAGCCCGCGAGGATTGAAAGATAGACGATTATCTTAAGCCTCTGCCTTACATACATAAAGGAAAGAATAAGCGAAAACACAATGCAGGTCACAAGAAGCGGACCCGGGGAGAGATTGATTTTGAAAGCCGAAATCACGCAGTAAAGCGAGCCGAAGTCCGCGCAGAAAAGGATAAGCGCGTTTATCAGATACTTCAGCACCGGGAAGCCGTCTTTTTCCGCCGTCAGTTCTTCTGAAAAGACTATTCCCGTTTTTTCGGCAAGCAGTTCCCTGCTCTCCCTGAGTTTGCGTTTTCTGTGAAGTTTTATTCTTTCCGAAATGCTTAAAGGCATATTATTGCCACACTTTCATTGTACATTCCGATTATCTTATGCTCCGCCGTTCGTTCAAACGAGGGCGAGGTGAAATAAAGCGCGGTGTTGCCGGAGCCGCTTTCCGCCTGCATATATTTTTCATAGGCGGAGTAATCCGGGTAACTCGGTGTCATAAACATATGCACGGCGGCGTTTTCGAGCCCCTCCGAATCTTCAATATACTCACGCACGAGTTTATCCGAGAGGCTGTCATACCAGACCGCGTAAAACGGGATTTCGAGTTCAATCAGCCTTACCGCGGAGGAATAGAAGGCGGAAACTATTTCGTCAAGGAAACCGGGCTTTTCGCTGTCTTTCCTGAGTTCCGTCACGAGATTAACGCTGCGGGTGTTTTCGAGTTCATATTCCCTTACATACAGTTCGTCGCGCTTCGCACTTATTTTCCAGTTGACTTTCTGCATTCTGTCACCCGGAATATACTGCCTGAAATCTTTAACCTGCGTGACATCCTCCGTGTAATCGAGAGTGTCGGATTCGTTTTCCTCGCCGTCGGCAAAGAGTTTTTCGACCGTGTCGGCGGCAATCTCGTTTCTCTTAGGGAGTATGCAGACGCTTGCCTCAAACGGACACTCCGGGTAAAAGAGGAAGACGCCGAGGTAATCCCTCACGGTAATCTTACTGCCTGTTATCGCAATCATACCGGCATACTTCGGCTCAATGTGCCACTCGTAAGTCCTTTTGCCGCGCCTTAACGGAAACTCAATCTGCTGTATCTCCTCATTCGGGTAAAAACCGTTTTCCGCTTTGAATTCGAGCACCGCGCCGGGCAGAGGGAAGAAGGATTTGTTTTCAATCTCAAACACTGCAGTCACAACATTGCCCTGAGTTATGCTCTGCGCGGGGAAATTTACGCGGAAGTTAAGTTTCGAAAGCGCCTGCTTTGTGATAATACGGCTGATTACGGGCAGCAGGAAAATGAGAGCGAGCAGATAGAAGAAAAAGAAATTGCGGTAAAAAAGGAAGAGAGCCAGCGCCACGATGACAACATAGCCGTATTCCAGTCTGTTTCTTGTCACGCCCTCTCCTCCTTTCATTATTATGTTATTTGTTTTATTTTGCGCCGCCGGGCATTGCAACCTCACGCACAATCGCGGCGAGGATATTTCCCGCGTTTTCGCCCTGTGACTTTGCCTTGACGCTCAGGTTGACCCTGTGACAGCAGGTTGCGGGTATAACCTCAATGACATCCTCGGGTATGAGGTAATCCCTGCCCTCCATAAAGGCGCGGGCACGGCCCGTTTTGAGTATGGCCTTTGCGCCTCTCGGGCTTATGCCGCTCGCGAGCATATCGCTCTGCCTTGATTTAAGGGTGATTGCGGCGATGTAATCATAAAGGCTGTCGTCAACAAATATCTTTTCAGCCGACTTCTGCATTTCGATAATAGCCGCGGCGTCAACCACCGGGCACACATCCTCAAGCAGATTTGCCTTGTCGTTTTTGAGCATAACCGCTTCGCTCGCGGGGTCCGGATAGCCCATAGTCAGGCGCACGGTGAATCTGTCAAGCTGAGACTCGGGCAGTTTCTGTGTGCCGGCTGAGCCGAGCGGATTCTGAGTGGCAATCACGAAAAACGGCTCGGGCAGGCTGTGAGTGATGCCGTCAACGGTTACCTTCCCCTCCTCCATAACCTCGAGCAGGGCGGACTGTGTTTTGGGCGAGGTACGGTTGATTTCGTCGGCGAGAAAGAGGTTGCTCATAACCGCTCCTTCTCTGTATTCAAACGCGCCCGTATTCTTGTTATACATTGAAAAGCCCGTCACATCGGAAGGAAGCGTATCGGGCGTAAACTGCATACGCCTGTATTCGAGCGAGAGCGCCTTTGAAAAAGCGAGAGCGAGCGTTGTTTTGCCGACGCCCGGTATATCCTCAAGCAGAATATGCCCGCCCGATATCACGGTCATAAGCACGGTGCTTATCACATCGTCTTTGCCGATTATGACCTTTTTTATTTCCCCTGTGATTTTTTCAAATATACTGTCCATTTTATTCTCCGTTGATTATATAATTATGTTTACCTTTTTATTTTATTATATCTTTTCGGGACTGTTTTTGTCAATTATCGCGTACGGGACAGAAAATGCCATATGTGGCAAAAATGCCCATCGTTTGGGCGGAGAGTCGTAATCCGGTATTGGTTTTCACGGAAAACTAAAACCGCAGCACGTCGTCAGATTTGCTTACCATACATACTCAGTATGCTCTCGCAAATCTTCCTTGTTCTGCGGCTTATTTTTCTCGGGAAAACTGCTTCGCACCTCAAAGAGATAAAATCTGTGCATAAGATGTGCAAAGGTCACTCTTTGAGGCATTACTGTTTTATGACTCTCCGCCCTTTGGCGAGCATTTTCATTTTATTCTTTTATCAGTTTGCCGTTTTCGGCTTTGAGTTCAAATTGTGCAATTATATCGTCGCTCGAAGTACCGAGCATCAGGGTATGCCTGCCGTCGTGAAGACCGTATTTCATATCCGCGTCGTAATAGCGAAAAGCATCGCTGTCAATATGTATAACGGCGTCTTTGCTCTCACCTACCTCGAGGTTAATGCGCTTGTATCCCGCAAGCAGTTTGAGCGGGCGTACTACGGAGCATTCATATGAGCCTATATATACCTGCACAACCTCTGCTCCTTCCGCTTTGCCGGTGTTTGTAATAGTAAAGGAAACTTCGGCGCCGCCGGTTACTCGGGCGGATGCGTCTTTTATTTCAAACGAGGTGTAACTCAGGCCGTAACCGAAGGGGTAAAGCGGCTTTCCGTCATTGTCGCAGTAGGCGTAGCCTCTGCCGGATGGCTTGTATGAATAGCCGAGCGGAAGCTGACCCGCGCACCCTGGAATCGTAATCGGGAGTTTCGCACCGGGATTTGTAATGCCGAAAAGGATTTCAGTGAGTGCTCTCGCCCCCTGCTCGCCCGGATACCAGGACTCAACAGCCGCCTTCACACTGTCAATCCACGCGCTCATATCAATCGGGGCACCGTTTTGCAGAATCACGACCGTGTTGCTGTTTGCTTTGCACAGTCGGAGGATTGATTCCTCCTGATTGTCGGTAATCACCTGCCGCGCCATATCGACTATTATGCCGCCGTCTTCTTCACGGTTGCTGTGAACGGAGACGCAGGGCAGTTTAAGGTCGCTTCTGTCACTGCCTTCGCCCTCCATAATTGAAGTGAAATAAAATACAACATCGCACTGCGGAGCGATTGTTTCAATCTCGTCGCTCCCGGCGTAAATAACTTCCGTTTCTTCGCCGAGATATTCCCGGAGCGCTTCAAGAGGCGTGGGCGCGTCTTCGCCCTGCCAGGGTGTGCCGTAAGGGCCCGAGTAATTGGAGCCTATCGGAATAAGGTCCGCGCTCTGTCCGAAAACGCCGATTCGCTTTACGGAATTTTTATCGAGAGGCAGTATATTATCGTTTTTGAGCAGGATTATACACTCACGCGCGGATTCAAGGGCGAGCCGCCTGTGCCCGGGGCAGCGCACGTTTTTTTCCGCTTCCTCCGGGTCTCTGTAAGGATTGTCAAAGAGGCCGAGCCGGAATTTCGCCGTGAGTATGCGAAGCACGTTTTTGTCAAGTTCTTTTTCGGTGATATATCCTTTTTCAACCGCTTCCTTCACTTCGTCAAACCACCTGAACGGAAGAATAACATCGAGCCCCGCTTTGAGGCAGTCGGCAGCGGCGCGGGCATTCGACGATGCAAGGCGGTGAGCGGAATGCACGCCCTCAACTCCGCCGTAATCGGAAACGACGAAGCCGTCAAAGCCCCATTCTTCACGCAGAATACCGGTGAGCAGGCGTTTATTCGCGCTGCAGGGAATACCCTCCCAGCCGTTGTATGCCGCCATCACGGATTTTGCCCCGGCGTCAAAGCAGGCTTTGAAGGGAGGAAGAATTGTTTCACGCATTGTGCGCTCGCTCGTTTCGGAGTAATTTGAATCCCTGCCGCCCGCAGCGTAATTATCGGCAAAATGCTTGGGAGTCGCAATAACGCCGTTTCTCTGAAGTCCGCGGCACATAGCCGCGCCCATATCGCCTGAGAGTTTTGCGTCCTCGCCGTAGGTTTCTACAGTCCTGCCCCAGCGGCAGTCTCTCGCGATATTCACAACGGGCGAAAAGACCTGCCTTACGCCCACGCAGTTGCACTCTCTGCCGATTGCATCCGCCACTTTTTCAACCATTTCGGGGTCAAAGGAGGAGGCGAGATTTATCGGCTGAGGGAAGTTTGTGCACATCCCCCACTGCGCGCCGTGAAGCGCCTCTCCGTTTTCAAGCGGCGGTATATGATGAGGCTGGGCGTCGATGCTTTCCTTTACATCGGCGTTTATCTTTTCCGCCACCTCGCGCGGAGAAGCGGGCTTTTCTCTTTTATAATGCATAAAGTGACCGGGGTTGCGGTAACTGCCGCAGAGCGGATCGCGCCGGTCATTTTCTGTATCAAACAGCATTTCGCCCGTCACCTGATAAATCTTTTCGTCAAGCGACATTTCGGCGAGCAGGCGCTCAGCGCGTTTTTCGGGAGAATCAAGCATACTTTTCCCTCACAATCCGTTAATTATACATTTATTTTATCACGCTCGCGAGTTAAATGCAAAACAGTTTTTGCCGCAAATCGTTCACGGGCAAAAGATTTTTGCAATCACTTGATAAAAGCGGAAAATAATGATATGATTTAATTACAATAAAAATACGGAGGAGATATTTATGAAAACAGCAATCAGAGTTATCGCGCTTGTTATGATAGCTGCCTGTGTGCTCACTTTATTCACCGCCTGCGGCTCCACTCTCAAAGGCACGTACGCCCCAGCAGAAGGCAGCGGCACAATCACATTTGAAAAAGATAACAAAGTAAAAGGCGAAATCTTCGGCCTCACCCTGAGCGGCACATATTCAATCGAAAAAGACGAAATCAAGTTTGAAACCGAAGGTCTGCTCGGCATAGGCGCAACAAAGACCTTCTCCTTCTCAAAAGAAGGCAAATCAATCTTTATTGACGGCAAGGAATTTGTAAAGCAGTAACGTTCCTTCATTATCAAAGGATTTTTAATGGAAGAAAACAGCAAAAAGAAAAACATAATTCAGTTTATTAAATTCGCTCTCTTCTCGGCTTCGGCGGGTCTTATTCAGATTACATCTTTTACTCTGCTCAACGAAGTGGTTGTGAAAACCGCGTTCATACAGAATCTGATGCAGTCAAATCAGACCTTTGCCGCCGTGATGCACAATGAATACGGCCCCATTTACCTTATAGCGCTGATACTTTCGGTTATATGGAATTTCACCTTTAACCGCAAGTTCACATTCAAATCGGCCAATAACATTCCCGTTGCGATGCTCAAGGTGCTGGGCTACTACGCCGTATTCACCCCCGTTTCCACAATGCTCGGCAATTATTTCACCGCGAAATACGCCGGCACGGCGGGGATTGAATACATTGTGCTGAGCATAACAATGGTCACAAATATGATAACGGAGTTTCTGTTTGACAAGTTTGTTGTGTTCAGGGGCAGCGAAAACACCGCTGTTCAGCCTGAAGAAGAAACAGGCGAAGCGGAATAATAAGTTTACAGAAAAAAGCCGTGTGTTCACGGCTTTTTTGTTTATTTTACAAATTGATTATCAGGCGGCCGTATGGTATAATCGGCACGAAAAATGAACAGGTTCGTATGAAGCATGCAGAAGAGTCTCTTGACTGTTTGCTGACGAACTCCGGAGAATTCCAACAAGATTGGATGCCGAAGGGGCAAAGGAGCGCCGCTCTCTAATCTCTCAGGCAAAAGGACGGAGGTAATAAGATGCGTTTTGTATTTTTGAAGTCAGCAAGCGATTGCTGGCTTTTTTGTTTGCCGAAGCGGACGGAAGGAGTTATATATGCTTGAAAAAGTACTGACCGTAATTGAAAATGTAAACAATGTGGTCAACGGTATCGTATGGGGCTGGCCCGTTATCATCCTGATTCTCGGCACAGGTCTCATCCTCACCGTAAGAACAAGGGTTTTGCAGGTTACCCATTTCGGCGAATCCCTCAACACAACCATCATCCCCACCCTCAAAAGCCTTGGCAAAAAGAAGGCGAAGGACAGCAGAGTAAACTCCGTTTCTCAGTTTGAGGCCTTCTCAACCGCCATCTCCGGCACCGTCGGCACCGGAAACATAGTAGGCGTTGTTTCCGCCATACTCACAGGCGGCCCCGGCGCAGTTTTCTGGATGTGGGTTTCCGCTTTCTTCGGTATGGTTACAAACTACGCGGAAAACGTGCTCGGCCTCTATTTCAGAAAGAAAGATAAAAACGGCAACCTCTCGGGCGGCGCGTTTTACTATATCGCATACGGTCTTAAATGGAAATGGCTCGGCTACCTTGCCGCCGTATTCTGTATGCTCGCGGCTATCGGTATGAGCGGCGTGCAGACCAACAAAATCTCCGGCACTCTCTCAGAGGCGTTTTCAAGAGCAACTTCAGCGCAGAATACCGGCACAATCAAACTTATAGTCGGCATCATAGTCGCAATTATGACCGCGATAGTTATAATCGGAGGTATCAAGCGCATAGGCAAGGTTGCCTCAATGCTTGTGCCGTTTATGTCGCTCCTCTTCATCGTGATGTCAATTATCGCTATTGTGATTCATTTCAGAAACATCCCCTCCTCGCTCGGCCTCATCTTCTCAAAGGCTTTTAACTTCAAAGCGGCAGGCGGCGGTATACTCGGCTACGGCTTTGCGCAGGTTATAAGAAAAGGTATGGCGAGAGGCGTTTTCTCAAACGAGGCGGGTCTCGGCTCATCCGTTATCGCCCACTCGGCATCCGAAACAAGAGAGCCCGTTAAGCAGGGTCTCTGGGGCGTGTTTGAAGTTTTCTTTGACACCTTCATCATCTGCACACTTACCGCTCTCATGTTCCTCACAAGTTTTGATCTTAATAATCTTTCATCCGACCTTGAAGACAGCATTATGTCAATGAATATGTTTTCAAACACATTCAGCGGATTCGGCACGGCGGTATTCTCAATCATCCTGCCCCTGTTTGCTTTCACTACGGTTATCGCCTGGTCCTACTACGGCGAGAAGGCGGTTGAATTCGTATTCGGCAAGGTGAAGGAAGAAAAGCGCAGATATATAATCACCGCTTTCAAGGTAATCTATGTGGTACTCATCGCTGTTTCATCACTCATCAAGAGCGACCTCATCTGGGCGATTGACGACACCTTCAACGGTCTTATGGCTCTTCCCAACTTAATCTGCGTTATCGCGCTAAGCGGCCTCGTGGTGAAGATTACACGCAACTACTTTGACAGAAAGAAGGGCGCGGATATTGAGCCGATGCTCTCCGCCTACCCTGAAATGAACGCGGAGTTTGCGGAAGACATACTCACTGAAGACCCCGAAATGAAATAATGAGATAAAAGATTAAGCAGCCTGTTGGGCGGGTACTCATAAATCAGTATTGGTTTTCGCGGAAAACTGAAACCGCAGAGCTTTGTCAGATTTGCTTACCATACACAAAGTATGCTTTCGCAAATCTTCCTTGCTCTGCGGCTTTTTTTCTCGGGAAAACTGCTTCGCACCTCAAAGAGAAGAGATTTGTGCATATTTGCGGGTTTTGACGACGAGGAATACTTGGCTGTATTCCGAGGAGGAAAGCCTGCATAAGATGCGCAAAGATTGCTCTTTGAGGCATTACTGATTTATGAGTACCCGCCCTTTCGCAGGCTGCTTTTTTGTTACTGTTCTTCTTCTGTTTCCGGTTTGTTTTCCGCTTTCTTTTTCGCCTGTTTTCTGCTTATAAGAAGACCGAGCAGGATGCCCGCGAGCGAGATAGCCGCGCCTATCGGGAGCATCGGAAAATCGGGCCACCTGAACACATGAAACGCCGCCATATTCGACGCGCTGAAAGTGGAATAAGGCACGAGCATATACATAATGCCCATTACAACCGGCACAAGCCATTTAAGCCTGCCGAAATAACCGTTTTTGCCTATGACCGCCGACACGGCGAAGGTTGTGACCGGCATAAGAATCCAGACAAACATTATGGCGTAGCCCATAGAGTCCGACGGCTCCATAACGAGCCAGAAAACTATTTCGGAAATCGCCCATATGAGAAGATAAACACCCAGGAGAATAATCTTTGAAAGTTTGGTTTTGCTCTTTACCGTGTTTGTGCTTTCTTCGAGATAATCGATATAACTGTTTTCGTTTTTCATATTACTGTCCTCCTTCAGAAGTCTGTCGAGGCTGACAGAATATATATCGCTCATTCTGATAACGCTGACGATATCCGGATAGGATTTTTCATTTTCCCAGTTGGATACGGTCTGCCTGCTCACGCCGAGAAGTTCCGCCGCCTGCTCCTGGGTCAGGCCCGCCTCGCCCCTTGCCGCTTTGATTCTGGAACCGATATTCATATTCTGACCTCCTTTGCCTTTCGGCTGACTTTATGATGAAGGATTTTCTGCGTCCGGTCAATCAAATGTATTTTACATCAGTATTCTTTTCTTGTCAAAATTCTTTTACATTGAAGATTTTCGGGGTGAAAGTGTAACCTTTTTCATAAAATCAGCGTATAATAGGTGAAAGAGCAAATGAAAGACTCGCTCTTTCGGAAAGGAGAAGCCTATGGATAACGGTGCAAGTAGCTACCGCCGTTTTCTGGATGGTGACAATTCCGGTCTGCGTGACCTGATAGAAGAATACCGCCTGCCCCTGCAGATGTTTATTCTCTCAATTGTAAAAAGCAACGAAACGGCAGAAGATGCGGCAATAGAAACTTTTGTTAAACTTGCCTCGAAAAAACCGAGATACACAGGCAAAGCATCTTTCAAGACCTGGCTTTTCAGAATCGGCAGAAATACCGCCGTTGATATGCTGAGAAAAGAGAGAAAAACAAACACAGTTAGCATAGAAGAAATGAACGGCGCGGTGCCGTCACAGCCCTCTCCCGAAGATATGTATATTAAGGAAGAGAGAAACAGACTGCTCGTGTCATCAATGAAAAAACTGAAAAGCGAGTATTATACCATGCTGTGGCTCAGATATTTTGAAGATATGCAGGTTAAAGAAATCGCTTCGGTAATCAAAAAGAGCGAGGGCAACACAAAAGTTCTTCTGAGCAGGGCGCGCGAGGCGCTGAAGAATCAACTCGGAAAGGATGGTTTTGATTATGAAGACAAATGATGAAATATATGAAACCGTAATTGAAAGAAAAAACAAATACGAAAAAAACAAAAGCAGAAGAAATAAATATCTTATCTCAACAGGCGCCGCCGCTGTTGCGCTTGCCGTATGCATAACCGCAGGTGTTGCGGCACATAGAGGCGCGCTTTCATCAAGAAAAACGGAAGGCGGTCCGGATTCGGATACAACATATTCGGAACTTTCTTCTTACGAGGAGCAGACCGCAGTTTCCTACGCAAATGACGAAGGCAACAGCCAAACAGAAACAGTGCCGGAATACACCGGCAAAGAAATGCAGACTACACAGAAGATTTACGGCGGAGCGGATATTCCGGATGATTACAACGATAACGGCGAAACAAAGCCCGATAAAAGCGAAGGCTCGGGCGGAACCTACGGAGGAGTGAATATACCCGCAACGCCCGACATAGCGGGAGCAAAACCCGGCGTTAAAGCAACAGGTGAAAAAATCACGGACGAAGAGGCAAAGGCATACTTTGAAGAAAACAAGACCTCAATCGTTTCGTCACTCTCCGCAAGCGGCGTGCCGGCGGATAATATAAAAATCAGCGATAAAGGTTATTCACACGTAAGTTATGACGGCACCGAAGGCAAACAACTTGAACTCAGGCAGGATTTCAGGGATTACCTTGTGTATAACGGCGATGACCTTGTTGCGATAATCACCGTCACAAAAGAAAACGGCAGGCTCTCTTCCTCCCCCGCTTTCGGCGGTGCGTGGTTTAATGATTATGCCGCGTTTCTCAAAAATCACAAAAGCGAAAAACTGCTTTATGTGTATGCGGGCTTTATGGAGATTATAATCACTCCTGATAACAAATGCTTTAATCCGCAGGGCTCGGATGTTTCAGAGTATATGCGGGGCGTTGATAACCCGTATGAATACTTTTACGCCGAGGGGGCGACATATACGCCCTGACTGTTTCCGGATTGATTTTCAATCGCCTGTGTGTTAGAATACAGCACAGAGGTGAAACGAATTGGAAATGAACTGGGAAAACGGCTTTGAAATAAGCGTTGACATAACAGACGGCGCGGCGGTGATAAGGGCAAACAGGGAAGGTCTTATCTCCCTTGCAAATCATCTTACCGCCCTTGCCGCAGAGCCTGCAGGGAGCCACTTTCATCTGGACGGATACAATTCGCTTGAAAGCGGCTCGGCTGAACTTATCGCAGAGAAATGTGAGTAAACTATGAGTGAAAGCGTTCTTGTGAAAAAGTTCATAGGCGACAGGCAGTTTTACAGGCGGATTCTTAAAATCGCGGTGCCGATAATGATACAGTCCGGCATAACGAATTTCGTGAACCTGCTGGATAACATTATGGTCGGGCGTTTGGGCACGGAGCAGATGAGCGGAGTGGCGATAGTCAATCAGCTGCTCTTTGTATTCAGCCTGTGTATTTTCGGCGGACTTGCCGGCACGGGCATCTTCACGGCGCAGTATTACGGCGCGAAAGATTACGAAGGCCTCAGAAATTCCTTCCGCTATAAACTGTGGCTCGGCGGCACTCTGCTGTGCGCCGCTCTTGTAATCTTTTCCTGTTTCGGCGAAAAGCTGACGGGATATTATCTCAAAGGAAACAACGACGGCGGTGATTTGCAGGCAACCCTTAACTACGCCCTCGATTATCTGGAGATAATGCTGCTCGGGCTTCCGGCGTTTACGGCGGTGCAGATTTATTCAAACACCCTGCGCGAGTGCGGGGAAACGGTTGTGCCAATGAGGGCTGGAATTGCCGCAGTCACTGTAAACCTGGTATTCAATTATCTGCTCATTTACGGCCACCTCGGTCTGCCCGCTCTGGGCGTAAAAGGCGCGGCGGCGGCTACCGTGATTTCAAGATTCTGCGAAATGGGCATAGTGGTAATATGGGCGCACACGCACAAGGAGAAGTGCGATTACCTCAAAGGCGTTTACAGCACGGTAAAAGTACCGCTTGGCCTTGTGAAAAAGTATTTTATCACGGGCTCTCCCCTGCTTGTCAACGAAGCGCTCTGGTCAGCCGGCATGGCGATGCTCGCGCAGTGCTACTCGGTGAGAGGGCTTAACGCGGTGGCGGGGCAGAATATCTCGGCAACGGTGAGCAATGTATTCAATGTGGCGTTTTTCGCGCTCGGCGAATCAATCGCGATTATCTGCGGCCACTCGCTCGGCGCGGGGCTTCTTAAGAAAGCGAAGGACGAGGCGTATAAGATTATCGCTTTTGCCGTGTTTACGGCGGCCTGTGTGGGCGCGCTGATTCTTGCCACCTCCTCCCTCTTCCCGATGATTTACAACACAACTCCCGAGGCAAGGCGCATAGCGGCGCATTTTCTGATAGCGCAGGCGGTATTCACCCCGCAGGCCGCGCTTCTGCACGCCTCGTATTTCACGATACGCTCAGGCGGCAAAACGCTTGTCACATTTCTTTTTGACAGCGTGTATATGTGGGCTGTCAGCGTGCCGCTCGCGTTTATACTCAGCCGTTACACGGGGCTCTATGTGGTGTGGATTTTCGTCTTTCTTCAGATGGCGGAATGGATAAAATGCACCATAGGAGTTATCCTTGTGAAAAAAGGCGTGTGGATGCAAAACATAGTAAGAAACGAAGAAGAATAATTAAAATTCAATATAAAATGCAGGACTGCAAGTTGGTAAAACAACTTGCAGTCCTGCTTTAGCGAGGATATCCGTTATGAGGTAAGTCAGCCGTTGAAATATTCATCGGCTTCGAGGCAGTAAACAGCCGGAGCCTTCGCCGTGTGTTGATTGGAATTTATGTTTTGATTATTTGATTGACATTGCCGCTTCGTAAGCGCGCCATACAACCGAGCGCAGGTTGCCGATTGCGAGGCAGTCGCCTACAAGAAGTACGTTTTTGCTCTTTTCGGCAAGAGGAGCGGGAATGTAGCCCGCGCAGCTGATAACGGAATCGCATTCTATTTCAATGTCTTTTCCGTCTTTGCCGGTGCAGATGATTGAGCCGTCTTTCACCTCTTTAAGCAGGGTTTCAAGATAGACGGGCACTTCGTTGAGCGCAAACCACTCCCTGAGGTAGGAGGAGTTTGCAAGGCAGACGCCCTTCTGGGAAATGAGGTCGTCCTTCATCTCAACTATCAAGGGCTTTTTGCCCATAAGAGCAAGTTCATAGGCAATCTCACTGCCGGTAAGTCCGCCGCCGATAACGGCAACTTTTTCGCCGACTTCTTTTCCGTTAAGGAAATCGCAGGCTTCAATCATCTTTTCGTAGCCGGGCACTTTTTTGAGAAGTCTCGGCACGGAGCCGGTTGCGATTATCACGGGAGCGGAGCCGAAAGCGGATATATCCTTCACCTCGTCATTGAGGTTTACGGTGATATCGAGTTTCTTCATCTGCAGGCGGTACCACTCGAGCAGGTCGCGGAGTTTACCTTTGTAGGACTCTGCGCTCGCGGGAATAAATGTGCCGCCGAGCACATCCGATTTTTCGTGAATCACGGGATTGTGACCTCTGAGTTTAAGCACTCTCGCCGCTTCCATACCGCCTATGCCGCCGCCGACGATGTGAACGGTTTTGGGTTTCGCGGTCTTTATGATTTTATGCTTGCTCCACTGCATTGTTTCGGCGTTGATTGCGCACCTTGCCATATGCAGTGAATCCATAAGATCCTGATCATTGGGCACGCCCTTGTAATGGCACATATTGAAACAGCCGTTGTGGCAGAGAATGCAGGGCCTTATATCTTCTTCCTTGTCTTCCATCAGTTTGGTAATCCATTCCTGGTCGGCAAGGAACTGACGCGCAAAGCCCGCGCCGTCTATTCTGCCTGCCGCGATTGAATCGGCGGCGACTCTCGGGTCCATTCTGCCCGCGCAGATAACGGGGATATCGACAAATTTCTTTATGTGCTCAACATCTTCAAGGTTGAGATTTTCGGGCATATAGATGGGAGGATGAGCCCAGTACCAGCTGTCATAAGTGCCGTTGTCGCAGTTGAGGCAGTCATAGCCCGCATCCTGCAGGAATTTCGCGGCAAGTTCGCTCTCCGCCATATCTCTGCCCACTTCAACATAGTCTTCGCCCGGCAGAGCGCCCTGACGCATACCCTTTGTTTTGGAAATGACGCTGTAGCGAAGGGAAACGGGGAAATCGTCGCCGCATTCCTTCTTGATTGCCTGCACCACTTCGGCGGCAAAGCGGTATCTGTTTTCAAACGAGCCGCCGTATTCGTCTGTTCTTTGGTTGGTATATTTGAGAGCAAACTGGTCAAGCAGATAGCCCTCGTGAACGGCGTGTACTTCAACGCCGTCAACTCCGGCATCCTTGAGCATCTTTGAACTCTTTGCGAAAGAGTCAACTATCTCTTTGATTTCGGCTTTTGTAATCTCTCTTGACGGAAGTCTGTCGCTCCAGCGGTTGGGCGCGGGTGAGGCGCCTGCGGTGATTCTGTCAAGATTCATAATGGGCTTGCTGAGCACATTTACAACGGGAGTGTTGTAAAGTTTTTCCATCATTTCGGAAACGGTGAAAGACCTGCCGAAACCTGCGGTAAGCTGCACAAAGAGTTTGGCGCCGGTCTTGTGGAATTCGGGCATCCACTTCGCAAGGTCTCTGTACATCTTTTTGTTTTTGTGGAGCCACTGGCCGAGCATCGGGTTATAGACTGGCTGACAGCCCGGCAGGATGAGACCGACATTGTTCTTTGCCACATTCATAATGAACTGCGCGCCGACTTTGTCAAAATGGTTTTTCTCCATCCAGCCGAAAAGGTCGGTGCCGCCCATACTTGTGAGAACAATACGGTTTTTGATTTCGCAGTTTCCTATTTTCCAAGGTGTAAACAGAGGCTCAAGTTTCTTATCCATAGTGTTTCCTCCCCGCAATTTTTTATTATTATAGCACACGAAATCATAAATAAAAAGATATTTTTTATTTTTTGAAAGAAAGTTAATCAGTGTGTTGTTTTTATCAAATTGTTGTGATAGAATACAGAAAGAATTACGAAAGAAGGTGCTTTAATGATAAACGGAAAAATCGGCTGCGCCGTGATAGGCTACGGCGGTATGGGCTCCTGGCACACGAGAAAAATAAAAAACGAGATGGGCGAATACGCCGAACTTATAGGCATATACGATATTGATCCCGAAAAATGCGCCAAAGCGGAAGAAAACGGCATTCACGCTTTTTCAAGCCGCGAAGAACTGCTTGCGGACAGCAGGATAGACCTCGTGACGGTGGCAACGCCGAACGATGTGCACAAAGAGATTGTGATTGCCGCGCTTAAGGCGGGCAAAAACGCAATCAGCGAAAAGCCGGTTGCGATGAACAGCGGCGAACTTGAAGAAATGATTGCCGCGGCAAACAGATGCGGCAAGCTCTTCACCGTGCATCAGAACAGGCGCTGGGACGAAGACTACCTCACAATGAAAAAGATTTTCGATGACGGCACGCTCGGCAAAGTGTTCCGCATAGAATCAAGAGTTCAGGGCTCAAGAGGAGTGCCGGGCGACTGGCGCAATCAGCCCGAGCACGGCGGCGGTATGGTGCTCGATTGGGGCATTCACCTGCTTGACCAGACTCTTATGATGACTCTGCCGCGCAAACTTAAAACCGTTTACGCCGAACTTACAAACGTCACAAATGAAAACTGCGACGACGGATTCAGGACTACTCTTATATTTGACGACGGGCTTTCATTTTATGTTGAGGTCACCACAAGTAATTTCATCGAACTGCCCCTGTGGTATATGCTCGGTGAAAACGGCTCGGCTGTAATAAACAACTGGGATTGCAGCGGCGAAATCGTAATGGTTTCCGACTGGGAAAACAGAGAGGCAGTGCCGATAGTCGCAGGCGCGGGCATCACTAAGACTATGGCTCCGCGCACCGACGACACAATCAAAAAATATCCCCTGCCCGTGCAGAAAGCGGACTGGGGCGAATTCTACAAAAACGTGTTTGCCGTAATCAGGGGCGAGGCGGATATAATCGTCACTCACAACCAGCAGAGAAGGCTTATGAAACTTGTTGAGGCCATCTTTGAATCCGGCAAAAAGAACGAAGTAATTCAGTTTGAAGATATAGATGTATGAATAAAAGAAGCACCTGCCTTTGAGTAAGCAGGTGCTTTTACTTTTGTTATTTTCTGAGATAAGAAGACGATACGGGGAAATCAAAATAAGTGTCGGGGTAGGGCTCGTCGGCGAGCATAAAGTGCCACCACTCACAGTCAAGCGGAGCGAAGCCGTTTCTCAGCATACAGTTTCTCAGCAGCATTCTGTTTTCGTACTGCTCCCCTGTTATGCCCTTGTAATCGGGGTGAGAAATCTCGCCGAAAAAGTCAAACGGGCTGCCCATATCAAGTTCTTTGCCGCTCGCCATATCAATGAGCGTAAGGTCGAGCGCGCTTCCTCTGCTGTGGCTGGACTGCTTTGCGATATATCCCCTTGCAAAGATTTCCTGCTTTGCGAGGTCTGGGTAAAAATACGGCTTCATACGTATGTCGGTATCCTCTATCCCCCAAAGTATGAAATGCCTTACGGCGGTTGCGGGGCGGTAGGCGTCAAACACCTTTATGCGGAAGCCTTTTACCATCAGTTCGCTTGCCGCGTTTTTGAGAGCCCTCGCCGCCTCTATTGTGAGCAGGGCAACCGGCTCCTCGTAGCCGTCAATGCGGTCACCTATGAAATTATATGTTGAGTGATAGCGGATTTCCTGCACGATTGACGGCACAAAATCCGACAGCACAACGAAACCGGAAGGGTCCGTAACTGCTCTCTTTTCAAAATCGGTCATAACATTTTGTCCTTACCAAGTTTATTTGCCTGCTTATTATACCAAAGAGACCGATGTTTATCAAGAAAAAAGTGCTCCACTCAATTGAGTGGAGCATTAACTTTATTCTGTGAAAAGGGCGGTGGAATAATATCTGTCGCCGCTGTCTGGCAGGAGGGCTACTATCACCTTGCCCTTGTTTTCAGGGCGTTTCGCAAGCTGAATTGCGCCGTAGAGAGCAGCGCCCGATGAAATGCCTACCGAGATGCCCTCTTTCTTTGCGAGGAGTTTTGCGGTATCAAAAGCATCCTGATTTGACGCTTTGAAAATCTCGTCATATACGCCCGTGTTGAGCACATCCGGCACAAAGCCCGCGCCTATGCCCTGAATCTTATGGCTGCCCGGTCTGCCTTCGGAAAGTACGGGTGAATCTTCCGGCTCAAGGGCAACTACCTTTACCGCGGGATTCTGCTCTTTGAGGTATTCGCCCGTTCCCGTAACCGTGCCGCCTGTGCCCACGCCTGCGATGAAGATATCAACTTTTCCGTCGGTGTCGTTCCAGATTTCGGGACCCGTTGTCGCCTTATGGATTGCGGGGTTTGCGGGGTTTACAAACTGCCCGGGAATGAACGAGCCGGGTATTTCGGCGGCAAGTTCTTCCGCCTTGGCTATCGCACCCTTCATACCCTTCGCGCCCTCTGTGAGCACAAGTTCCGCGCCGTAGGCTTTGAGGATGTTTCTTCTCTCAACGCTCATCGTTTCGGGCATCGTGAGGATAATACGGTAGCCCTTTGCGGCGGCGATTGAAGCGAGGCCTATGCCTGTATTTCCGCTGGTCGGCTCAATGATAACCGAGCCTTCTTTGAGCTGGCCCTTTGCCTCGGCGTCCTCTATCATCGCCTTTGCTATGCGGTCTTTCACGCTGCCTGCAGGGTTAAAATATTCAAGTTTCACAAGCACAGTCGCTTCAAGGCCGAGTTCTTTTTCTATGTTTTCAACCTCCACAAGAGGTGTGTTGCCTACAAGGCCGAGTGTTCCTTTATATATATTTGACATTTTCTTTTCCTCCGTTATTTAATTGCGGCAAAGCCGTTTTCAAGGTCTGCGATTATATCGTCAATGTGTTCCGTGCCGATTGAAAGGCGGATTGTATTCTGACCGATGCCCTGATCGAGCAGTTCTTCGTCGGAAAGCTGTGAGTGAGTGGTTGATGCGGGGTGAATCACAAGGCTCTTGACGTCCGCCACATTTGCGAGCAGTGAGAAAATGGTGAGGTTATCTATGAATTTCCAGGCTTCCTCTCTGCCGCCTTTGATATCAAATGTAAAGATTGACGCGCCGCCGTCGGGGAAGTATTTTTCATAAAGAGCGTGGTCGGGATGGCCGGGCAGTGAGGGGTGATTTACCTTTTCAACAAGCGGATGCGAAGCAAGATACTCAACAACCTTCTTGGTGTTTTCGGCGTGTCTTTCAAGCCTTAATGAAAGGGTTTCCACGCCCTGCAGAAGAAGGAATGCGTTGAAGGGGGAAATCGCCGCGCCGGTGTCACGAAGAAGCACCGCTCTGATATAGGTGACAAATGCCGCCGGGCCTACAACATCATAGAATGAAACGCCGTGATAACTCGGATTTGCTTCGGCGATGTTGGGGTATTTGCCGCTCTGCTTCCAGTTGAATTTGCCGGACTCGATTATAATACCGCCGAGAGTTGTGCCGTGGCCGCCGATGAATTTGGTGGCGGAGTGAACGACTATATCCGCACCGTGCTCAATGGGTCTGATAAGATAAGGTGTGCCGAAGGTGTTATCCACCACAACGGGCAGGCCGTATCTGTGAGCGATTTCGGCTATGGCGTCGATATCGGGAATATCGCTGTTGGGGTTGCCGAGAGTTTCAAGATAAATGGCTCTCGTGTTTTCTTTGATTGCGCCCTCAACCTCCGCGAGATTATGAGCGTCAACAAAAGTTGTTTCGATACCGTACTGCGGCAGAGTGTGTGAAAGCAGGTTGTAACTGCCGCCGTAGATTGTCTTCTGCGCCACAATGTGACCGCCGTTTGCCGCAAGGGCTTCGATTGTGTAAGTGATTGCCGCCGCACCGGATGCAAGGGCGAGAGCCGCGCTGCCGCCTTCAAGGGCCGCAAGTCTCTTTTCAAGCACATCCTGAGTGCTGTTGGTAAGTCTGCCGTAGATGTTGCCGGGGTCTGCGAGGCCGAAACGGTCCGCCGCATGCTGACTGTTATGGAAAACGTAAGAAGTGGTCTGATAAATGGGAACGGCTCTGGAATCGGTTGCGGGGTCCGCCTGCTCCTGGCCTACGTGTAACTGAAGGGTTTCAAATTTATAATTACTCATGATTGTTTCTCCTTTAATTTAAGATTTTTGTTTTTGTGAGATGAGTTTTATGCAAAAAATAACCGGGGGCTTATTCGGCTCCCGGGCAAACGGCATAAACTTATTACAGATTCAACATCGTTCTGTATTGAGGCGCAGCGAAATATCGCCGTACGCCCCGGCCGTATTACTTGCCCGGGAGTTCAGCATTCGACACCACATACAGGTATTCGTTTTTACGGTGATGCTGTTATACATGGTTGCGCCTCCTTTACTTAAGTTGCCGTGATTATATCACTATTAACCTACTATGTCAATAGGTTTTAAGAATTTTTTTCGTGTTTTTTTCGCGGGGTGCCGCTGTCAGGCTTCTTCCTTGCCCTTGTTGTAGTTTTCGAGCGCTGATTTTATTGCCTCCTCGGCAAGCACCGAGCAGTGCATTTTATAATCGGGCAGGCCGTCAAGCGCCTCGGCGACCGCCTTGTTTGTAAGTTCCAGCGCTTCGGAAACGGGTTTCCCTTTAATCAGTTCGGTTGCCATTGAACTTGACGCAATCGCGCTGCCGCAGCCGAAGGTTTCAAATTTCACATCAGTTATAATATCATTTTCTATTTTAAGATACATTTTCATTATATCTCCGCATTTCGCGTTGCCTACCTCGCCTACCGCGTCGGCATCCTCGATGATACCCACGTTGCGCGGATGAAGAAAATGATCCATAACTTTTTCGCTGTAAAGTGCCATCTCTGTTCCTCCTTAAAGTAAATGACTCAGTTTGCCGGACTGTAAATCTCTCCACACGGGAGAAAAACTTCTCAGATAATCAACAACTTCCGAAACGGACTTTATAATGTAATCTGCCTCGTCGTCCGTGAGGTCGGGGCCTATGCTCAGACGCAGAGAGCCGTGCGCCACATCGTGCGGTCTGCCGATTGCGAGCAGCACGTGGCTCGGGTCAAGCGAGCCGGAAGTGCAGGCACTGCCGGATGATGCCGCTATTCCCTTGCTGTCAAGCAAGAGAAGAAGCGCCTCGCCTTCAATCCCCTCGAAGCAGAAGTTCACATTGCCGGGAAGCCTATGCTCGGGGTCGCCGTTGAGGGCGGAATGTTCAATCTGCGAAAGCCCGTCAATGAGTTTATTGCGAAGTGTAACAAGCCGGGCGGTGTTTTCATCGATTTTTGCACTCTCGTCTTTAAGCGCCCTCGCCATAGCGGCGATGCCCGGCACGTTTTCGGTGCCCGCGCGCTTTCCTCTCTCCTGCGCGCCGCCTTCAATAAGATTTGTGAGCCTTATGCCTTTTTTCACATATAGGAAGCCAGAGCCTTTAGGACCGTGAAATTTATGCGCCGAAGCGGAGAGCATATCGATATTGTCGTCTGCTACATTCACGGGAATATGTGCGATTGCCTGAACGGCATCCGTGTGAAAGAGCACGCCGTGCTTTCTGCAGACCGCGCCGATTTCGCGTATGGGCTGAACGGTACCGATTTCGTTATTGGCGAACATCACGGTAACGAGGCAGGTGCTATCGGTGATTGCGGCCTCTACTTCGTCAGGCCGGACAATTCCGTTTTCGTGAACGGGAAGCAGAGTTATGTCAAAGCCTTCGTCTTTCAGCTTTTCAAGCGTATGTAAAACGGCATGATGCTCAAAGGCGGTGGATATGATGTGCGTTTTGCCTTTCTCTTTTCCGAGCCGCGCGGCGGAAACAATCGCCTGGTTGTCACTCTCACTGCCGCCGGAAGTGAAATAGATTTCACGCGGCGACGCGCCGATAACGGCGGCAACATCCTCGCGCGCTTTTTCGAGCGCTTCCTTCGCCTTCTGCCCGTGCAAATAGAGGCTGGACGGATTGCCCCAGCAGTCTCTGATAAGCGCCGCCATAGTTTCGGCGGCGGCATCGCTCATTTTTGTGGTCGCGGCATTGTCTGCATAAATCATAAGGATTCTCCTGTATCTGAATAATAAAGTTGATTATAATTGTGAAAAAACAATTACAGGGAAAAATTAACGGAAATACAAATCATTTACGAGAATACAATAACGGGGATATTTTTACAGTACTATTTGCACTTACCTAGCAGGTTGGTGGTATATGCGTATAGGGGTATCGACCATTTTGAGGTGGAGTGGTGGATATATGCCCGCCTGATTGTGCCCGGTTGATTTTACCTGAAGGCTCACGTTAAGCCTACTTTGCACTAACCCAGTAGGTTAGTGGTACAAGTGTATGTGGATACCTGCCATTTTGTAGGTGGGTGGACGTGCCGGCTGTTCGCGCGGCGGTCCCCTTTCGTATTTCAAAGCGGATTATAACACCTTTTACCTACTATGTCAATAGGTAATTAAGGGCGACTTTTTGATTTCGTGTTCATAATCCGATATTGCACGTCATTGTTTATTGTGATATATTAAAGAAAAGTATCGGCGGCGAAGAATAGTCCGGGTGAATACGGAGGTAAATATGAAAAACGCGGATAAGAAAAGAGAAAAGACAATCAGGTTTGAAGAGCGGCAGCTGACGCGCCTGCAAAAGATGAGCGGCAGCAGGAACTGGTCTTTCTATTTCATTATGCTTCTTGTGATGATTGCGGTTGTCAACATACTTGACGAGGTAACGAGCAATCTTTCTGTTTCGGTGCAGTCGTCATTTGTCACGGAGTTTTTTGTAAACAGGCCGTTTCTCGGCAAGACCTACACCTTTGAGCAGGGGCTCTCACTTCACACAACGGTCAGCGTGCTCGGCTACGCCTTCGGCGCGATAACCCCCTTCTACAAAGCGCTCGCGGATAAATGGGGCAGAAAGCCGCTGTTTGTGATTTCAACCTGCGGAATGGCGGTAGGTCTGCTGATTATCTTCTTTTCACCCAACTACATTGTTTTCCTTCTCGGCTTTGCGGTAATCAGTTTCTTCATCGGCCACGATATGCAGATTATCTACATTCTCGAAGAAGCGCCCGATAAAAACAGGGGCTCGATTTACAGCGTACTCAAGAGCCTCGGTATATTCGGCGTGGTGATGATACCCGTTCTGCGCAAACTGCTCATGGGCAACGACCCGACTCTGTGGAGAAGGATATTCCTCTTCCCGTCAATCATCGGCTTTATCGCCGCGCTGGTTGTGCTGCTGCTTGTAAAAGACACAAAAGTTTTCATAAAAGAAAGAACCGCCTATCTCTCTATCCCCTATGATGAGCGGCTCGCTCAGAAAGAGCGCGACAGGCAGGAGAAAAAGGCGCAGAGAAATCAGTCCGGCGTATTCAACGCGGCAAAATATATTTTCTCATCCAAAGACACAAAATACCTGATGATATCAAACATCGTGTTTGACGCGGGTATGCCCGCAATCGCGCTTTACTTTGAATCCTCAATGCATATCGCGGGCATGAGCACGGATGATATAACCAAATCTCTTTTCGTGCTTCCTATCGTCTACGCCTCGCTCACCTTCTTTTCGGGCTTTGTGGCTGACACGCTCGGCAGAAAGAGGACGGTGCTTTCGGCGAGCGTGCTGAGCATAATAGGCTTTATCCTGTTTGCGATAGGCATTAACAAACTGTGGAATCCTTATCTCATAGGCGGCTTCTGCGGGCTTTATCAGGGCTGCTACTGGATAGGCAGAGACTATATGAACATTATGATGACCGAAAAAGTGCCTACGGATATAAGAGCATCCGTTGTGGGCGCCGCCGGTATGCTGACGATAATCGGCCTCGTGGTAGGCTATCTGCTCGTGATAGTCGGTATGCTCGTAATCCCCGTGTGGCTCACCTGCCTGATAGTTGCCATCCCCTTCATCGCCGCCGCGGCCTTCCTGGTGAAGATAAACGTAAGCGAAACTAAGGGCGCAAACCTTGATACGATAGGCGCTGACGATCCTGCCCCCGAAATCGAAGAAACAAACACTTGATTTACCCATTCACCTTGCGGTATAATAGGCAAAAGGAGTGAACGAAATGGACATATTCGAAGAAATGTTCGGCCATTTGTTTGACCTTGACGGCGACGGCAAACTCGGCGTGTTTGAAAAATCCTATATGTATGACGAATTATTCGGCGTTGACTCCGAAAAAGTCTTCTGGGGCGACAAAGACTCCGGCGATGACGATTACGATGATGACGACGATTTATTCAAAGATCCGTTCGACGACGATTTATTCAAAGATCCGCTCGACGATGATATTTTCGGCGGATTCTGAGACGGAGGCGTAAAGAATATGATTTCAACAAAAGGCCGTTACGCAATCCGCGTGCTTATAGACCTTGCAGAAAACGACAACGGCGGATACATTCCTCTCAAAGATATTGCCGCGAGGCAGGAAATATCAAAAAAATATCTTGAGATAATTGTAAAAGACCTGGTCGAGGCCGGCTTTATTGTGGGCGCGAGCGGCAAGGGCGGAGGTTACAAACTCTGCCGCAAGCCGAAGGATTATATCATAGGCGAAGTGATTGAACTAATGGAGGGTCCGCTCTGCTCGGTCGCCTGCCTTGCCGGTGAAGAAAACGACTGCCCGAGAAAGGGCTCCTGCCGCACCCTGCCGATGTGGGAGGAATATGACAAAATGGTGCACGACTTTTTCTACGGCAAAAAACTCAGCGACCTCATCAAGAAAAAATAAGCGAGAAATATTAAAGGCATCCGCCGGACGGATGCCTTTCTTTTTTATTCATTTACGCCCAGACGCTGCTGTCCTTGCCCGAGCCGATTTCAAAATGGCATTTCACGATGCCGAGGTCAACCTTGCTGAAAGGGCCTGTGAGCGCTTTGGCCTTCACCTTTTCGCCGTCGAGCGTCAGCATAAATTTCTGCTGATTCATAGCCGTAGGTGCGAGCAGAGCGCATTCAACACCGTTTCTGAACCATTCGGGTGACGAGGGCGAAACATTGGATACCTGTTCGGGAGTTTTGGTGCTTCGCTCGTGCCCCTGAGTTGCGCCGTAACCGATTGCAATCACGAGCGCGAGTTTTTCGCCTTTGTTTACCGTGAACGCATCGGGAATCTTTTTGAACATTATGCCTACCCAGCAGGTATTGAGCCCGAGCATCTGCGCTTCAAGCACTATCTTCTGCCCGCAGTAGCCGCACTTCTCATTGAGGTCCGCGCCCTTTTTACCGATGAGCGCTATATAGTTTGAAATGCCCGTGAGTTTGCCGTAATGAGCGCGGGCGGAGTCAAAGGCTTTGGGCTCATTTATCACAAGCTGGATATTCAGCCCGCTTTCGGCGTTGATTTGCGAGATATAGTCCTTGAGGCGCGAGACAATTTCTTCTTCTATCGGCCTCGCCTGATACTGCCGCACGGAATGTCTGGCGGCGATTGCTTCCGAAACATTCATTTTATTTCCCCTTATTGTTTTGCTCTGCGTTCTGCTCGCCGAGCATAATCACCTTCGTTCCCTTGCAGGAAACATAGTTTTTCTTTACCCCGATTTCCTTTATCCATTCACGGGTTTTAAGCGTGTTGTAAGGCCCTTTGCCGCCGAGATTAGTCCACAGCCACGAGGGTGTGGGCCACAGGCAGATTTCGGGGCTGACAGCCTCGTAAAACTCTTTTTCACAGCCGTTTTGACCGTGATGCGACATCTTGCAGATATCGCATTTCAGTATTCCGCTCTCCGCGTATTTTTTAAGGATTTTCGCGCACGCTCCCGGCTCGCAGTCGCCGGTAAACATAATGCTCTTCCCTGCGAGGTCCATACGGAAAACGAGCGAGGATTCGTTGCAGTTTACAAACGACGGGTCGAATGTGTAAAGCACTGTTATCTTCGCTTCGCCGATACTTAAAATATCGCCTTCGTGCAGGATAACCTCTTTATCCTCAAAAAGAGGCTTAAGGTTTTCGTATCTGTGAAGGATGTTGTTGGCGAAGGAATCCGTCTCGCGGTAAAAATCAACGGGCGGCAGATTCACATACACTTTTTCAATGTCGATAATTCTTCTGTGCTTTTCAATCACATTGAGAAATACTTCGGCGTGGTCATCGTGCGCGTGGGTAATAAACCAGGCGTCAATATGCGGCCTGCGGCTTCCTGTCGCGGCGCGCAGATACTCTATGAAATAGCCCGTTTCGGCGGAGTAGCCGCCGTCTATCACTATCAGCTTGCCATCGGCGGTGGTGATAATGAAACTGTCGCAGATGGTGTTGATAACGGATTTGAGCATATGCACGGCATTTTTGCCGTAAGTGCATTCAACGCCTTTCGCCTTGAGAGAAATATTTGTGCCGAGCCGTTTTAATGAGCCGTCATTTTTTTCGCTGTTGATTTCTTTCTGCGTCAAGGCGGAAAGAATCGCGCCCGCGCCGTAGCAGGCAATATCGCCTATGGAGAAGGTGCCTCCGAGAGCGGTTGACACAAGCCTGCTGCCGCTCATACCGATAAGCGACACGAAATCGAAATACTGCGATATTTCAACCACGACGGCAAACAGGAAAACATAAAGCGCGAGAAAGCGCGGCTTATTGGTAAACGGAATTCTGAGAAGAGAGAAAATCAGCAGCACAACAAGCACATCGCCGACACTCCCCCTGACAAAGCCCGTGGCAAACAGGTCTATGAGGACAACGGCAATGAGCAGAATAACGGATAAAACTGTGTAGTTGATTCTCTTCTTCTTCATATAAATCTTCAGCCGATAAGCATATCAAGCACTTCGTTTGCTTTGGTGCAGCCGGGGCACAGGCAGGTCTTCGCGCCGTCAGCCTTGGCTTTGACGCCCGCTTCATACATAAGGCGTGACTCTTCTTCGCCCTTCATATTCTTACAGAAATCACTCTGCGCGAAGCCGAGAAAATCATCGATTGAGCAGATATCGTCTTTGAGTTCGGCTATAAGAGCGGCAGGGTCCGCTTCGCCGTTTGCCGAAGCATCGGCAAGAAACTTTTCAGCCGCGTCTTTGAGTTCGGCGCAGACATAAACGGTGAGCATATCGTTGATTTTCGCAATAAGTTCCTGTGTTACTTTCATACTAAATCTCCTTTTTCATTTTGCAAATCATATTGATTACGCCGCCTGTTTACGGCAGGCGGCGTGTTTCATATTACTGCTCTTCGCAGGGCATTTTCCAGCCGTGATGGTCTGTGTGAAGCAGGTGATGCGCTTTTTCCGAAAGAGGCTGACCGAGATACTCGGAGTAGAGAGCCTGTACGGAAGGATTCTCGTGTGAGAAACGCAGTTTGCTCTCACGGTCGAGGGCGTAGAGTTTTTCGTCGCGCACCTGAGCAAGTTCAAAGCCGTCACAGATAGGCTGACCTCCGCCGCCTCCGCAGCCGCCGGGGCAAGCCATGATTTCAACAAAATCATAGTGCACTTTGCCCGCGCGGATTGCCTCGATGAGTTTGCGGGTGTTGGCAAGTCCGCTGGCGATTGCAACGCGAAGGGTTGAGCCCGCGAGTTCAAACTCTGCCTCGCGCCACGGACCGTCAAAGCCTCTTACGGCCTTGAAATGGTCGGGGTCGGGGTTTGAGCCGGTTACAAGGAAGTATGCCGAGCGCAGTGCCGCCTCCATAACGCCGCCGGTGGTGCCGAAGATAACTGCGGCGCCCGTGCCGTCACCGAGAGGAGAATCAAACTCTTCTTCCTCAAGGGCGGCAACATCTATGTGCTCCGCGCGGAAAATGCGGTCAACCTCACGGGTTGTGAGCACAAGGTCAACATCCTTTGTGCCGGAATCGTTTATGTTGGGAATTTCAATCTCCTGCTTCTTGGAAACGCAGGGCATAATCGAAATGCAGAATACCTTTTCGGGTGCAACGCCGATTTTCTCGGCAAAGTAGGTCTTGGTCACTGCGCCGAACATAGCCTGCGGTGACTTAGCAGAACTCAGGCGGTCAACCATATCGGGATACTGTGACTTCATAAAGCGCACCCAGCCGGGGCAGCAGGAAGTGAACATCGGATACTTCGCGATATCGCCCGCTTTGAGTCTTTCGAGGAATTCGGAGCCCTCCTCCATAATGGTGAGGTCAGCCGAAAAATCGGTATCGAAGATATAATCGAAGCCTACTTTGCGAAGGCCTGCAACAAGGCGCTTTACGGTGGCGGCGTCACGGTCAAGGCCGAGACCTTCGCCCCAGGCAGCGCGAACGGCGGGAGCAATCTGGATAACGGTGGTGATTTCAGGGTCCGCAAGGGCGGCAAAAGCCTTCTGTGTGTCGTCTCTCTCGTGAAGAGCGCCGACCGGGCAGTGAGTGATGCACTGGCCGCAGAGAACGCAGGCGGTATTTTCAATCTTCTTCCCGCCGGCTACTCCGACATCCGTGCGTGAGCCGGTGCCGTTAAGATCCCATATACCGAGCCCCTGAATCTTTTCGCACACCTGAATACATCTCATACAGCGGATGCACTTGGAAGCGTCGCGGATAAGGGGAAAATCATCATTCCAGCATTTATCGGAGGCGTTAACTTCGTAAGGCTCCGAGGTGATGCCGAGGTCGTTTGCAACCTGCTGAAGTGAGCAGTTGCCGCTTCTTACGCAGGAAGGACAGCGGCTGCTGTGCTGTGAAAGAATGAGTTCAACATTGGTGCGGCGCGCCTGACGGACTTTGGGGCTGTTTGTAAAGATTTCGAGCCCTTCCGAAACAACATTGTCACAGGCGGCTGCAAGTCTGCTTTCGCCCTTTATTTCAACCACGCACACGCGGCAGGCACCTATCTCATTGAGGCCTTTGAAATAGCAAAGCGTGGGGATATTGATGCCTGCCTGACGGGCGGCATCGAGGATGGTTGTGCCTTCGGGAACGGTTACGGAAATATTGTCTATCTTGAGGTTTACCATTTTTCGCACCTGCCTCCCCTGAATTTGCCGTAGCCGAAGTGATCACACCTCAGGCAACGGGCTGACTCCTGACAGGCCTCCTGCTCGCTCATGCAGAATTCCATCAGGCTGAAATCATTTTTACGCTGTGCCGCTTCGCGTTCTTTGGGTATAACTCTGCCGCAGGCAGGTCTGTCAAAGAGCGAAGGAGCGGGTATTTCAATATCTACTCCGATTTCGTGATTGAAACCGAGATACCGGTCTATATTGTGAGCGGCAACTTTAGCCGCGGCGATTGCCTTGATAACGGTAGCGGGGCCTGTTGCGCAGTCACCGCCCGCAAACACGCCTTCAATGCCGTCAAATTCACAGGCACTGTCGGCGGCGAGGGTATCCCACTTGAGAGGAAGGCCGAATTCGCCGAATGCGGCTGACTCAACAGCCTGACCGATTGCGACAATTACGATGTCAACATCAAGTTTCTCTTCGGGTGCGTCCGCGCCGGAGATTGAAGGTCTGCCGTCTTTGCCGATAACGCCAATGAGCTGAGGCTTCATCCACAGGGCAACTGCCTCGTCTTCCGAGTTGCCTTCTATACGGGCGGGAGCCATCATTGTGAGCAGTTCGCAGCCCTCTGCAACAGCGCCGTCAATTTCTTCGGAAAGGGCGGTCATATCTTCACGGCGGCGGCGGTAAACTATGCTCACCTTTTCAGCGCCGAGACGGATGCTTGACCTTGCGGCATCCATTGCCACGTTGCCTCCGCCGATAATCGCGACTTTTTTGCCCGTGAAATCGGGATGCTCGCCGTCACCTATGCCGCGCAGAAGTTTGACTGCGGACACAACTCCGCCGAGGTCAGCGCCGGGTATGCGGAGTTTATTGTCGGTATGAGCGCCGATTGAAATAAATGTTGCGTCAAAAGAATCCGTGAGTTTGCGGATATCCTCAACCGTGCCTATATCGCTCTCAAGGTGAAGTTTAACGCCTGTTTCGAGAATTACATCGATATCCTGCTGTAAAATCTCTCTGGGAAGGCGGTAACTGGGAATGCCGTAGCGGAGCATACCGCCGGCATACTTGCGCTTTTCAAACACTTCAACCTCGTGACCCATAAGGGCGAGGAAGTAGGCGGCTGAAAGTCCGCTCGGGCCGCCGCCTATAACGGCAACTCGTTTGCCCGTGGGCGCTTCGGTAACCTTTTCGGCGGGGACATAGCCCGCTTTTTCAACCGCATAGCGCTTGAGGCCGCGTATATTGATTGCGTCGTCAATCATATTTCTGCGGCAGCCCTCTTCACAGGGATGCTCGCAAATAAGACCGCATACCGAGGGGAAGGGATTGTCTTTGCGGATAATACGCACGGCATCCGCATATCTGCCTGCGTTTACAAGTGCGATATAGCCGGGAATATCCACCTGAGCGGGGCAGAGCGATGAGCAGGGCACGGGATGCTCTGCGCGTGCCGAGCACCAGCCGCTGTTTATATGGCTTTCAAAGTCGTCGCGGAATGCCTTCACGCACTCATATACTATTCTGCCTGCATCATATCCTATGGCGCAGTCGGCGGAATCAATAGCCGCCAGCGCGGTTTTTTCAATCAGGTCTATATCCTGCAGGCTTCCTTTGCCGTCGAGGATTTTATCGATAAGCGCGCCTATCTTGGCAAGACCGATTCTGCAGGGTACGCATTTGCCGCAGCTCTGCGCGGCGCATACATTTGCAAATGACGCCGCCATATCTACAGGGCAGATTCCCTGCTGGCTTGCGGGCAGACGGCGGACAATGTCACTGCGGATTACTTCAAGGGCGCGCTGATCTCTGCCTTTGGAGATCAGATTAAGTTTGCTCACTTGTGACTTCCTTTCTGTTTTGGTATCGGTAAAAAAGCGGGACTTCTACAGACCGGCAGACAGTCCCTTACCATAGAAGTATATATTAAAAACAAAGATAATGCAACACCGAAAATGATTTTTTGTAAGATTATATAATGCTTTTCAATCGATTTGGCGAAATTGCAAGAAAATTGAATTTTTATGAATTTTTTGTTTATATTCGCGGTAAAAAATGATATAGTATTCATAATAGTGGGGCAGTGTGCCCCTAGGGGTGATTACACTGAAATTCATTCTGTGCATTATACAGGCGATTCTGTTTATTGTATCGTCTTTTTCGGTTTACGATTCAAACTTCAAATTTGCTGTTGACAGGAGGGCTGCGGCCTTGACCTCAGAAACCGGCTTCGGCTTTGGCGCGATTACTTCCGACGCTCTTAATGTAAGCGAAAGCGAAAAAGAAATCTGCCGCAGGTGGTATGAGGAAAACATACTCTCCTCTTCTTCCCCCGCTTATAACTTTACCGTCGGCGGAAAAGACTTCCGCACTCACATTGACGAGTGGGAGATTTCCCCTGCGGATGAAAACGGCGCGGCAGGCGCAAGGCCTCACGGAAAAACATCGGTGATTAACCTGCGTCACAAAGAAAGCCCGCTCACCGCAAGGGTGGAGGCAACGATTTACGAGGACTACGCCGCCTGCGAGTGGACAGTATACATTGCAAACAGCGGCGAAGAAAAGTCTCCGGTTATAAAGAATTTCTGCGGCGCGGACTGCACGCTTGACACGGGGAAAAGCGAAGTCTATTTCAGCAAGGGCAGTGAGCCCGCCGCCGATGATTTTGAACTGATGCGCTCGGATATTTCGTTTAACAAACTGGTATTCAACGCAAACGGCGGCAGAAGCGAATCCTTCCTGCCCTATTTCAACATACACGGCAGCAACTTTTCCGCAGCAGCGGCTGTAGGCTGGACGGGGCAGTGGTACTCCTCTCTCAAAAGCGCGGGCAACGGTGTGCGCTTTACGGCTAAGCAGGAGTTTTTTAAGGCTCCCCTGCTCCCCGGCGAAGAAATACGCTCGCCGCTTGTAACCCTCTGCTTCTACGAAGGAAACAATCCTCTCGCCGGTTTCAATCAGTTCAGAAAATTTGAAAAGGACTGCGTTTACCCCGAGAGCATAGGCGTTATGAACGGCTATGTGATTGCAAACGAGTTTTCACGAAAGACCTGCGATGAACTGATTGAAGAAGTAAACTCGATAGATGAAGAAATCATAGACGGCACCGATTATTTCTGGATGGATGCCGGCTGGTATGAATACAACGAAGGCTGGTATGACGGAGTAGGAAACTGGACTCCCGACAAAAGCAGATTTCCCGAGGGTCTCAAACCTCTCTCGGACGCGATGGCGGCAAGGGGCAAGAAATTCCTGCTCTGGTATGAGCCCGAAAGAGTGCGCGAAAACACCGTGCTCTATAACGAAGGCATAAAGCACGAGGGCTGGATAGTACAGATTGACGATAACCTTCTGTGGAATCTCGGCAACGACGACGCCTGCCGCTTCCTCTCGGAATACATCGCGGCATCGATCAAAGAAAACGGCGTGTCAATGTACCGCCAGGATTTCAACTTCTGCCCGCTCGAATACTGGAGAAAAGCGGATAAAGATTTCTGCTCCGGCAGGACGGGAATCACCGAAAACCGCTATGTAACCAACCTGTATAAATATCTCGACTATCTTTGCGAGAGCATTGACTCGCTTGTGATAGACAACTGCGCGAGCGGCGGCAAACGCCTTGACATTGAAATGACGCGCAGAAGCCTGCCTCTGTGGAGGAGTGACTACAACTGCGGCAACGCGGACGGCACCGTGAAAGAAGATGTGCTCGAAGCGACGCAGTCAATGACATACGGCCTCTCCTGCTGGCTGGTTTACAGCGGCACAAACAGATACTTCCACTCGGAATACGCCTCGCGAAGCGCAATTCTCACGGCGCAGTCGGTTTATCAGCCCTCGCCGCAGGAATATTGCAGATACGGCGATATAAGCGAGTATATGACAGAAAACTATTTTCCGCTGACTTACGGCGGCACAGGCCCGGCAAGCATTCTTGCGATGCAGTTCGGCTCCGAAGACGAAGGCGCGGCGCTCATTTACAAGCGCGAAAAAGTAAGTCAAAGCACATATCAACTTGTTCTTAACGGGCTGAGCCCCGACAAGATATACTCTCTCACGGATATCGATAACCCGGATTTCGCCTGTGAGAAGAGCGGCGAAGAACTTATGACACAGGGCATTGAACTCACGATAAGTGATACACCCAAAGCGGCTGTAATCAGATACAGCGCTCTTTAACCCCGCGCAAAAACCGAAAAAAGGAGGATACCCAATGTCTGTAAAATCGTTACTACTCGGTCTTAAAAGCACATATCTTGACAACGAATCCGTTTCCAACAAAGAACAGCTCGGCTACGCGGGCGGTATTTTCGGCAACGCGATGGGTCAGGACAGTATCGGCACATTCGCCGGTAATTTCGGGCGTGACTACGCAGGCCTGACAAACGGCATGTCCGCCGTGAAGGATAACATCAGCACAATCCTCAGTTTCGTTATTCCTCCCGTTGCGGGCGCTCTCTACGATATGCCCATCAAAAAGGGAAAGAGAAGCCACCTGCGCACGGCTCTGCTCGTGGCACCCGTCCCCTTTGCCGTAACCTCCATGCTCCTTTTCATAGTGCCCACTACCAGCGCGGTTTACAACTTTATATGGACACTGTTTCTCAGCATCTTTTTCTCAATCGCAGACACCTTCTATGACATAGCGCTTGCTTCACTCGGCCTTAAAATGGTTTCGGACCCTGCGGACCGCAAAAAGTTTTTCACCTTTGAATCGATAGCCGCCACACTCGGCTCGCTTCTGCCCGGCGGAATCATACCGATTGTTGTCGGTATGGCAAAAACTCCCGCGAGAGAGCAGTGGAGTTATTTCTTCGTGGCGCTTGGCTTCTGCATTATCGGCGTTGCCGCGATGTATGCCCCGTATATGACAATCGAAGAAAGAGTGAGTTTCTTTACGCCCTCCGAAGATAAAAACGAAGAAAAAATCAACTGGAACAGAGACACCGTCGGAGCCCTTCTTCATAACAGACCGTTTATGGTACTTATGGTTTCAAGCATATTCGAAACCATAAGGAAGGTAACTTACGATACTCTCATTTACCTCTACAAAAACACATTTGACGACCTGCCTATGAAGACAATCGTTGAAAGCATCAGCGCTGCTCTCTCCTATGTTGGCCTTATGGCAGTTCCCTTTGTGGGTAAGAAAGTTTCAGCGAAAGCGATGCTCGCCGGCGGATACTACTACACCGCGTTCTTCTATACGATTATCTCCTCGTTCAACATCAACTTCAACCTCGAAAGAGTCAGAAAACTCAGATACATTCCCGGCATGTGCATAGCCTTTGCCGGTATGCCCAATGCCGCTCAGGGCGCCGCCCGCAGAATAATAGTCGGCGACTCGACGGACTATATGGAGTGGTACTCCGAAAAGAAATACGGCGTGCCCATCAGGAGTGACGGCCTTCTGTGCGCCGCGCAGAATATAGTGGCTAAAGTCACATCCCTTATCAAGGTCAACCTTACAAACGGCCTGCTCGCCGTAATAGGCTACAAATCAAAAGACCTCAAAACCGGAGAGGCGGCTGTACAGACGCCGCAGACTCTCAGAGGCATATATGCAATGATTTCACTTTGCGGACTTATAGGAAACCTGCTGCCCGCCCTCTGCTTCCTGTTTGATAACTACAGCGGCAAGAGGAAAGAGGCAATCTACTCAGAACTCATCGAAATGAGAAAACTCAGAGAAGAGAAAGCGGAGGAACTGATAAGTGAAGATTCTACAGTCTGACGGTTTCAGAACCGAAATTGAATTCAGAGGCGCGAGCCTCCTTCTCACAAATGAGGACAAAGGCGTATGGCGCCTGAGAAGCAAGACCGGCACGGGCTATGACGATATGGGCGCCGCCCAGACTCTTGCCCGCGACCTCGGCGAAAACTATGAAAGCGCTCCCCTGCCCGTGAAAACCGAAGAGACGGAAAAAGAACTGAAAATCACGGCGGACGACGGCTCTTACGTCTGCGTGAGCAAAGACAGCATCACCGTATTCGGCTGTAACGGAAAGCCCGTTAAATCGGTAACCCGCATAGGCAAAGAGGGGCAGTCTTCTTTCGTTTCAATCACGGCTTTCAGAGACGAGAGATTTTACGGCACAGGCGAAAGATTTGACAGAGTAAACCAGAGAGGCAAGAAACTGAATCTTTACGCGGTTGACCGCTGGTGCCGGACTAAAGGAAACAGTTACATTCCCATTCCCGTGCTGTTTTCATCCCGCTCCGATATACTGCTGATGAACAGATATGAATACTCCGTTTTCGATATCTGCTCATCGGATAAAAACCTGATAAAAATCGAGCAGAAATATGCTCCGATTGATTTATACTTCTTCGTAAATGAATCCGCCGGAGAAAACATATCCGCCTACTGCCGCCTTACGGGCTTTGCTCCCATGCCGCCCGAATGGTCATTCGGCACGCTCGTGTGCCGCTATCATCCCGAGTTTCAGACCAAAGAGGGCGTCTTCGCGATGATGGACGCAATGGAAGAAAACGGTTTTCCCTGGGATGCTGTCATCCTTGAGGGCTTCAGACCGTATCAGACCGAAAACCTGCCCGAACTGAGAGTGATAAGCGACAGAGTTCACGCCGCGGGCAAAAAGGTGATGCTCTATGAGCAGTGCGGCAGATTTCCGAGAGACGCGGACAAACTTTTCGGGCTTGACGATTCCTATGCCGTTTCATCCGACAGCGGCGTGGAACTTGACGAAACAAGTTCATACAACAAGCTTGATAACTTCAACAAGAAAAAGATGCGCTGCATAGATCTCACTTCACAGAGATGCCGTGACAAGTGGGAAGAATTCTGGAACGGCTATGTGAACGACATCGGAGTTGAAGGCGCAAAAATCGACTTCTGTGAGCAGTTCCCCGACAGGCCCGATATAAAATTCGCGGACGGGCGCAGTCCTTTCCCGGCGCACCACTGGTATCCGACGCTTTACAATGTGCTCAGATATAAGCATTTCAACACAAGGCCCGACGGCGGCGTAAACTTCTCTCGAGGCGGCGGTATCGGCGCACAGCGCTACCCCTTCGTCTGGGCGGGCGACCAGAGAAGAGAATTCTATTTCCTGAAGCCCGTTGTAAGAGCGGCTCTTTCGCTCGGGCTTTCGGGCGTGCCGTTTGTCAGCTGGGATATGGCGGGCTATCAGCCCTCGTTCAACCCGATTGACAAAAAGCAGGAAAACAGAGTATTCATAAGAGGTCTTGAGTTTACGGCGTTTTCCGCAAACATACAGACTCACGGCAAAATCAAAAGGCCTTACGATTTTGATGATCATACCAAAGCCGTTTACAGAGCGTATTCGTGCCTGCACGAGTGCCTTAAGCCCTACATAAAAGAGCAGGCTCAGATTTCCTGCGAAACGGGGCTTCCGCTTCTGCGTCACCTTTTCCTGTATGACAGCGAAGATGAGAAATGCTTTGATGTTGAGGACGAATATATGCTCGGCGGCGCGCTGCTTGTTGCCCCCGTGCTCAGCAGATGGAAAAAGAGAAACATTTACCTGCCGAAAGGCAAGTGGATAAACATATTTGACGGCAGTGAATACGAAGGCGGCAGAAAGATAAAGGTGAAAGTGCCGCTTGAGTCCGTGCCCGTATTCAGGCTCAAGGGCGCTCAGTCCGCTGCGCTTGACGAAGTGCTTGAAAACGCAAAACCCCTGATTGAAGAAATAAATAAACTTTCCTCAAAATAAGAAAGAAGGATATCCGAAATGAAAAAGGCAATCAAAATTATCCTTTGCGTGCTGCTCGTTATACTGATTGCGGGCGGAGCGGTCGCTTACGCTTTGCTCCCCCATCCGCTCAACTACGACATCAAATCTGTTGAGAACATCGGCAGCACCGTTGAAGTGCTTGAAAAGACGGATGACAGCGTAACAATCAAAAACACCGAAAACCGCGATTTCAAAATTGTGACCTTCACCGATATGCACCTTGACGGCAAAAACAAGACCTCACTTCGCACCGTCACAAATATGGTGGAAAACATCAAGAGAGAAAAGCCCGACCTCGTAATACTCGGCGGCGACAATGTCACGAGCGCTTTCAACAAAAAGAGAGCAAATCAGCTTGCGCAGATATTTGAAAACCTCGGCGTTTACTGGGCGGCTGTGCTGGGCAACCACGAGGGCGACAATCCCTATTCAATCACAAGAAAAGAAATGACAGACATTTTCTCCTCCTATGAGCACTGCCTTATGCTTGACGGCAAAGAGGATGTCTGGGGCGACGGCAACTACTGCATCAACATTCTCAACGCGGACGATTCATTCTGCCACGCCTTTATCATGCTTGATACCGGCAACGAAATGAGCGAAGAACTCAAAGCGCAGTACGGCATATCCGCCGACGAAAACCCGGATGACGGCGTGAAAGACTCACAGGTTGAGTGGTATAAAGACATTGTGGCAAGGGGAAAAGAGAAATACGGCGAATACATTTCAACCGTCGTTATGCACATTCCCCTGCCTCAGATGGAAGCAGAAGCCGAAAAGGGCGAATTCCTTGACGGCGTAAAACTCGAGGGTGTATGCGCCTCCGGCTTTGACGCGGGCCTGTTTGACGCAATCAAAGAATGCGGCTCCACAAAGAGAGTATTCTTCGGCCACGACCATCTCAACAACTTCACGCTCACTTGCGACGGCATAATTCTCGGCTACATGGAAGCCTCCGGCTACAGTTCATACGGCGCGGCTAAACTCGGCTACGATGAAAAAGACTGGCTTCAGGGCTGGATGGTAATCGAAATGGATGCAAAGGGCAATTATGAGGCCGTGCATCACAGAAACGCCGAACTTGCATAGGAGTTGATAAAATGAAAGAGGCACTTAATCTGATAAATGAAAGCAGCCCCGCCGTATTCTATATTATGGCTCTGCTTTTCGGCATAGCAGTGGGCAGTTTTCTCAATGTATGCATTTACAGAATTCCGAAAAAAGAGAGCATAGTCACCGTGCCCTCGCACTGTATGTCCTGCGGCAAAAAACTGCACTGGTATGAACTGATACCCGTTTTCAGTTATCTTTTCCTCAGAGGCAAATGCTCGGGCTGCAAGGCGAAGATTTCACCGCAGTATTGCATAGTGGAACTCGCAAACGGCCTTCTTTGGGCTCTCGTTTTCTTTGTAAAAGGACTTCAGGTTGACACCATCCTTATCCAGCTTCTCATTTCGGCTCTGCTCGTGATAGCCGTAATAGACGCAAGGACAAAGGAAATCCCCTTCCCCATCGTTATCTTCATAGCGGTGCTCGGCGGCATAAGAGTAATCTTTCACCACGAATCCTGGCTTGATGTGATACTCGGGCCTGTGGTTATGGCGGTGCTTTTCCTCGCGCTCATCTTTTTCTCAAACGGCAGAGCGATGGGCGGCGGAGACTACAAACTCTGCACGGCGATGGGCCTTTTCCTCGGACTTAAACTCTGCTTCCTCGGGCTTGTAATCGGCTGCATTCTCGGCTCGATTATCCACGTGGCGAGGATGATTATCAAGCACGTCGGGCGCGAACTCGCGTTCGGGCCGTATCTGGCGGCGGGATTTGCGATAAGCGCGCTGTGGGGAGCGGATATCTGGGGTTGGTATATCTCCAAATTCTTCTCCTTCTGAACTTTTCGGGGCATAAAAGGCGAAAAGCGAAAAGACAATAGAAGTTTATAAGGACTGCGAGTTTATAACTTGCAGTCCCTGATTATTATTTGTTCTGTTTCGTTTTAAGGAAGAGTTTTTTATTGTCTTTTCTCGGCGTTCTTTCGGCCTTGCCGTATCCTGATACTGTCGTCGGCCGAAATAATCGCCGTTTTCATCCTTTTCTGCTCCCTCAATTGCTCGATGCTGTCTTCGCTCATAAATGAAAACTAAGACCGTCAGAAACACAGTCGTCTCACTCGCTTTTTCGCTTCGTGATACTCCTTGTTTCTTCCTTTCACCGCCTCGCTTTATCCGCCACAGGCGGCGCATCGGCGGTTCAACACTTCTTGCGTCCTCCCTAAGTGCCGCTCAGGTAGCAAGATTAATAATTGCTTTTTACAAATGCGCACCCCGTAGGGGCGGATATCATCCGCCCGCAACACAGGATATGCGGAGCATAATATAATCGGAGCATTGCTCCCCGCAATTGTCAATTTTCAATTATCAATTATTAATTGTTCATTAAACCGTAAGGAACTGCAGGGCAAGGATACATCCTTGCCGTCAAAAAAGATATGCGCTGCATAATGTTTTTCGTGCAAAGTGTCAAAAAAATCTTGACTTGAACTTCATTTTATTAGATAATAAATTATAATTTTTTTGCTGAGAGGAGAATGAAAATGGATCTTTCCAAAATTATTGAAAAGAAATCCGGTTACGCAAATTATATGATAAAGGAAATTTCATATATTTGCCGTCACTTTGAAAAGAGAGAGCCCGGCTCAAAGGGTGAAGAACAGGCCTGTAATTACATGGCCGATGTGCTCAAGAAACTCGGGTGCGAAGCGGAAGTTGAATCCTTCAAAGAGAATCCCCGCTCATTCTTCGGCTGGATTTTCATCACCATCACCTGCGTTCTGCTCGCGATTATCCTGCTGTTTGTCGGCAGTAAAGTCGGCGGAATTATCCTGCCCATTATCTCTGTAGTTCTCATCGTTTTCGGTCTGGTAGTTGTGTTCCTTCAGTTCGGCCTCTACATCAAAGCGATTGACTTCCTTTTCAAAGAGAAGACCGGTCACAACGTTACCGCTTACAAAAAGCCCACAGGCGAAGTTAAGAGAAGAATCATCTTCAACGGTCACCCCGACGCTGCGTGGGAATGGCCCGTAAACTATGCGCTCGGCGGCGTTGGCTTTGAAGGCCACGCAATCATCTCGGCCGTAGGCGCTCTCTACTTCCTTGTGCTTGCAATCATTTCAATCTTCAAGGGCGGCTTTGAAGGCGTGCTGCTTAAGTGCGGACTCTGGGGTCTCATCTTTGTCCCCTTCCTTGCAGGCCTTTACTTCATGGTTAACTACAAGAGAATAGTTGACGGCGCAAATGACAACCTCTCCGGCTGCTACATGGGTATCGCAATCCTCAAGGCTCTCGCAGACGAGGACATTCAGCTTGAAAACACCGAAATCGGCGTAGTGCTCACCGGCTCGGAAGAAGCAGGTCTCAGAGGCTCCAAAGCCTGGTGCGAGGCGCACAAAGGCGAATTTGACGATGTGCCCACCTTCATCTATTCCTATGATACGATTTATGATCCCAAATACCTTATGACCAACTACCGCGACCTCAACGGCACGGTTAAGGTTGACAAGGATGTTTCCGACCTCTTTATGGAGTGCGCTCAGGAACTCGGCATCAAGTGCAGCAAGGGTATGGTTCCTCCTCTCGGCGGCGCTACCGACTCGGCGGCATTTGCTCAGGCAGGCCTCAGGGCAACAGGTATCACCGGCCTCAACCACAAGCTTGAGAGTTACTATCACACCAGAAAAGATACTTACACCAATATGAACGCAGGCGGTCTTGCAGACTGCTTCGCAGTAAGCGTGAAAGTGCTTGAAAAGTTTGACGAAGGCGCAAAACAGTAAAAAGCAAAAATTATTCCGCCCCGTTTTCGGGGCGGAATTTTTTATTCTACCGTAAACCCGGCGTAATATGTTCTTTCTTCTCTCTGAGGGCCTGTGCCGCAGGTTACGGTTTTTACAATGCGGTAAGTACCCGGTTTCAGTTCACCGTAAGTATTTGTGAAGTCTATATCTTCGGAATATTCGCCGTCGAGCGGAATCGAATACGCAATCATGGTGAATATCAGATCCGGGTCTTTGTAGTTTTTATCGTAATGCGTGCGGACATAGTTTTCATAAGAAGTCCAGTAGCCGTCATCCTTCGCCTCAACTTTATACATAGCGCCGGTTATCAGTTCGCCGTCCGGCCTGCCCGCTTCGGTTGACTGGGTAAAGGTGAGCCTGCCGCCTTTTCCGTCATTACAGTCAAAGGTCAGAGCAACGCCCCATTTATCATCAATATCGGGCTGCGGTTTTGCGGCGGTCACGGTTTCGGGCTTCGTTGTCTGCGCCTGTGAGGCAGGTTCCGGCACATCTGTAAATTCACCCGTCTTCGCGTCAATATAATACTTCACTGCTTTTTCAGGGCTGTCATACTCATATTTTGTAAATATGATGAGTTTTTCAATGCTTTCATATTCACA
>JAEEHB010000063.1 GCA_016280595.1 Clostridiaceae bacterium | reverse complement strand
TTGCTACAAACCTTCCTATGGAAAGAGTTCAAAAACATAGGACTTGATATATTCTTATCAGTTAAATACTCTTAAAAAGACATCCCGCTTCGTAATCTTCGTGACCGGAAAAAGCGGCGCGGCGTGAATATGACGATTATCACTCAGAAATAAAAACAAAAATCATTTTCAAGGAGGAAAAAAATATGTTTGATTTTCTTGCCGGCACACTTGACGGCGTTCTTGATTTCGTATCGTCAACCTTTGTAGCCATTCTGTTTTTCTTGTTTAACAGATAAGCCGTTATAATGCAAAAGCCCCCTGCGGTCAATCCGCAGGGGGCAGTTTTTTATTTTATCAAATTTTTATGCGGAAAAGTCCGTGACGGTTGCAGTATGCGTAGATATATTTCACGTGGCCTTTTTTGAAATATGCTCCGGCGGTTCCTTCGGGCCAGAGTTTTTCAATCTGCGCGCGGCTGTCCGACACCGCCGCGATGAAGGAGATAGAATGCTCCTTTGTCATCGGGTGATTCACCGTGACATAGTATTCGTCCTCCGCGCTCTCAACGATGATTGAATGCTCTTCGTCCGCGTCTTCCGCCTCAAGCGACGGCAGGGTGATGCCGCAGCAGCTGACCACCGCCTCGCCCGTTGACTCAATCACATTGCCGCACACGGGGCACACGAAAAACACGCTCTTTGTGATATTGGACGAGCGGTTGAGGTTTGTGATGTTGTTGCCCGAGAGCAGTTCAATCACGGATATGCCGAGCGCCTCCGCGAGCGGCTCAATCAGGCTGATATCGGGAAAGCCGGCGCCCGTTTCCCATTTGCTCACCGCTTTGGCGCTGACAAATATCTTTGCCGCGAGGTCTTCCTGCGTCATTTTTTTGCTTTCTCTGAGCCTTTTTATCACGGCTCCGGTTACGTATCTGTCCATTTCTTCGCCTCCTGATAATAACTTACCACACACGGCGCGCAAAATCCACCCACGCACCGTGGAGTGTGCGGGTGAAAAGATAAAGACGGGCTCACTGCCCGTCTTCTTTATCAGTATTCAATTATATAAGTATAGCCGTCAAGCGCCCTGTCTTCGAGGAAGTTAATTCCGGTTAAGATTACGGATGTGTCCGTGACTTCCGCCGTGAAACCGAGCCCGCCGTCTTCGGTGTAAAGCACCGAGGGGAGGTTGAGGTAAATAAGTTTTTCGTTCGGAGCGGCGTAGGTGTTTTCGCCGATTTCGTGGCAGTGCCCGCTCACATAGATAACCGGGGCGGCGGCGTTTTCGCTCGCCTGCATCAATATGCTCTCCATACGCTGCGCGCTCCCGCCCATATCCTCAAGCGGCTTGTGGCAGATTACGAAAACGGGCTTTCCCCTGCTCACGGCGGCGGTGATTTCTTCTTCAAACCAGTTCATCTGCTCTTCGGAGTGATAGGGCTCGCCGAAATCGCCCGCCTCTACGCCGAGCATAATGAACGGTATGCCGCACACCTCTTTTGAGTAATAAACCTTGTCCGTCTTTATGCCGTTCCAGGAGCAGAACATTTTAAAATATTTTTCCGCTTTTTCATAATCGGGGTCGTCGCTGTGATGCCAGCTGTCGTGGTTGCCCATTTCGGGCACGCGGTCACCGATTCGGCAGTAAGCATTGAGGCAGTTCTGCAGGTTGATATATTCGCGCAAATCGCCCGAGTTGGTAAGATCGCCGCTCATCACAACGGTGTCCGAGTCGCCCTGAGTTCTGCCTATTTCAAAGAAAACCTGCCTCATAAGGTTGGTGCGCTCGCGCGTGAAATCGGCATCGGAGTGAATATCCGAAATCAGCACCGCTTTCATTTTCACATCGTCCGCGCGGCGCGGGGGCAGAGCCGCCGGGCTCTGAAACAGAAGTGAAAATATGAGCGAAAGAGTGACAAACAGCCTTGCAATCATTTTAAGGACTCTCCTTTATACGCGGAAAAGTATCAGGCAAATACGCCGTAAACCTGCGCAAGCAGGTGAAGCGCCCTGCCGTAAAGCGTGAGCGGATAAGTGAACACGGAGGGAACGCTTATGTCAACGCCTTTTTCGTTGATAACGGGTGTTGTCTTTTTGCCGAGACCGAGTTCGGCAAGTTTTTTAAGCACGGCAACGGCGATTTTTTCGTTGCCCTGCGCGCTCGGATGAATGCCGTCTTCGGCAAAGTCATTTGCGGAATCCTTGAGTTTTGCGGCTACATCGACTATCACGATTTCACCCTTATTTTCCTTTGAGTAGCGCACAATCGCCTTGTTGAGTATATCGATTGCCACCTGATACGCATCGCCCACATAATCCGTCTGCGGATTGTAAAGAGTCTGCATGAGTATCACGACATCCGGATTCAATGAGCGGATTTTTTTGACAATCGCGTCAAAATCCTTATAGAAACCGTCAACTGTTTCCTTCGCGCGGGAGTCATCGCCCTTCACGAGTATTTCAAAGAGCAGCGCCGCCATATTGCCGAGCAGGAAATTGTTGCCGCCGATTGAAATGCTGATGATATCCGCCTTTTTCACGTGCTCTTTCACGCTCGCGTTTTCAAGACGCGCGAGCAGATTCTGCGTGGTGTGGCCGGGAATCGCGTCGTTTGCGTAGTCATAACCGTTTGTGTCGGCTACTATTTTACCGTAGCAGGCCTCTTCGGAATTGCGAAGACCCGAGCCGTAGCCGATTGAATCGCCGAGCACAAGGTAAAACTTTTTCTTCGCCGCGAATGCGTTTACGCCGAATGCGCTGAAAATAATAACAACGCAAAGCAGTATCGCGGTAATTTTTTTCGTTTTCATTTTGTTTTCCCCTTTTAATATAATGAGGACCGCAGGGCAGTCCTCTTTTTATTTTATTCCGCTACCGGGTTTGAAAGGCGTTTCTGCAAAGTCTGCGAAGTAAGCTGGGTGATATAGATTTTTCTTTTGCCGTCCTTTTCGCATACGACAAAGGATTTCGGCAGGTCGTTGCAGACGTTTTCAACTATGCCCGCCTTTTCGGCGTTTGCGAGGGAATCCCTCGTGTTTTTTTCGACCGTGGTGGTATCAAGGTCAAATATGCCGATTATTTCATCATAGGTGATGATTTTATCCATTCCTATATGCAGATACATCAGGCAAACGCTCCCCCGAGAAGGTCGGATTCAATATAATCTACACCGAGCGATTTGAGGTAACTGAGCACGAAGAGTTCATTTGCCGTGTACGCCGCGACCTCGAGCCCTCTTGAGTGGAAGGCTTCAACCATTTCTTCGTCAATCACTGCGTAGTCGGCGTCTATTGAAAAGCCGTATTCGAAGCATTTCACATAACTTTTGTCCGTTTCGCCGTATGTGAGCATTATGCGAAGGTCGGGAAACTGCTCGTGCGCTTTCACGAGGTTTTCGAATTCGAAAGACTGCAAAATGCATTTGTCAAGCGTATATACGTCTCCCGCGAGGGTGAATATTTCGTTTATCTGCTCATCGTCAAACTCGCCTTTGAGCTCGATAAAGCAGATCATATCATTGTCTCTCATTATTTCGAGATACTCTTTGAAGGTGCAGAGATAGACATCCTTGAGAGTTTTGCTCTGCTTCAGAGGCTGAGCGGTGAGCGCCTCATAGGTGTTATCGGCAATTTCAAGTTTTGTGCCGTCTTTGAGCACAACGCTGCTGTTGTGATTGGTCACATAAACTCCGTCGCTTGTCACGCGCACGTCGGTTTCAGCCCCGGCGAAGCCGTGCTTTGCCGCCTGCTCAAATGCCATGGCGGTATTTTCGGGGTAAGGCATGCTGTGGCCTCTGTGGCCTATCATTTTAACCTGCGCGGAAGATGAAAACACCGTGAAAACCGACATTATAAACGCTGTGAACATCTTGATAAACATTGAAAAACTCATAACCGTTCTCCTTTGTTATAATTCTTTTACTTCGCCGTTTTTAACCTCAAAAACCTTGCCCTTTTCTTTTCTGAGCAGGGTTGAGGGCTCGCAGCAGGTGATGAAAACCTGCCTGCCGTCAAGGAAGTTGAGTATATATTTCTGCCTGCCTTCGTCAAGTTCGCTCATCACATCGTCGAGCAGCACGGCGGGGCTCTCCCCCGTCACCTTTTCGGTGATGCGCGCTTCACTGAGTTTCATTGAAAGTGCGCAGGAGCGCTGCTGACCCTGTGAGCCGTACATTCTTGCGTCCCTGCCGTCAAGGCTTAAAATCAGATCGTGAGAGTGCGGGCCCGAGCCCGTGTAACTTCTTTTTATATCGCTCTCAAAATTTTTTTCGAGTTCTTTTTTAAGGCGAATGGCAATTTCTTCTTCATCAAGGTTTTCTTTCGAAAAGCCGTAATAGAATTCAAATTTTTCTCTGCCGGAACTTATGCCGTCATAGATTTCTGCGGAATAGAGAGCAAGTTTCTCTGTGTAATCAAGGCGGTATTTTATAATCTTTGCGCCGAGTTTCACAAGTTCTTCATCCCACGGGGCAAAATAATCCGCCATCTGCGCGCTTCTGTCACCGAATTTGCGAAGGAGCACATTTCGCTGATCGACCACTCTTATATATTTGCTCATCAGCATCGCGTAATTCGGCTTTATGAGGCTTATGCCTATATCGAGCATCTTTCTGCGCTCGGAGGGGCCGTCTCTGACGATGCCGAGAGTTGATGGTGAAAACACTACCGCCGGGAAGGTGCCCATTATCGCCCTGGGGCTCTCCTCTTTTACGCCGTTTAATGTAAGTTCTTTTTTGTTGCCGATAACGAGAGATGCTTCCTGCTCTCTGCCGAAAGCGGTAAATTTTGTATTGATTTCCGCCTTCTCGCTCCCCTGCCTTATCAGCTGAACATTTTTTCTCGCCCTGAATGAATAAAAACCCGTCATCATCCAGATGCTTTCAATCAGGTTTGTTTTGCCCTGACCGTTTTCGCCGTATATTATGTTCATTTCGGGGTGCGGCTCTATGGAGCAATGCTCCGAATTGCGGAAATTAAAAGAGGAATGGCTTGAAATAATCATTTATATCACCATTCCTCTCTTTTTATATTTTTATTCTGCTATATAGATTTTTCTTTCGAATTCCACTCTATCGCCTTTTCTTATCTTTTTGCCGCGCTGAAGGCAGGTTTCTCCGTTTACCTTCACCTCGCCGCCCTGAATCACCACTTTCGCGTGACCGCCGGACTGCACCGCGTCATTGAGTTTGAGAAAAGAATCGAGTTTTACAAAATCCGTGTCTATCTTCTTATGTATTTCCTGCTTCGGAACAACCTTGACTTTAATTTTCATTCTTGAGCCTCACGGGAAGGATAAGGAAGATAAACTCATCACCCTCTACCGGCACCACAAGGATGGGGGCAACGGGGCTGTTGAGCATAATCTTGATTTCGTCTGTGTCGCACACACGAAGAGCATCAAGCATATATTTATTGTTGAAACCAACTGTGATGTCATCGCCGGTAATCTCGGCGGGAATCTTATCGTTTGACGCGCCGATTGAGGCGTTACTGGACATCACTATGCTGTCATTTGAAAAGACGCACTTGATGGGGCTCTTGATTCTGTCGGTAATAATGAGCGAAGTTCTGTCAATACTGCTGAGGAACTGCGCGGTGTTTACCTTTGCAATGGTCTTTGCCGCCGAAGGAATAGCGGATTTATAGTTAAGAAATTCGCCGTCAAGCAGCCTTGAAATAATGTAATAAGCGCCGATTGAAAAAGTGATGTGCCTGTTGCCGACGGAAATCTTGATTTTATCATCCTCGTCGCTGAGAAGTTTCATAACTTCAGAAAGAGTTTTTGCCGGCACAACGAAGGTAAGTTCTTCGCCGCTGTAGTCAATATTTTCATTTCTGATTGCAAGACGCACACCGTCTACCGCTACAAGGCGGATATGACCGGGCTCTATTTCAAATTTCACGCCCGTGTGAACAACTTTGCTGTCTTTAACAGCTGCCGAGAAGATGGTTTTGCGGATCATATCTTTAAGGATATTCTGACTTACTTCAACATCATATCCTCTGCTTACCGAAGGAAGCTCGGGATAATCCTCGGCGTTCATACCGATTATCGTGGTTTTGAATTCGCCGCTTTCGATTGTGGCAATCTGTCTTGCGTCTGCGTCAACAGATACGGAGTCGGCAGGAAGTTTTCTTAAAGTTTCGCTGAGCATATGGGCGTTTATTACTATTTTGCCCTCTTCGGATGAAGAACAGGGAATCTCGGTGATTATGCCCATTTCAAGGTCGTAACCCGTGAGAGTAAGTTTGCCCGAAGAAGCAGTCAGCAATATACCTTCCACTGAGGGAAGGGCTGTCTTTGAAGACGCCGCTCTCTGGACAATCTGGCAGGCTTCAGATAAATCAAATGTGTTACAGATAAACTTCATATATACTTCCTCCATATATCTTTCTTACAGCCGCATAAATACGGGCGAAAGCGATTATTGATATGTAATCATATACATAATTCAGTAGTAGTAGTAGAGTGCGTGAAAATGTGGTACAACTTGCGCGATGCCTTAAATTACTGAGAAAAACGCGGGTGAATTTTTAACTTTATGTGTGTGAGTAAAATGTTAGAAGTGTGAATAAAAATCAGGGTGGTGAAAACCGTGAAAGGGAGTGAAGAAAAAGTGAAAAAGATGTTGAATAAGTCAATATTTTTTCAGATATCTTTTCTGCCTTCCATTGCCCTTATCAGGGTGAATTCATCGGCATATTCGAGGTCCGCTCCGACGGGTACGCCGTAGGCGAGGCGGCTCACTTTCACGCCGAGAGGTTTAATAAGTTTTGAAATATACATTGATGTGGCTTCGCCTTCAACTGTGGGGTTGGTTGCCATAATCACTTCTTTTACTTCGTCGCCCGACAGACGGGCGATAAGTTCTTTTATGCAGATGTCTTCGGGGTTTATGTCGTTCATCGGGCTTATAACTCCGTGAAGCACATGATAAAGACCGGGATATTCGTGAGTGCGCTCAAATGCGAGCACGTCTCGCGGGTCTTCAACCACGCAGATTACGGAGCGGTCGCGCTCCTTTGACCTGCAAATCGGGCAGACATCTTCATCTGAAAAATTACAGCATACGGTGCACCGTTTTACTTTGGTGCGAGCATTTTTAACAGCCTCGGCAAAAGCCTGCGCTTCTTCGTCACTCATTGACATAAAATGAAAGGCGAGCCTCTGAGCGCTTTTTCTGCCGATTGAGGGCAGAGAAGCGAGTTTATCAATCAGTATTTCAAGTGACGGGGCAAAACCGCTCATCAGAGAAGACCGGGGATGGAAAGACCGCCTTTTGCCTCTTCCATACCTTTTTCCATTGCTTCGTTTGCCTTGCGGATGCTTTCGTTGCAGGCGGAGATAATAAGGTCCTCAAGCATTTCTATATCTTCGGGGTCGACTATTTCGGGCTTAAGGTTGATTGCAGTCACCTGGTGAGCGCCGGTAACGGATACTTCAACTGCTCCGCCGCCTGCGGAAGAGGTGAAAACGGTTTCTTCAACCTCTTTCTGGATTCTCTCCATATTTTCCTGCATTTCCTGAATTTTTTTCATCATATTGGCCTGACCGCCCTGGCCGGCACCGGGAATTCTTGCTTTCATCCTGTTTTCTCCTTAATTATTGAAATCGTTGATTTTTGACAGAAGACCGCTCAGAGGACTGTCGTCCTTCGGTTTGTCGCTCTCCCCTGCCGGTTTGTTATTGCCGCCGGTAACCGAAATTGCGGCTTTCATCTCTCTGCCCGTTACATCGGTTATCGCGTTTTTGAGGGCAGATGCGTAATTGTTTTTGAGAATGTATTCTTTTAATCCGGGGTTATTTGTGAGAATAATGATTTTGCCGTTTTTGATAATCGCGTCGGTCTGCGAAAGCACGGCAAACAGAGCCATATCGTAAGTCTTGAGTTTTTCTTTTATCTCGGGCCACAGAGTAAAAGATCCGTCGGGATAGGGCTCCTGACTTTCTGCGGGATTTGCCTGGGGCTGAGGTGCGGGTGCCGGAGTTTCTTCTTTGACCTGAGGAGAGGGAGTTTCAGCCTTTACTTCGGGTGAGGAAAGAACGGGCACCGGCTGAGTGAATGTTTTGGTTACGGTCCGGGGAGCGCTCACCGGAGCGGCGGGCTCTTTAGCGGAAACACTGTCTTTCACTCCGCACATTTTTATGATTGCCGTTTCAAGAAGAATTCTTTTGTTTGACGCTTCTTTTACGGAATAATTGAATCTTGAAAGAATCTCTATGCACTCGAGAAGCTTGTTCATCGAAATCTCTTTTGCCCTGCTCCTGTACTGCTCAATTTCTTCTTCGGAGCAGATTATGAGATCCTGACAGTTGCTTACCGACTTTGCGACCATTATATTTCTGAAGTGGTCAAGCAGACGGTTGGCAAGCACCGAAACATCGCAGTAGCCTTTGTAAAGTTCGGAAACGAGCAGCAGAGCGGATTTGAAATCGCCCTGTGCAATAAAGCCGGAAAACTTGAAGAGATTATCGTTGCCCGTAACTCCCGCGGCGGAACTTACCACCGCCGAATCGATATTGTCGGAAATCGCGAAGCAGCGGTCAAGCACGGATAGAGCGTCTCTCATACCGCCGTCGGCGACATTCGCTATAAGATTTGCCGCGTCATCCGTGAGGGTGACATTTTCGTTTTCGGCTACGAACTTAAGCCTCTTTACTATATCCTGCGCGGAAACGCGCCTGAAATCAAAACGCTGGCATCTTGAAAGAATGGTGGGAAGCACTTTGTGAACATCCGTGGTGGCGAGGATGAAAATTGCGTGCTCGGGCGGCTCTTCGAGAGTTTTGAGGAAGGCGTTGAAAGCGCTCGCGGAGAGCATATGCACTTCGTCGATTATATACACTCTGTACTTTGCCACTGTAGGCGCGAAAACTATTTCCTCACGCAGGGTGCGGATTTCGTCAACGCCGTTGTTGCTCGCGGCGTCCATTTCAACCACATCGGTAAGCGAGCCGTTATCAATGCCTCTGCAGATTTCACATTCGTTGCAGGGGTTGCCGTTTACGGCGTTGGGGCAGTTGACCGCCTTTGCAAGAATCTTGGCGCAGGAGGTTTTGCCCGTGCCTCTTGAGCCGGTGAAAAGATAGGCGTGAGAAATCTTTCCTGACGCGACTTCTTTTTTGAGAGTTTCGGTAATATGCGGCTGGCCGTAAACCTCGTCAAAGGTTGACGGTCTCCATTTTCTGTAAAGCGCCAGATACATTTTCTCACCTCTTTCCAAAAGAACTTTCCCTTGATCATATGGCGGCAGGCAAACTGTGGCGCACACGACTGTCCGCTTAATGCTGCTCGGTCTCCCGCCTGACATGGTTCACAGTGTCCTGTCGCACAGGACCCACACGCCACATGATCAAAGAAAAGTTCTCGCCGATTAGTTTACATCATATTATATAATATATTTTATCCGATATCAAGAGAAAATTTTGATTTAAATTATTATTCCCTGATTTATTTCACGCTTTCGATAAAAGCCTTTATCTGCTCAAGAGAAGCGCTTACGCTGCCCATTATCATTTCGGGCTTTCCGCCTCCCCTGCCGCCGAGAGCGGAATTGAGGAGTTTACCCGTTTCCCTGACATCCGTGAGTTTTGAAGCGACGGCGTACTTGTAGCCGTTTTTGTCGTCGCCCGAAAAAGCGAAGGCGATTTTTACCTGTGAAGCGCCCGCGTCCGCAAGCATCCTTGCAAAATCGGAAGAGCCCCTTGAATCAACAACGCAGGGGAATTCATCCGTGAAACCGCGCGCAAGAAGGGAAATAATCTCCTTATTGAGATTGCTGATTTCGATGCGAAGGTCATTCTGCTTTTCCTTCAGTTTTTCAACCGCCTGCGAAACCTCGTGATGCTTTGCGCAGAGAGATGCGGATATTTCCAAAACAGAATTATTCTTTTCGATATAGTCTTCAAGGGCAAGGGAGCCGATTTTAAGAGTGATTCTCACCCCTCCCCTGTTGCTTTCACTTGTGATTACTTTCACTATGCCTGTTTCGCCAGTGCGCGCGACATGGGTGCCGCAGCAGGCGCACAGGTCCGCGCCCTCAATTTTCACAAGGCGCAGAGGTCCGTCAATCTCTTTTTTGCTTCTGTAATCATAACTGCTTATTTCATCCTCGGGCGGATAAAAGCAGGTTACGGGCACATTTGCCCAGATGAATTCGTTTGTTTTTTTCTCGGCAAGGGCGATTGTTTCATCTGACACGGGTCCGCTGAAATCAACGGTGACTTCCTTTTCACTTTCGCTCATATGAAAGCCGACATTATCGAGGCCCGTGAGCGAGTGAAGCACGCCCGAAAAAATGTGCTCGCCGCTGTGCTGCTGCATATTCAAAAATCTGAAATCCCAGTCGAGCGAGCATTCGCACTCTCCGCTTTCGGGAGAAGAGCAGATATGGATTATTTCATCATCACGCAATACGGTGTCAAGCACTTTCGAAGAGCCTATCGCTCCCCTGTCGCCTGGCTGTCCGCCGCCTTCGGGGAAAAACGCCGTGCGGTCGAGTATGATTTCATATTTTCCGCTTTTTTCCGTGCAGGAAATAACGTTTGCGGTAAAACTGCGGATATAAGCGTCTTTATAATAAAGTCTGTCAGTCATCTTTTTTCTCCGTGATTATTCCTTCATCGGAAATGGATATGTTGTTATTGGGCGACCAGGAGATTATGCTGTTATAGAGCGACCTGCGCTCGCTTTCGCTTTCAAGATAAAAGGTTTCGCTGTGCGCCTGCCTGCCGGGCACGATTCTCACTTCAATGCCGCTGCCGCTTACAACCAGTTTATAAAGCACAGTGTAGACATCGCGGGTGTTAAACCAGAAATTGCCCAGACCGTAGGCGACGGGGACGCCCTTGTAATAATCCATACCCTGCAGTATGTGAGCGTGACAGCCGATTACCGCATCCGCGCCCGCGTCAATCCATTTGCGAGAGTTTGAAATCTGGGCGGAGGTAAGCTGTGTGGTGTTTTCAAAACCCCAGTGAGGGAAGACGATGACATAGTCGCTGTCCTCTCTCGCCTTTTCAACAGCCTCTTTGGTTTTTTCGCCGTTGTCATAGGAGCCCATGATGCCGCAGGAGGTTTCGGTGGCGACGGGTGTTTTTATCGGATACTCAACGCCCGAGCACGCTATATAGGAAACTTTGTAGCCGTTTATAAGCAGGGAAACGGGAGCGTTTGCCTCGCTTGCGGTCATGCCCGCGCCTACATAGAGGATATCGGCGTTTCGCAGGGTTTCGAGGGTATCAACAAAACTCTCGTAGCCGTAATCGTAGGTGTGATTGTTTGCGAGCGACACGATATCAACGCCGAGTTCTTGGAGATATTTGACGTTTTCGGGTTTTGCCCTGAAAGTGTACTTTTTATCAACCTGCCGCGTTCCCCGGTCCGAATAAGGGAATTCGTTGTTAATGAACATTATATCCGCCGAGCGCATTTCATTCTGAAATGTTTCGTCAATGCAGTCCATAACACAGCCGGGCATATGGTAGGCGTGAGTCATCACATAGCCGGTCTCGGTGAAATTAATGTCTCCGGTAAAGCCGAGCGTGAAGGTCTCTTTGCCGTTATCTCCCATATCGCGGCTGACCATTGTGCCGTATTTGTCGGCAAAGGCAAAGGGCGTGTAACCCGTTATCTGCCTGAAACGATCGGGTGATATCTCTCCGCCTTTCACTTCCTCTTCGAGCACGGCACAGGTCTGAGCGCCCGCCCTTTCGAGCATAAGAGAGGAAACCTCGACTCCCCCGCTCTGTGTCAGGTCGTAAGCAAGGCGCTGATAATTTATTTTGATTTTTTCCGCTTTCGTCTGTGTTTCTTCTTCTTCCTCGCTGCCGGAGGGATAGTAACTGCCGAGCACGGGTACCTGTGTTCTCAAAGTTTTTACAAGCGTAAACGAAAGCGCGCTGAAAGCAATAAGCGCAAGGCAGATGACGAGCGCCGTTGCTGTTTTTCTGTTCATCCCGGTCCTCTTTTATTCAAGTGATGAAAGCGCGTTTACTATATCTTCAAGATCCTTTTTGTCAAAGAAGGGTATTTCGAGCACGCCGCTCTCTTTTTTTCCGGAGGTGACGACTTTCGCTTTTCTGCCGAGCGCGTTGTGCAGGGCAAGTTCCACTTCGTCAAAATAGGTGTTTCTGCTGTTTCGTGTTTTAGCGGCGGGCTTTTTGGTTTTTGAAGCCGCCTTCACGAGTTTTTCTGTCTCTCTTACCGAAAGACCTTTTTCCGCAACCGTCTTCGCAAGCGCGGTAAGGGTTTTGAGGTCTTCGATTCCGGCGAGAGCCTTAGCGTGGCCGGCGGAAAGAGCGCCGGAAGAAATAAGCGCAAGCACCTCGTCGGGAAGTTTGAGAATGCGCAGTGAATTGGCAACGGCGGGGCGTGATTTGCCTACCTGAGCCGCGGCCTCCTCCTGAGTGAGACCGAAATCGGTGATGAGTTTATGATAGCCTTTTGCCTCTTCAACAGGGTCAAGGTCTTCTCTCTGCAGGTTTTCAATTAGTGAAATTACCGCCGCTTCCTCATCGGAGAGATTTTTAATAACCGCAGGCACTTCCGTGAGCCCTGCGAGGCGGGAAGCGCGCCAGCGCCTTTCGCCCGCTATAAGCTGATAGCCGCCGCCTATGAGAGGCCTTACAAGAAGCGGCTGAAGCACGCCGTGCTTTGAAATTGAATCCGCGAGTTCGGAGAGCGCGTCGTCATCAAAATTCTTTCTTGCCTGATCTTTGTTCGGCTCTATATCGCCGATTCTGAGCATTACCGAAGAAGCGCCGCTGCCTTCCTCCGGAGCGTTATCTCTGAGAAGTTCGTCAAGGCCTTTGCCGAGACCGCCTTTTTTTGCCGCCATAGTGTTACCTCCTCTTACCGTTGGCTTTCATAAATTCGTGAGCGAGTTTGTCATAGGCTTTTGCGCCTTTTGAAGATTTATCGTAATACATTACGGGCATACCGAAGCCGGGAGCCTCCGACAGACGGACATTTCTCGGAATAGCCGAGGAATAGACCTTCTTCGGGAAGCATTTTTTGACTTCATCCACAACCTGTTGTGTAAGGTTGAGCCTGCCGTCATACATTGTAAGGAGCACTCCTTCTATTTCGAGATACGGATTATAGAGGCGCTTCACGGTGCGCACAGTGCCGATGAGCTGTGAAAGTCCTTCAAGAGCGTAGAATTCGCACTGAATCGGCACAATCAGGGTGTCCGCCGCGCACAGGCCGTTGAGAGTGATGAGCCCGAGTGACGGAGGGCAGTCCAGGAAGATGAAATCAAAATCCTCATTTACAAAAGCGAGGGCGTTCTTAAGCCTGCTTTCGCGTTTTTCGAGGTCTGCGAGTTCAAGTTCCGCGCCCGCGAGGTCCATGCCCGAAGGGATTATGCTGACATTTTTGAAAGCGGTTTTGACTATGCAGTCCTTAGCGCCGCAGTTTCCGATGAGCATATCATAGGATGTGTTTGTAACATCCTTTTTGTTTATGCCGAAGCCGCTGGTTGAATTGCCCTGCGGGTCGATATCCGCAAGCAGGACTTTACAGCCCCTGTTTCCGAGCGCCGCGGCGAGGTTTACGGCGGTTGTGGTTTTGCCTACCCCGCCCTTCTGGTTGACTATTGCAACGGTTTTTGCCATAATCTTCACTCCAATACCGAGAATATAGCCGCATTATAACACGCGAAAATAAAATAAGCAACAGTCAAAAACTCCGCGCGCACTCCCCTTTCAGCCCGAAAAACGCCGAAAATCGCTTATATCGTGGATGCATTTGTTTTCGGCAGGCAGATAAGCAACGAAAAAATTTTATGAAAAACAGAAAAATGTTCCACGTGGAACAAACGCACGGATTATTTCCGTGAAACACGGGATAAAAGAGGGCGGTTCTGCAGTGATTAACGGCTGTATTCACGTGCAGCGAAGCATAATAAGAAGGAAATATATATAAATAACCCGCCGTTCAATACCGGAACAGCGGGCTTTGATTATTGAATTACGGTTGATTCTGTGATTAATCAGAGCGGCGATTTTTTGATTTTCGCCGGAGTGCGGGGATATTCGCGGGGCGTGGGCGAAACCTTTTTGATTACTATCAGATTCCGCTCTCCGTCCGTAAGGGTTATCCCCTTCTGCGAGATAACCTCTCCGCCGAGTGTTTTGATTGCGTTTTGCGCGCCTTCAAGTTCCCCCGACGCCTGAGCGCCTTTCATCGCGATGAACACTCCCCCGTTCTTTACAAACGGCAGAGCGTATTCGCAAAGGGCGTTAAGCGGAGCGACTGCTCTTGAAACGGCGATGTCAAACCGCTCTCTGTAAGTTTCGTCTTTGCCCGCGTCTTCTGCGCGGCAGTTGAGGGTTTCACCCTCAAGCGAAAGAGCATTCAAGGCAGATTCAATAAAATCGAGTTTCTTACCGATTGAATCCATAAAGGTGATTTTTATATCCGGGTTTGCAATAAGCAGCGGCATTCCCGGGAAGCCCGCGCCCGTGCCGAGGTCCAGCACTTTGGGCGAGCCCGAAAAATCACATACGCTCATGGGCGAAAGAGAATCCGCGAAATGTTTTACGGCGATTCCCCGCGCGTCGGTAACCGCAGTAAGATTCACGGTTTTGTTTCTTTCCGTAAGCAGAGCGGCGAAAGAATCGAGCAATTCAATTCTGTCGGGGCTCAGGGTTATATTCATTTTTGCCGTGTTTTCTTCAAACAGCGATAAATCAAAATTCATTTTATTCTCCGTAATCATACTGCAAACGGGGAGGGGCGTATGAAAATCAATGGCTGTGTCTGGACAGATAAACCGTAAGCACGGAAATATCGGCAGGGGAGACGCCTGAAATTCTTGAAGCCTGCCCGACTGTTTCGGGACGGACTTTGCCGAGTTTTTCAATCGCCTCAAGCCTTAATCCCGTTATTTCCTCATAGTTTATATCATCGGGAATCTTCTGTACTTCAAGGCGGCGCATCTCTTTTATCTGCATTTCCTGCCTTTTTATATAACCTTCATATTTGATATCAATCTCAACCTGCTCAAATATTTCGGGCGGATAATCGGGTCTTTCGGGGTCGTAATCCGTGAGAAGGTCATAGTCAACGCAGGGCCTTTTGAGAAGTTCAGCCATTTTAAGACCTTTTTCAAGGGGGACTGTTCCACGTGAAACAAGCAGGGCATCGAGAGTGTCGCATTTCTTTATTGATACGGCTTTGACCCTTTCTTTCTCCGCTTCAATCATCTCAAGTTTCTGCCTGAAAGCGGCATATCTTTCCTCCGATATCAGCCCTGCTTTGTAGCCGTATTCGGTAAGGCGTCTGTCCGCATTATCCTGCCTGAGAATCAGTCGGTATTCGGAGCGGCTGGTCATCATCCTGTAAGGGTCGGCGCAGCCTTTGGTTGTAAGGTCGTCAATAAGCGTGCCTATATAAGAAGTTGTCCTGTCAAGAATCATCGGTTCTTTACCGAGTATTTTGAGGGCGGCATTTATGCCAGCCACAAGACCTTGTGCCGCTGCTTCTTCATATCCGCTTGAGCCGTTGAACTGCCCGGCGCCGTAAAGGCCTTCAAAACCCTTGAATTCAAGGGTCTGACGAAGGGCGAGGGGATCAACGCAGTCATATTCTATCGCGTAGGCGGTGCGCAGGAATTCCGCTTTTTCAAGGCCCGGTATGGAGTGAACTATTTTAAGCTGCACATCCTCGGGCAGGGAGGAGGAGAGCCCCTGCAGATACATTTCGTCCGTTTTCTCCCCGCAGGGCTCAACAAAAATCTGATGTCTTTCTTTTTCGGAGAAACGCACGATTTTATCTTCTATACTGGGGCAGTATCTCGGCCCAACGCCGTCTATCTTGCCGCTGTAAAGAGGGGAGCGGTGAAGGTTGTCAAGTATAATCCGCTTGGTTTCCTCACCCGTGAACGCTATGTAGCAGGGGAGTTTGTTCTGCGGAGAGTGCTTTTTTGAAAATGAAAACGAAACTATTTTTTCGTCGCCGTACTGCGGCTCAAGCGCTTCTGTATCAACGCTTCTGCGGTTTACTCTCGGGGGAGTGCCCGTTTTGAAGCGCCTGGTCGGTACGCCCAGTTTTTTGAGTGAAACGGCGAGAGCGCAGGCGGGGAACATACCGTCCGGCCCGCTCTCGTATGAAACATCGCCTATATAAACTCTGCCGGCGAGGAAGGTGCCCGTGGCGAGAATCACGGCTTTCGCCTTGTGCTTTGCCTCAAGCCTCGTGGTAACTTCCCAGAGGTCGCCGTCCTTTGTTATATCGGTTATTTCGCCCTGTCTCAGATACAGATTTTCCTGCTTTTCGAGCACGCCTTTCATATAGTCGGAATAGGCTCTGCGGTCAATCTGCGCCCTGAGAGAGTGTACGGCGGGCCCTTTGCCGAGATTCAGCATACGCGACTGCAGGGTGTTTGCGTCCGCCGCAACGCCCATTTCTCCGCCGAGAGCGTCAATCTCCCTTACGAGGTGACCTTTTGATGTGCCGCCTATGGAGGGGTTGCAGGGCATATTGCCCACCCAGTCGAGATTCACGGTGAATACGGCTGTTTTTACTCCGAGGCGCGCGCAGGCAAGGCCCGCCTCAATTCCGGCGTGCCCCGCTCCGATTACTATCACATCATAGTTTTCAGCGGTGTACATCATAAGTGTGGTCACAAACTTCCCATATTTTTTCTCTTAAAGAAATAAAATCTTCAAGCGCGGGGGCTTTGTTGTTGGGGTTTCTCAGAAGGGCGGCGGGGTGATAGGTGCCCATAAACAGTATGCCGCCTTTCTCTTTGAATACTCCGTGCTCCTTTGTCACAAGGAAATCCCTGCCTATGAGCCTCTTTGCCGAGATTCTGCCGAGGCAGACTATTATTTTGGGGCGTATGAGCCTTGTCTGCTCGCGCAGCCAGCCGATACAGCAATCCTGCTCCTCCTCGGAGGGGTCTCTGTTTTCGGGAGGACGGCATTTTACCATATTGGCAATATAAATATTCTTGTGCCTGTCAAGGTCAATGTATTCAAGGTATTTGTCAAGCAGCTGACCGCCCTTGCCCACAAAGGGCTCGCCCTGCAGGTCTTCGTTTCTGCCGGGTCCTTCGCCCACAAACATTACCTCGGCGTTTTCGTTGCCTACGCCGAAAACAAGGTTTGTACGGGTTTTGCAAAGGCCGCACTTTTCACATTTCATGCAGTCCGCTTTCAGTTTTTCAAAGCTGTCATACATTTCCGTCACCACGCTTAGCAAATATTTTCCGGGATTTCTCCGCGTCAAGGGCTATCTGAGTCTTCAGGCTTTCTATATCGGGGAAAGGCTTTTCGGGCCTTAAGTATTCAAACAGATTTACCTGTACGTTTTCGCCGTAAAGGTCGCCGTAAAAGCCGAGTATACAGGTTTCGCTGCGCAGGTCTTCGTTTTCAAATGAGGGGCGAAGTCCTATATTCGTAACGCCCGCGTATTCTGTACCGCCGTAGATGACGCTTGAGGCGTAAACTCCGTTTTTCGGCACGATAAAGCCGCCGTCAAAATACTGGTTGATTGTGGGCGCGCCTATAAGATGCCCTCTGCGGTGCCCGTGCTTTACAATCGCCTCGTAGCCGAAAGGCCTGCCGAGCATATCGTTTGCCGCGGGGATGTCGCCCTGCATGACCGCCGCCCTTATCCTGGTGGAACTCACGGGCTGACCCTGATACATTACGGTGGGCGCGACGGTGAGAGCTACTCCGTATTCGCCGCACAGGTCTTTAAGCGTATTCACATCGCCCGTGCCGCCTTTACCGAAGCGGTAATCCTCTCCGCAGCAAAGAGCGCCCGCGCCGAGAGAGTCAATCAGTATCTGCGTAAAGAATTCGCGCGGCGTCATATTTTTTATATTTTCAAACTCTGTAAACTTCTCTTCAACTCCCATATTCTCAAGGAGCCTGTCCCTGAGAGAGGGCTGAAGGATTTCCTGCGGGGCTTTGCCCGTAAGGGAAAGCAGGGGATGGGAGGTAAAGAGAAGCGCACAGGGAACAAGCCCGCGCTCCTTGTATGAAAGAGCGCAGGCTATAACCGCTTTATGTCCTTTGTGCATGCCGTCAAAGCTTCCGAGAGCGACGGCGCGTGCTGTTTTATCCATTTACTGTTTGTTTCTGAACTGCTGTTTCATTCTCTGCTCTTTTGAAAGAATCTTTTTGCGCAGTCTGAGAGAAGTCGGGGTAACTTCGAGCAGTTCGTCATCCTTTATAAATTCCATACACTGTTCAAGGCTCATAATGCTCGGGGGCACAAGGCGCAGAGCTTCGTCCGAGCCGCTCGCACGGGTGTTGGTGAGGTGCTTGAGTTTGCACACGTTGCAGGTGACATCGTCGCTCTTTGCGCATTCGCCCACAATCATGCCCTCATAGACATCAACGCCCGGGCCTATGAAGAGACGGCCTCTGTCCTGTGTGTTGAAAAGACCGTACGCGGAGGAAACGCCCGTTTCGTGCACTATAATCGAGCCGCGCTCGCCCGAGGAAATCTCGCCTTTGTAGGGCTTGTAGCCGTCGAAAAGCTGATTCATAATGCCGTTGCCGTTGGTATCGGTGAGGAATTCCGAGCGGTAGCCGATAAGTCCTCTTGACGGTATTTTGAATTCAAGGTGGGTGGAGCCGCCCTCACGGGAGCCCATATTTTCAAGTTCCGCCTTGCGTGAGCCGAGTTTTTCAATCACAACGCCCACATAACTTTCAGGCACTTCTATTATAAGCAGTTCCATAGGCTCGTAAATCTGACCGTCAATCTCCTTGAGAATGACTTTCGGGCGCGAAACCTGGAATTCATAGCCCTGGCGGCGCATCGTTTCAATCAGAATCGAGAGGTGAAGTTCGCCTCTACCGCTCACCTTGAAGGTGTTGGTGTTGTCCGTTTCCTCAACGCGCATCGAAACATTTGTTTCAACCTCTTTGAAGAGCCTGTCACGAAGGTTTCGGGAGGTGACGAATTTACCTTCCTTGCCGGCAAACGGGCTGTCGTTTACGATGAAATTCATCGAAATGGTCGGCTCGTCTATCTTGATAAAGGGAAGAGGCTCGATGTTGTCGGGGTCGCAGAGGGTTTCGCCTATGTTGATGCCCTCAATACCGCTCACGCAGATAATGTCGCCCGCTTCAGCCTCTTCGCATTCAACGCGGTTAAGGCCTTCAAACTGATAGAGACGCGAAACTTTGACGCTCTTCTGACTGCCGTCCGTTTTGCAGAGAGTGGCGGTCTGGTTGCGTCTGATTTTGCCGCGCTCAATCCTGCCGACACCGATTCTGCCCACATAGTCATCGTAATCAAGCGATGAAAACAGGCACTGAAGCGGACCGTCCGGGTCTCCCGCGGGCGGGTCGATATTTTCAAGTATGGCATCAAACAGGGGCTGCATATTGCCCTCGCGCACTTCGGGGTCAAGGCTTGAGTAGCCGTCACGCGCGCTTGCGTAAACTACGGGGAAGTCAAGCTGGTCCTCATCCGCGCCGAGGTCTATGAAAAGATCGAGCACTTCGTCAACCACCTCAAACGGCCTTGCGTTGGGGCGGTCGATTTTATTGATGACCACAAGCACCTTCTTTTTGAGGCCGAGAGCCTTTTTGAGCACGAAGCGCGTCTGGGGCATACAGCCCTCAAACGCGTCAACGAGCAGAAGCACGCCGTCGACCATCATGAGAATGCGCTCCACCTCGCCGCCGAAATCGGCGTGACCCGGGGTGTCAACAACATTTATCTTTGTGCCTTTGTAGTGGATTGATGTGTTTTTGGAAAGTATGGTAATGCCTCTCTCGCGCTCAAGGTCGTTTGAGTCCATGACTCTTTCGGCAACCTGCTCGTTTTCGCGGAAGGTGCCGCTCTGCTTGAGCATCTCGTCAACCAGGGTGGTTTTGCCGTGGTCAACGTGGGCGATGATGGCAATATTTCTCAATGATTTTTTCTCTGACAAGGTATCACCGGATTCTTTTGGATTATTCGTTGATTACAAGGCCTTCAGCCTCGCGTTTTGCCGCAAGTTCTTCAAGCATTCTCTCTTTTTCCTTGCCCGAAATCTTATAGAAGAACATGGGCAGGGCGCATAGCAGCATACTTACGCCGGGCACTATGGAAACGAGGGAGAAGATTGCGAAATTCTGTGTGTGAGTAAGGTCCGTGGCGGCTGTGATTGCGGTGGAGGAAAGCATCTCTTCGGGCTTGAAACCGATGAGCATATACATCACGATTATGCCGCTTGTGGAAAGGGCGTTGCCGATTTTGTTTATAAATCCGCTGATTGCGGAGCCCAGACCGTTGTCTCTGTAACCGGTGGTTACTTCCATATAGTCGAGGCAGTCGCATATCATGGCGAAGGTTACCACGTTGATAACGCCGAGAGGAATACAGGAGATTATGATGAAGGGGATGCAGATGTAGAGGTTTGAGGTGAACCAGCCGATGAGGGTGGTGCCCGCGCTCGCAACCGCGCCCGCAAGGCAGGTTACGATGACTATCTTTTTGTAGTCAACTCTCTTCATCACATAGGGCATAAAGAGCATCGCGCCGAACATACCGACAATCGCGCAAACCTGGAAGATTGTTTTAACGGAGGAAATGCTCGCGTTGATGGCGGCGGTGCGCTCCTCAATTGACATTCCGTCAAGCGAAGGGCCGATGTAGAAGGAGTATCTTGCCACATGGATTGCCGCGGCCTGCACCATATATCTGCCGCTTGAAAGCACGCCCATAAGCAGCACAAGCATCATCGGCTTGCAGGTGAAGAGCCTCTTGAGTTTGGAGGGCTCGCCGGGCGCACGCGCCTTTATGGGAGGCACGACTCTCTCTTTTACGTGGAAATAGGAGTTTACATAGAGGATTATTCCTATGGCGACCACGGCGCAGGCGATAATGAAATATCTTTTCTTATCGAAAGCGAGCGGGTCGGAGGTATCAAGCAGCTTGGGCAGGGTGAAGCCCGCAACAAGGAAGAAAATTTCGGGCAGGGCGGAGCCGATACTGTTGATGATTTTTGTGAAGGAGATAACGGAGCTTCTTTCCTCCGCGTTGGGAGTCATCACATTCGGCAGGCACCAGAAGGGGACATCCGCCATAGTGTAACTCATGCCCCAGAGCACATAGACGACCGCGGAAAACACCATAAGCTGTGTGCCGCTGAGCGAGGGGCTCGCGTACATAAGCAGGGTGAGCGCCGCTATGGGGCCGGAGGCAAACAGGATATAGGGCTTCATCTTGCCCCATTTTGTGGTGCGCGAGTCAACGATTATGCCCATAAGCGGGTCGTTGATTGCGTCCCACACTCTCGCCAGGAGCATAAGCAGAAGCACAAACATCGGGGTGAGCTGTAGCACGTTGAGGTAATAGTCGCTGATGTAACTTGACATCATCGCGTAAATCATACCCTGACCGCCCGCGCCCAAGGCGTACATCCATCTTTCTTTGCCGGATACATATTTCTTGGTTTCCATTGTGAAAATCCTCTCTGAAATATTTACGAAAAAGGGTCCGGGGAATGAAGCAACTTCATTTACTCCTCGGACCCCGAAGTTTCGGTATTATTCGCCTTTCATTTCAAGGAGCTTCACTTTGCCTTCGTATGAGGCAACGCTGACCTTGATTGAATCGTAAATGGCGGCTTTGATATCGTCCTCGGTTGCGCCGAGTTCTTCACTGTACTTGCGGTCGATGAAGAGGTTGATATCCATAATTTCGGGCAGACCCATGGGGTCGATGCCGCTGTCAATACCTTTTTCTTTGTATTCTTTCACAACTCCGCCGAGACCCATACGCATCATCCACGGGGGAATGCCGATAATCTTGCGGTTTTCGCCCATGCCTCTTGCGGCATAGACTATCTTGAGGAATTCGCTCCAGGTCATGTTATACATACCGATGGGCCACGCCTTCGCGCCCTTGGATTTCTCCGCGGCTCCTACGATAACCTCACCCACCTGGCGTACGGTAAGCATTGCGGTGCCTCCCTTGGGGTAGAGGGTGCAGGGGAGTTTGTCCATGCGCTTGATCTGTTCAATGAGGATAACCCAAACGGGCTTTCTGCCGGGCTGAGTGCCGAAAATATAGGGAAGTTCAAGCACGGAAACATCGAAGTTTTCATCCGCAAACGAGAAAGCTGTGTTTTCCTGGTCGATACGGCTGCGGATGTAGGGATGCTTCTCGGTGAGTTTCATATCGGGGCGCTCTTTGGCAAGGAATGAGAAATAGGAGCCCAGAATAACCGCCTTGGTAAGGCCGGCTTCCTTGCAAAGGGGAAGGATGCGCTCGATGGGAGCGATGTTGAATTTGTAGTAAGCATCATAAACGGGGGCGGGGAATTCCACGCGCTCGTCAACACCTGCCGCAAACACAAAGCAGTCAAAGCCTTCCATCATTGCCTTGATTTCTTCGTCGGTCTTTTCGTAAATGTTGCAGAATTCGATTTCCATCTCCTCGGGAATGGGTGCGCCTTCGGGGAGAGGGGGCAGAGCAACGCTCTTTACCTGGTGGCCGTGTTCGATGAAGATTCTCGCCGCTTCACAGCCGAGCAGGCCGGTGCCGCCGATCATAAATACCTTCATTTGTTTTCCTCCTTCAATTCGGCTTGCCGTGAGCAGCCAATAAATATCACATTTTAATATAATACAAACAGCGCACATAGTCAAGATTTATATAACCGAAAGTAACAAAAACCATAAAGAGAGAGAAACCTGTTTGTGCAATTCTTCCAAAACTGTTCTGTTATTTTGTATATTGAACGCGCAGGTGCATTATGTTAAAATAAAATATCTATAATTTATAATCGGGGAGGACTGCGTATTGGACAACCCCCTTCTGATTGCAACGGCGGCAGCGGGCGCGCTGAACCTTATTCTGCTTATAATTCTCGCGGTTGTAATCATTAAAAATCTCCGCACGGCGGAAAAGATGCAGCACCTTGAAGACGATCTCTCAAGGCTCTCACAGGGTATGGGCTCGGAGTTTGAACGCTCCCGCAGGGAGCAGAGCGCGGCGCAGGAACAGATGCGGCGTGAAACGGGAGAGGCGATAGAGGGCGTCAACAAAAAAATGGAAGCGCTCAGGGTAGATAATTCCGAGCGGCAGAACAGGCTCGAAAGAGCCATGAGCAAGGCGCTCATACAGATGCTCAGGGAAAACTCGGAGCAAAACGAAAAGCAGACGAAGCAGATTTCCGAATCGATTAAGGAAATGAGCGCGGGCAACGAGAAAAAACTTGAAGAGATGCGCACAACCGTTGACGAAAAACTGAGCGAAACTCTCTCAAAGAGGCTCGATTCCTCGTTCAAAACCGTTTCCGACAGACTCGAAAGCGTTTATAAATCACTCGGCGAAGTGAAAGAACTTTCAAACGGAGTCACGGGCAGCGTAAACAGCCTCAACCGAGTGCTCACAAACGTGAAGGCGAGAGGCACCTGGGCAGAGATACAGCTCGGCTCCATACTCGACCAGACTCTGCCCGGTATGTACGAAAAGAATTTCGCCCCGAGAGAAAACTCGTCGGACAGAGTGGAATTCGCGGTAAGAATTCCGTCAAACGACGGCACGGCGGCATATCTGCCTATAGATTCGAAATTCCCGCTTGAAGATTATGTGAGGCTTTCGGAGGCGGCGCAGACGGGAGACGCGGCGGCGCTCGCATCCGCCCGCAAGGCGCTTGAAACGAGAATACTCAGTGAAGCGAAGGAAGTTTCAAAGTATATAAACGTTCCCGTGACAACGCCTTTTGCAATCCTTTACCTCGCAACGGAAGGGCTTTACGCGGAGGCTTACTCGGCCTCAAGCAGTGTACCCGAAAGAGTGATGAGGGACTACAACGTGATGCTCGCGGGGCCGAGCACGATAACGGCTCTGCTCAATTCTCTCGCCCTCGGATTCAGGGCGGTCGCAATAAACGAAAAGGCGACGGAAATCACTGCCGTACTTGCCGCCGCGAAACAGCAGTATGACAAATTCGGCGACCTGCTGTCAAAGGCGAGAAGAAAAATCGACGAGGCGGGCACCGTGCTCGACGAGGCGGACAGAAGAAACGGCATCATAAAAAAGAAACTGGGCTCTGTTGACGGGCTTGAAGGCGGAAACGCCGAATATGTTTTGGGAATTACAGAAACAAATAAGGAGGACGACAACCAATGAAGGACCCCAAAGAAATACTTGCTCAGATGACTCTTGAGGATAAGGCCGCGCTCTGCGACGGCGGAGACTTCTGGCACCTGAAGGCTTTTGAAAAATACGGCATACCCGAGATTATGGTCTGCGACGGACCTCACGGACTGCGCAAGAAGGACTATAACAAGACGGGCTCCAGCCTCACGGCGAGCGTGCCCTCAATCTGCTACCCCACGGCTGCAACCACAGCCGCGTCCTGGGACCCCGAGCTTATCAAAGAGATGGGCAAAGCGCTCGGTAAGAAATGCCTCAAGGAAAAAGTCGGCGTGCTTCTCGGCCCCGGCATCAATATGAAGAGAAGCCCTCTTTGCGGCAGAAACTTTGAGTATTTCGCAGAGGACCCCGTGCTTGCGGGCGAAATGGCGGCAGGCCTTATTGAAGGCGTGCAGAGTATGGGTGTCGGCACCTCCCTCAAGCATTTCTGCGTTAACAGCCAGGAAACGAGAAGAATGACGGTCAGCGAAGTGCTCGACGAGAGAGCCCTCAGAGAGGTTTACCTGACCGGCTTTGAAATCGCCGTCAAAAAAGCGAAACCCTGGACGGTGATGAATTCATACAACAGAATCAACGAAGTGCACGGCTCCGAAAACAAGCATACGCAGATTGAAATTCTGCGTGACGAGTGGGGCTTTGACGGCGTAGTGGTCAGCGACTGGGGCGCGGTCAATGACAGAGTGCTCGGCCTCAGAAACGGCAACGACCTCGAAATGCCCTCATCCTTCGGCGCGGGCACAAAGAAGATAGTTGAAGCAATCAAAAACGGCGAACTTGACGAGGCCGTGCTCGACGAGAGAGCGCTGAATATTCTCAATCTCATCAAAAAGTGCAGCGACGGCGCACAGGATAATTACGAATATAATGATGCGGACGATCAGCCCCTTGCAAGAAAGATTGCGGGCGAGTCAATGGTGCTTCTCAAAAACGACGGCATCCTGCCGCTTGACAAGAGCAAAAAGATTGCCGTTATAGGCGATATGGCGAAAAACCCGAGATATCAGGGCGCGGGCTCATCGCAGATTAACCCCACAAAGATTGACTGCGCGCTCGACGAACTCACCGCTATGGGCTTTGATATCGAATACGCACAGGGCTACGAGAAATCAATCAAGAAAGAAAAGAAGAATCCGCCTCTCATCGCGGCGGCCGCAGAACTTGCCGCGAAATGCGACATCGCTGTTGTATTCATCGGTCTTACGGATGATTTCGAATCCGAAGGCTTTGACAGACAGCATATGAATCTCCCCGCCTCGCATAACGAACTTGTAAATCAGGTTGTCAAGGCAAACCCGAATACCGTGGTTGTGCTTGCGGGCGGCTCACCCGTTGAGATGCCCTGGACCGATTCCGTCAAGGCGATTCTCAACTCCTACCTCGGCGGTCAGGCGGGCGGCGGCGCAGTTGCCGACATCCTCTCCGGCGCGGTCAATCCCTCCGGCAAACTCCCCGAGACCTATCCGCTCACCTATGCGGACACTCCCGCTTATAACTATTATCCCGGCAACCCCGCGACGGTTGAGCACAGGGAAAGCATCTATATCGGATACAGATATTATGATAAAGCAGGCAAGCCCGTGCGCTACCCCTTCGGCTACGGTCTCTCCTATACAACATTTGAGTATTCCGGCCTTGCGCTTGACAAGAGCGAAGCGGATGAAAACGACGAAATCACCGTTACCTTCAAAGTGAAAAACACCGGCTCCGTTGCGGGCGCGGAAATCGCTCAGGTATATGTTGCCGACAAAGAGAGCACCGTATTCCGCCCGGCAAAGGAACTCAAGGCATTTAAGAAAGTTTACCTTGAGCCCGGCGAAGAGAAAGAGATTTCCCTTAAACTCGGCAGAAGAGCGTTTGCATTCTTTAACACGGCAGTCAACGACTGGACCGTTGAGAGCGGAGACTTCGATATTCTCGTAGGCTCCTCGAGCGCGGATATTCTTCTTACCGCGGGCGTGAAAGTAAACGCCGCTCCCGCAGAAATTCCCGATTACAGACAGAGCGCGCCTGCATATTACACCGCTGACATTCAGGCTGTGCCCGATGAGCAGTTTACCGCCGTGCTTGGCAGGGAAATTCCCGCAAACGATTACGCCCCCGACGCGCCCGTTACCATCGCGGACTGCTTCGAGAGCGCAAAGAGAACAAAGAACGGCAAAAAGATGTTTAACCTGCTGAGCAAGTTTGTGCCCGCCGGTTTCGCGCAGGCGATTGCCTTCCAGGTGCCCTTCCGTGATTTTATGAGTATGAGCGGAGGCGTGTTCAGCGAAAAAATGGCGGACGGCCTTTGCAAACTTCTCAACGGCGAAAAGGGCGGCGTGAGACAGATGCTCAGCTGCATACCCAAAGCAATCAAGGGCGTAGGTCCTCTTCTCAAACAGATTTAAGCGCCGGAGGAAAAGAAATGAAAAAGAAACTCACACTGAAAATTACGGCGGTGTTAATGGCATTCGCAATGCTGTTTTCCTGCCTGCCGTATATGGCTTTTGCCCAGGAGACCACAATTCACCTCGGAGTATTTTCCGATGTGCATATTTACGGTGACAGCCTCAAGGGCAACAACTGCGATGCTTATAAAGAGTTTACTTATCTCTCCAGCAAGGAATACGCGGAAAACTATTCGCTTGTGAATAACGCCCTTGCGGGAATTCTTGAAAACGCCGAAAAGGACGGGGCGGACTATGTGCTCATCCCCGGCGACCTTACCAAAGACGGCGAATACGAAAGCCACCTTGCCCTTGCGGGCATACTTGAGCAGTGGCAGGCGGAAACGGGCATACCCGTTTTCGTTACCAACGGCAACCACGATATAAATAACTCCGATGCCTGCACCTTTGTAAACGGCAAGAAGGAGCCTGCGAGAAAGACCACCCCCGAAGAATTCAGGGAGATTTACAAAAATCTCGGTTTTGACAAAGCGGACGCAACCTTCACCCCGACCGGTTACAGCAAGGACTACGACGGCATCAAGGGCGGAATGCTCTCCTATACCGCTGACCTCGGCGACGCCTTCAAACTGATTGTTGTTGATACGAGCATCTATTCGGTTGACAACGGCGCGAAGGAAACCGAGCACCTCACCGACGGTCAGGTGGGCGACGAACTGCTTGACTGGGTTGTTGCCCAGGCAAACAAAGCTACAAGCGAGGGCAAAGTGCCCATCGTTATGCAGCACCACAACCTTGTGCCGCATATGGATATTGAGGAAGCCACATTCTGGGCGTTTGTCTGCTATGACTGGGAAAGAATAGCGGACACTTACGCCGACGCGGGCATCCACTATGTATTCACGGGTCACCTTCACGCGAGCGACACCAGTTCATATATCAACGACAACGGCGAAGAGATAACCGATGTTCTCTCTCCCACGCTCACGGGTTACCCCAACTATTTCAGGACCGTTGATATGTCAACCGACGGCACCGACATAAAACTCGATATGGTCAATCACGATATCGACGAATATGAGCCCGTCGTATCCGAAAACGGCGATGTTTACGAAGCGCCTTACAAATATACCAAATCTTATGACCAGACCTTCGGCAACGATATCGGCGAATTCCTTGACAGGATTCTTTCCAAACTTATCAAGGGCGTGTTTGCGGATATTTCCGAAGCCGGAAGCATAATCAAATATCTTTCATACAAGGGCATTGACGTACAGTCTCTGCTCACGGACCTCATCGGCACGGACGGCCTTGCGGTAGGGGACTACAACATCCTCACCGTCAGCCGCAACGCGATGAGTCTGATAAACGATATAGATATGCAGCTTATGGCAAATTATGTCAACAAGCCCGATGAGACAATGGAAAAACTTATGGGCTTCGTCGGCGAGCTGCTTGCGTTTGAAGTGAGCCCGTACGAATGCACATACAATCACGAAGTGCTCGGCACTCCGCTCACGGGCAAGCCCTGCACGCTCGGCGAATACGCCACCACCGCCCTGCTTCTCTATTACGGCGGCGATGAAGACGTTTACGGCAAAGAGGGCTACGAATATGTCAAGGACGCGCTTGACAGATTTGACAGCGGCGAAACCACCGAAAAGTTCTTTAATCTTCTGATTGATGTTGTTGTGGATGAACTTGTTGAGGAAGAACTGCTCGGACACATCGATTTCAATGTAAATTCCGCCTTCCCCGAGGGCACCGCATTCTGGCTCACCGGTCAGATTATAGACAAAATCATTTCCGCCCTTCTCGGCACGGACAAGAGCATCCTCAACCTCGCTCAGTCAATTCTCGGACTTCCCGTTGTGCCCAAGGGCTACAACTCGATAGATGAAATCCTCGACACCCTGCTTCTGAGCAAGTATCTCACTCCCAGCCAGTATGAGGCGTGGGGAGCGACTATCGCGTGGATGATAAAATCGCTCGTATTTGACGAAAATCCCGCTCTCAAACAGGATAACAACATTGTAATTGAATATACCGGCACAAAAGATGTTGAGGCGACAAGCGAAAACTTCCGCCTGCCCGCAAATCTCGTTATGAATCTCACCGATGACGAAACAACGGGCGTTACCGTGACCTGGCTCACGAAGTACAGCATTACGGACACCGATATTGAACTTCTGCCTTACAGCGAAAGCCCGCGCTTTACGGGCGAAGCCACGACGGATGACCGCGTGAAATCGGAATATGAGGAAACGCAGAGAAGTTATCCGGGCGCGGACCTCGGCGTGATTGACATACTTCCGCTCGAAAAAGACTATATCAAGCACACCGTCACTCTCACGGGTCTCACTCCCGGCGAAAAATACAGTTACAGAGTAGGCTCCGCCGATAGAGGCTGGTGGAGCGAGCCCGGCACAATCACCGTGTCGTCGGGCAGCGATGAGGCGTTTACCTTCATCAATATCACCGACCCGCAGGCGCAGAGAAAGAGCCATTACGAAACCTATAAATCCGTTATGGACGCGGCTCTCGGGCTTTACCCCGACGCGAGATTCACCGTTTCAAACGGCGACCAGGTTGACCTGGGCACTCACTCGAAGCAGTGGAATTACTTCTTCGCGAGCAGCGACACCTTCCGCGATTTACCGTTTATGCCTACGGCGGGCAACCACGAAAAGAAAGCCGGCGCAATAGCGGCAAACTTCACCCTTCCCGGCGTGCCCGAGCAGGACGAAGAGACGGGCACCTATTATTCCTATGATTACAACGGCGTTCACTTCACCGTGCTCAACACCAACGATATGGATAAAAAAGAAGGCCTGAGCAAGCAGCAGCTTGACTGGATGAAGTCCGATATCAGAAACAGCGACGCCGACTGGAAGATAGTGGTGCTCCACAAGGCGCTCTACGCAAACGGCATTTACTATAAGGATGACGAAACCGAGGCGCTCAGAAATCAGCTCAGCGCGCTTCTGCCCTACCTCGGCGTTGACCTCGTGCTTCAGGGACACAATCACGTTTACACCAGAACCGGTGTCATGAACGCGAATATGGTTGTGCCCACGCAGACACAGGATACCGAATACAACGGACAGACATATAAGATGAAGATTGACCCGAAAGGTACGGTCTATTCAATCATCTGCTCCTCGGGTGTTAAGGAATATCAGGAAGTCGGCACGGATAAGACAAACAAGTACTTCCCCGAGGCGGAGTGCATAGTTTCCAACGATTATCCGATGTTCTCGGCAATCACCGTTGACGGCGACAGCCTCTATTACAGCGCCTATCAGGTGAAGGACGGTGAGGCCGAGCTTGCGGACTCCTTCGGCATCACCAAAACAGGGGCAAACGATACTCCCGCATCAAAGGCGGCAGGCATAATTGATGTGATTATGCAGACCATCCTCTCAAAAATCAACGTCAAATATACCTGGAAACTCGGCAACATCCTGCTTAAAGTGATTGCCCCGATAATGTTCCTCTTTGACAAAATGAGGGCGGCAATCGCCTGACAGCAAAGCGTTAATACAATCCGGCAGGGGAGCACCCTGCCGGAAAAGGAATGAAATATATGGAAAAAGTTTCTCTCAGAGAAAAACTCGGCTACGGCGTAGGCGCGGTGGGCCTTGACCTCTCATACGGCCTGTTTTACTCGTACCTTTCGCTGTATCTGACAAACGCGCTGAAAATCAGCCCGCTCTTCCTGCTGATTCTCGCGCCTCTCGCGAGAATATGGGACGGCGTGAATGACCCGATGATGGGCGCGATAGTTGACCGCACAAAAACAAAGATGGGCAAATACCGCCCCTGGATTCTGACCGGAGCGATACTCAACGGTATTGTGCTGTCACTGCTTTTCAATAATCCGGGCTTTTCTCTCGGCTCAACCGGGCTCTATATCTATGTGGCGGTATTCTATGTGCTCTGGGGTATGACAAACACCCTTGCGGACATTCCCTTCTGGAGTATGATACCCTCGTTTGCCACCGAGGAAAAGGACAGAAACCTTGTTTCAACAATCGCGAGGACCTTCTCGGGACTCGGTCAGGGCATAGTTTCAATCCTCACCTCAATCCTTGTTGCCCTGCTCGCGGGGGTTGCGGGCAGCGACCTTGACGAAATGGATTCCGGCGCGCTCAGCAGCGGCTTCGGCAAATGGAGCATAATCTGCGCCGCGGCGCTTGTGCTTTTTGCCTGCGTGAGCGTTATTTCGACCAAAGAGAGAAATGTGGTTGACCCGAAAGAGAAATTTTCCTTCGGCACCGCCGTAAAAATGATTGCCCGCAACGACCAGCTCACGAAATTCATGCTTTTCGCGATGATTTCAAACTGCGGTTACTATATGACAAGCGGCATAAGCAGTTACTATTTCCTGCAGGTAAAGGGCGACCTCACACTGCAGTCAAAATTCAACCTGCTCGGCAGTGTCGGCTCGGTGCTCTCGATTCTCGTGATACCCGTTTGCAGCAAGTTTATGACAAACCGCACCATCTACCGCCTCTCGCTCACGGTTGCGACCGTCGGCTATGCGGGTATGGCGGCAGTCGGCTACTTTACGGCGGCAAATCCGCTTGTGCTCGGCGCCTGCTACCTTGTGGCATCAATCGGCATAGGCAGTATGTTTGTAAATCAGACCGTTATGCTTGCGGATATAGTCGACTACGGCGAATACAAACTCGGCACAAGAAACCAGAGCCTCACCTTCTCAATGAAGGGCTTTTTGCAGAAGATGGCTTACACTCTGCAGTCGGTTATCATGTATTCCGCCTTTGTTGCAACAGGCTACAATTTCAGCGGCGAAACAAAGGCAACCGTCGAAAACCCGGCGGCAAACAGCGCAATCACATTTATGATGTTCATTGTTCCTCCTCTTATGCTCATAATCTCTCACATCATTTTCGCCCGCAAATATACGATTTACGGCGATTTCAAGAGAGAAGTGCTTGATGCGATAACCCGCAAGAGGGAAGAAATGAACGCGGAAGGAGAAGCATAATGAACATTACGACAAAAGACAGAATTTTCCGTGTTTTTCTTGAAATACTCAGCGAAAAGCCTTTTGACAAAATCACGGTCAGGGATATAGTTGAACGCTGCAACATAAACAGAAACACATTCTATTACTATTACAGCGATATTTATGAACTGCTCGAGGAACTCTTCAAAAGAGAGTTTTCCGAGATGGTTTCCAAATACAACAGCGGTTTCAGATGGCTTGTCGGTTTCTCCCGTATGATAGAAAACTGCTATGCCAACAAAAAAATAATCAACAATATCTGCGCGAGCAAGAGTTATGATTACCTCGTGACCTACCTTTTCAAATCGTGCAAAGAGATTATGGCGGATTATATCTATGAAATCGCCAAGGATAAAAACGTGAGCAGAAGCAACCTCGAATTCATCATTTCCTACCATCAGTTCGGCGTAATAGGCACGCTTTCCGAATGGTTCAGAACGGGTATGGGCGAAACGCCTCAGGAAATCATAAGAGAATTCCTGCTCGTGTTTGAGGGTATGACTGCGGCTATCGAAAGAGCCGACAATCAGAAATGACGGTTATAAAGGAAACTCGGGATTTCATAGTCTGCATTAAGCCGGCAGGGGTGGTAAGCCAGAGTGACGAAGGTGAAAATATGGTTACTCTGCTCGGCGAATGTACCGGCAGCACGGTTTATCCCGTTCACCGCCTTGACAGAGAGACTGCCGGAGTTATGGTGTTTGCCAAAACGCGCGAAGCGGCGGCATCGCTCTCGGAGCAGGTGCTTTCGGGCAGAATGCAGAAGCGTTATTACGCCGTCACCCGCGCGGGGCTGAGACCCGAATCGGGAGTAATGGAAGACCTGCTTTTCAGGGACAAATCAAAAAACAAAACCTACGTTGTAAAAAGAGAAAGAAAGGGAGTAAGGCGCGCGAGCCTTGAATATTCCCTTGCCTGCGAAAAGGACGGATATGCCCTTTGGGACATCCTCCTTCACACGGGCAGAACACATCAGATAAGAGCGCAGTTTTCATCAAGGGGATTTCCGCTGTGCGGCGACCGCCGTTACGGCGGCGAAAAGGCGGAGAATACCGGGCTTTTCGCTTATTCCCTTGAGTTTACAAATCCCGCAAGCGGCTCGGCGGAAACCTTTACCGCAAAGCCGCAGACAGACGCGGGACCATTCAGTTTATTCGGAGAGTACTTTTTATGATTTATTATTTCTCGGGCACAGGCAATTCCCGCTATGCCGCCGAAAAAATAGCGAGGCAGACGGGTGACAGATGCGTTGACATCGCCGACATTTACAGAGGAAAAATCAAAAGCGTTGTAGGCAAAACCGAAGTTACCGGCTTTGTTTTTCCCGTGTATTACGGCGGAATGCCCGAAATGGTGAAACGATTCGTGACAAACCCCGAGATTAAAAACAAACTCGGGAAATATGTATTCGCGGTTATGACCTGCGGCGGCAATCCTCAGGCGGCGGGGCTTAAATTCACCCGCGCTCTCGGCAGGGAGCCCGACCTTTGCGCAAGCGTCAGGATGCCCGACAATTATGTTATCGCCTACGCTCCCGCAACGGGCAAAGAGGCAATAGCCGTGCTCAGAAAGGCGGATTCCAAACTCAGCGGATTTTCGGACAGAATTCTCAACGGCGAAACCTACATAATGCAGCCGAGCGTACCGCAGAAAATCGCCTCGGTGTTTATGTATCCGCTCTATGAGCCTTTCAGGACAACCATGTTTTACAAGGCGACGGATAAATGCGTGCACTGCGGAATGTGCGCGGCAATCTGCCCCGACTCCGCCATAAAAATGGTAAAGGGCAGACCGAAATGGATAAAAAACAAATGCCAGCACTGTACCGCCTGCATAAACAGATGCCCGGCAGAGGCAATTCAGTTTGGCAGGATTACGGAAAACAGAGGCAGGTACAATATAATGAAATTAGGGCAAGGTGATACTGAATGATTACAAAAAAAGATTTCGGCACAACTCAGAGCGGAGAGAGCGTAGCCCTCTACACACTCGAAAATTCAAAGGGCGTTTCGGTTGACCTCATCACTTACGGCGCAACAATCAACGCAATCAGGGTGCCGGACAGAAACGGTGAGTTTGCCGATGTTGTCAAAGGCTTTGACACTATCGAAGGTCACGAGAAGTATTCAAACTATCAGGGCATGACCGTAGGCAGATACGCCAACAGAATAGCCGACGGCAAATTTTCAATCGACGGCACGGAATATGCCCTTGAAAAAAACGAAAAAGGCATCACCTGCCTTCACGGCGGCGGCGAACTTTCACACGCGGTGTGGAAGGCGATTATCACCGACGACACAAGCATCGAAATGAGTTATTCGAGCCCCGACGGAGCGATGGGCTTCCCGGGCAAAGTGGATTTCACCGTGAAATTCACCCTGTATGAGGATAACGCGCTTAAAATCGATTACTCCGCCGTCAGCGACAAAAAGACGGTTATCAATATGACAAACCACGCTTATTTCAACCTCGCCGGCAAGGGAGACATTCTCTCCCACGTGCTTATGATAAACGCGGACGCCTTTACCCCGACCGATTCCCGCTCGATTCCGACAGGTGAACTCAGAAAGGTTGAGGGCACTCCGTTTGATTTCAGAACGGCGAAACCCATCGGCAGAGATATAGGCGCCGATGACGAGCAGCTGAAACAGTGCAGAGGCTATGACTACAATTTCTGCCTCAACGAGGGCGACGGACCTGCGGCGGTCGCGTACGACCCCGAAAGCGGCAGAATGATGGAGGTGTTTACCGACCTTCCCGGCGTGCAGCTTTACTGCGGCAACTTCCTTGACGGCACAAGGCCCGGCAAGGGCGGCGAGCCCCTGATTCAGTACTGCGGTTTCTGCCTTGAAACGCAGTTTTATCCCAACACACCCAACATGCCCGATTTCCCGCAGTGCACCTTTGACGCGGGCGAAAAATTCGAGAGCAGCACGGTGTTCAGATTCGGGCTGTATAACGCGTAAATAAACAGTCAATCAAATCTTTACATTTTGTTTTACGGCTATTTACAGAAAATTAATTATTGTGGGTTAAATTGAATTACAGACAGTAAGGGGAAACTCTCCCCGCATTCCAAGAGGAGGGATTAACATGTCAGCGGAAAAAATACTTGTAGTTGACGACGAAACCAATATCTGCGAACTTCTTAAGTTATATCTTGAAAAAGAAGGGTACGAGGTCTATACCGCAAACAACGGCGCGGATGCCGTAAACGTGTTCAAAGAGGTAGACCCCGACCTTACCCTGCTTGATATCATGCTGCCCGTGCTTGACGGCTGGCAGGTCTGCCGCGAAATCAGAAAGTTTTCCGACAAGCCGATTATTATGCTCACCGCGAAAGCGGAGACCTTTGACAAGGTGCTAGGATTCGAACTCGGAGCCGACGACTATGTTGTGAAGCCCTTTGACACCAAAGAGGTTATGGCAAGAGTAAAGGCCGTGCTGCGCAGAAGCGGAGGAGCCGCGAAATCCGACGTAAAAGAAGTGAGATATGACAAACTCATAATCAACCTCACCAATTACGAACTCACCGTTGACGGAGTAAAGATAGACACTCCGCCCAAAGAACTTGAACTGCTTTATCACCTTGCGAGCAACCCCAACAGAGTATACACAAGAGATCAGCTTCTTGACGAAGTATGGGGCTTTGACTACTACGGCGACAGCAGAACGGTTGATGTTCATGTGAAACGCCTGCGCGCAAAACTTGAGGGCGTTTCCGACAAGTGGGAACTCAAAACAGTGTGGTCGGTCGGCTACAAATTCGCAACCAACGACTGACGCAGTTGTCAAAATCCGCAAAGCCGCTTCCCGAGAGAGGCGGCTTGTTTTTTGAGGTGACAAGATGAAAGAACGGAAAGAGCGGAAACTGTCCGGCCTTTTCAGAAAATATCTGTTTTCCACAATGAGCATCATTCTCACGAGTTTCACCTTCGTCGGAATTTTGCTTTCGCTGATGGTATCGGCCGTGTGGATGAACGAAAAACTGGACCTGCTTGAAGAAAACACAAAAAGCATAACCGAAAACACCGAACTTGTGCTGCAGTCCGAATATATGGGCACGGGCAGGGGCACGGTGCTCGTGATATGCAACTCGCTCTACCAGGCGTCCGATGTTCTTGACGCGGATTTCTTTGTGGTAAACGAAAAGGGCGAGCCCGTTTACTGCAAGCACATCATACAGAATGTGGGCAATTTAACCGGCAACTGCATAGTCCACGATAACTATCAGATACCCGACGCGGTTATGGAGCAGCTGCGAAACGGAGAGGATTTCAGGGATACCGGCAAACTTGACGGCGTATTTGCCTCAAACAACTTCATAGTCGGCTGTCCGCTCGAGGTTGACGGCGTTTTCAGGGGCGCGGTTTTCGGCACAATGCCCTCCACAAACGGGCTTGTCAAATATGTGGCGCTTATTATCCGCCTGTTTGCCTACGCCTCGATATTCGCTTTCCTTATTGACCTTGTCATAGTTTATGTAAATGTTTACAGGACCACAAGGCCTCTGCGCCAGATGTCAAAAGCCGCCAAGCAGTACGCGAACGGCGATTTTTCGCAGAGGATATTCATAGACGAAAAGCGCAGAAACAAATATCCCACCGAAATTGACGAACTCGCCCAGGCGTTCAACTCAATGGCGCAGGATCTTTCCGCCCTTGAAATGAGCAGGCGCAGTTTCGTTTCAAACGTGTCTCACGAACTCAAAACGCCGATGACCACCATAGGCGGATTCATTGACGGCATACTTGACGGCACGATAGACGAAGAAAACGAAAAGAAATACCTTATTATAGTAAGCGACGAAGTAAAGAGGCTTTCAAGGCTCGTCACCGCGATGCTCAATATGAGCCGCCTTGAGGCGGGAAAAATGGAACTCAAGCCCTCGGAGTTTGATCTTAGCAAAATGCTCTTCACCACGCTTCTGTCTTTTGAGCAGATGGTTGAAAACAAGAGGATAGACATCGAAGGACTCGAAAACCTTACCGAAAAAAGAATCGTCGCCGACAAGGACCTTATAAACCAGGTTGTCTATAACCTTGTTGACAACGCCGTGAAATTCACGCCCGAAGGCGGATGCATCTCGCTTGAGGTGAAAGAGGACAGCGAAAAGGTGATAGCAAAAATCAGAAACACCGGCAGAGGCATACCCGAAAGCGAGCGGGAAACCATATTTGAAAGGTTTTACAAGACGGACAAGTCCAGAAGTTACGATTCAAAGAGCGCTGGCGTAGGGCTTTACCTTGTGAAAACGATTGTTGAAATACACGGCGGCACCGTAGTCTGCCGCAGCGAAGAAGGGGAGTATACGGAATTTATTTTCACCCTGCCCAAAATGTAAACGCAATTTTCAACAATTTTTTAACTCTTGTTAAAATATAATTAAAAAAATCCGTATATACTTTGACCATAGCAAAATCACGAAAAGAGGGTTTTATTATGTATGATGATTACGACAAAAACCCGGAGGAAACCGGAGAAGGCACTGAAAACATAATTGAAGAAGAGGCTTCCGGCGCAGCACCGGAAAGCGCGGAAACAGAAGAAACTCCCGTTTACGCGCAGGAAGAAGCCTCCGAAGAAGCAAACGAACAGCCCGCAGAGGAAACTGCAGAGGAGTTTGAAAGCCCCGCAGAAGAGCAGAGAGTACAGGGTGAATATGAAGATATTTACTCCGGCACGCAGGAAACCGAAACCGAAGGCGAAGCCCCCGGGGCGGCACAGCCTCAGCAGGAAATTCCGCAGGCTCAGGCGCAGAGAATCCCCAATCAGCAGGGGCAGTATTACGGCGCGGGTCAGCAGGGCGGATACTCCGGCTACGGCAATCCGTCTTACGGAGCGCCCTACGGTCAGGGCGGACCTTACAGCGGTCCCTACGGCGCACAGGGCAGAACAAATCCCTACCCCAACAACGGTTATTACGGCGCGCCTCAGCAGCCGCCCGTACCCCCCAAAAAGAAAAACACGGGGCTCAAGATATTTATCGCGGCAATCGCGCTCGTGGTTGTTTTCGCGATTATCGCGGGCATAGTCGCAGTCGCCGGCAGAATCTTTTCCTCGAGAAAGACTCCGTCCTCAAGCGAAAACCATGTCACTCAGCAGGATGATACCGAGCCCGGAGATGATACCGCGCTTGTTATAGAGGAAACGCCGAAATCAAGCCGCGCCAAATCGGGCGAAGTGCTGCCCGTTTCCGAAATTGCCGAACTCGGCAGAGCGAGCAACGTCGGCATCCTCATCTATTCGTCCGTCACCTCCGCTTCCGCAAGCGGTCAGGGCAGCGGCATTGTTATGGGGCTTGACAGCACCGGCAAATACACCTACATCATCACCTGCGCCCATGTCATTGATGACGACGGCGTTATGATTAAAGTGCAAAACGAAGAGGGCAACACCTATGATGCCGAAATGGTCGGCTATGACAAAAAGACCGACATCGGCGTTGTCAAAGTAAAGAGCACTGATTTCACCCCCGCTGTATTCGGCAATTCCGACGAGCTCAAAGTCGGCGACCCCGTCTATGCGGTAGGCAACCCCGGCGGCGTTGAATTCTTCGGCTCCTTCACCGCAGGCAGAATTTCCGCCATCGACAGACCCATAAGCAGTGAAATCGGCTACACGATGAAGTGCATTCAGCACGACGCGGCCATCAACCCCGGCAACTCCGGCGGTATGCTGCTCAACCAGTACGGTCAGGTCATAGGCATCAACTCCCAGAAGATAGTTACCGTAAGTTACGAGGGAATGAACTTCTCAATTCCCATCACCTCCGCGAAGGTGATTATAGACGACCTTATCCAGTACGGCTATGTCAAAGACAGAGCAAAACTGAGCATCACATATACCTCAATCAACAACAGCACCCAGTATTATCTGATTGCCCAGGTCAACAACCTGCCCCAGGGCACGCTCATCATCACCGGTATCAATTCCGATTCTTCACTCGTCAACACCGATGCGAAGAAATACGATATGATAATTGCCGTAAACGGTGAGCCGCTTGACACCGCGGACGCCCTGCTCGAAAAGATAGACGAGGGCAAAGTGGGCGACAAGATGACGCTCACGCTCTGCAGAGTTAACAGCGACTACTCGGTTGACAGATTTGATGTGACAGCCACGCTGATTGAAGATAAAGGTAATAAAGAACCGGCTGCGGCAGCGGAAGGGGATACCGAAACGCCCACGACAGCCTATAACCCCTTTGATTACTTTTTCGGTTATGGTTATTAACTTTCGGTCGTAGAATATACGGCAAAAATCGAAAAGACAAGAGTTTAGCAGAAGTGCGAGTTTCGGGCTCGCACTTCTTTTCTTTGTTTGATATGGTTTTTATAAGGAATAATTGTTTTGTCTTTTCTCGACTTATTTTTAACCGTCAGAAACACAGTCGCCCTGCTCGTTGACTCACTTCGCAGTTCTCCTTGTTTCTTCCTCTCACCGCCTCGCTTTATCCGCCACCGGCGGCGCTTCGGTGGTTCGACACCGTATCTTGATACTGTCTTCAGTCCGGAAAGAGCCGTTTTCATCCGTTTCTTCGTCCTC
>JAEEHB010000062.1 GCA_016280595.1 Clostridiaceae bacterium | reverse complement strand
TATACGGTATCGGGTCTTATCCTTCGACGGGCGCGAGCTTCATGAGCTCGTCATGATAGCCCGCGAAGGAAACGTAAGCATAGGGGTTCGCGTAGAACACGCCCACGATGCCCGCGGTGATCGCGGAGAGCAGCGCCCATCCTATGAACGACAGTATGAACACGAAGAATTCGTTTTTATGCCCCTTCATTATCTCCCAGCTCTTGGAGATGATTTCCATACCGTATCGGGGATCGCCGTCCGCAAGCAGATACGCGACCCGCGAAAGACCGATGGCTGCGATAATGCCGGGAACGACGAGGAGCAGGTAGCCGATCGCGGTAAAGAGGGTGACGAGCGCCATAGCGCCTACGACGCGCAGATAATCGGCGTTGAAGAAAGCGAAGAGATCGCCCAGCTCGAAGCTCTCGCCGCGGTAGGCCGCAAGGCAGACCTTGCAGAGACCGACGCCTATCACGTTGCCCACGAATATCGTGTAAGCAATGGTAAGGATGCTCATAAACTTGCTCAACTCGATCTTGTAACCCATCGGGCTGTTATGGTCAATGGTGACCTTGCTGTTGAAGAGGCTGATCCCGGCCATGAGGATCATGCCGAGCAGCACAATGCCCACGAGCTTCCAGTAGTTCTGGGAAAGCATCACCTTTGAACGTTCCTTGATCTCAAGTCTGTTGATCATAATAAACCTCCTTTGCGCATACGGCGCATATTATCCTTAATATTATACATCAACCTTCGGCGGATTTCATCTGTTTTTCACTTTTTTGTCTGAAGGAGGGCGACGCTCCGCGCCTTTCGGGCGTGCGGAAGGCCGTTTACCCGCGCTTTTGCCCCCATCTGAGGCTTTCGGGAAAGAAAATTCCGCAAATATATCTTCAAAAGGGCTTGATTTTTTTCGGAAACCGAGTATAATACTCTTTGCAATGAAACGCACCTTTAGCTCAGTTGGTAGAGCACCTGACTCTTAATCAGGGTGTCCAGGGTTCGAGCCCCTGAAGGTGTACCAGTAAAAAACCCAACATTCTGTTGGGTTTTTTGTTGTTTATAAGTATGTTTTTGCAGACACCCTGATTTTTATTCTTTCAGCACCAAATCAAGGTGGGAAATGTTCGCCCGTGCCGCAACAATTCCTGTTGCGTGATGGATATATCCCATCGTCGTTTCTATGCTTGAGTGCCCCATCAAGATTTGGAGCGAGTACGAATCCATGTGCCCTTTCGCCTCGTACATATCAATGCAGTAATTTGTCGCGAAATTGTGGCGGAGCTTATGGCAGGAGAATTCGAAGGGCAGCTTGCTGGAGACCTTGCTTATAAGCAGCTTGAGGGCGTTTCCCGTCATCTGCTTGCCGAGCTTGTCAACGAAAATCACTCCCGATTCCTTGAAGGGGCATGCCTCAAGGTATGCGCTGATGAAGTGCTCCGACGCTTTGCCGACGGGGACGATCCTCGTTTTTTCGCCCTTGCCGCATACTATCAGGGTATGCTCTGCGGCGTTATAGTTTGCTTTCATCGCCGTGCACACTTCATTGCGGCGGAGCCCCGAATCAAGCATGAGAGCAATGCACGCTTTATTGCGGAGCTCTATCCATTTCACATCATTCTCCACCGCGGCGAATATCTGTATGATTTCGTTTGGGGTGTATAGGTGAACTTGTTTCTTCGGGGTTTTCGGCAGGATGATTTTATCCGTCCTATACTTTACTTCCGTTTCTTCCGAGAGCCACGAGAGGAATACCTTTATATGCCGCGTGTAGGTTGCTATTGTTGCCTTTGCGAGCCTTCTGTCCCACAGTGTGAGAAGATACTCGTCAATGCACTTCTGCGTGATTTCGCTTATTTGGACGCGCTCTCCTGCATAGCGAATAAAGGGCTTCACGAACTCCGAATAGTCTTGAAGCGTTCTGTTGCTCAAGCCCTTCAATCTCCTGCTGATGATGAAGTTTTCAAATCCTTCCATCAAATCCATTTTCGTATCCTTCAAAGCCTTTTTGCAATTCTTCCTTTGTGTCGTACCACTTTGTGCGGCAATATTCGCTTTCCCAGTCCCATTTGTCATTGAACGCGCCGCTTCCTCTGTAAACGACTTCGGCTCTTTTCAAGCCTTTTGAAGCGTAATAGGTATGGGCTCCAAGCTCCTTAACGGATTTTTCAATGTCCTTGTTTATGTACTTTGTGATATAGCTCGAAGCCTTTTTCCTGCTCTTTATCCGCTCCATACTCATAAAGCCGAAGCGGTCATTGTACTGGCGCCAGGTAAAAAACCCGTTGTCGTTCTTCACAATCTCCTCGGGGCGAATGCCCTTTATAAACCCGTGAAGATGCCAGGCTCCGTCCTTGTGCATCTCGGGGACGAGAAGATACCGCACCTTAAAAGGCTCGGGAGTCCGTTTGTTGTAGCCATGCAGGAACTCCGCAAAGCTCTTGAAGAACTCCTTGAGGTCGTAACGGTCGCATTTTTCACCCGATACGGTGAAGGTGCACCACCAGTCCCAATCGTTTGAAAGCGCATACTCCTTCACTCTTGCCTTTGCTCTGCCGAGATTATAGCCAAGCTTGCTTTCGTTGACCGTGCCCTTTTTTGAACGCTTCTGCGATATGTCGGGCTTTAGAACCGCGTTGCAGTTCGTGACCTTATAGCCCAAATCGGCATACTTCTTTACGATGTATTCGTCGTAAAGATACTCGCTCGTCTTTGCCACAGACTTTCAGGGCTTGCGCGGTGTCCCGATTTATGAGCCTTTGTCAAGTAAAAGGCTCACCATCGGGAGCCCCGCGCCACTCCGCAAACGGTCTCGTTTCGCGGCTTAGGCGCGCGGGCTCCGCTCCTTCCCCCGCGGGGTGCCCCCTTCTCCTTTCGTTAAGATTGCGTTTCACTCTCTTGTTTGTGATTCACAATCTAATAATAGCACTTCTGTGAATTACTGTCAAGTGATTTGTTGACAATTTTGTGAATTTCTGCTATAATCCTTTGCGGGAGGTGAGGAGATGAACTATACCGAGTTATTAAACGAATTGATAGAGCACTCTGGAAAGACGGTCAAGCAGATAGCGGACGAGTGCCAGAGGGAATACGGGGTAAACCTCACGAACACATATTTGAGCGGATTGAAAACCACGGAAGGACGGCAGGCTTCGCAGGAAATCAATATTGCAATCGCTAAAGCCTGCGGGGCGGAGTATGAAAACATACTCGTGATTCAAGCCTTCCTTGACAGAGCCCCCCTCGTGCTCGTACAGTTTCTTGAAATGGTCAAAGAAATGGCGACAACGAAGCACCCCTTTGAAAAAGAGGATGAGCTCACAGAGTTATTGGAAGCAGATTCAGAACTTTCATTAGCGGAGTTTATATGCAAATCAATTAAAATGGGGGAGATTTATCGTCAGCAGAAACGAGAAGAGAGCGAGGAGAAGAAGCAAGCAAAAGCGTTTGTTATTACCGCGGATGTGTTAAAGAATCTCGACATCCTTTCAGAAGACGAGCTCAACACACTGCTCGGAAAGAGCTAACGCGCACCAAGCTTTCGCCCCCTCAATTTGAAATGTCAAGGGCTGCCCGAAAGCCCGCAGACCTCACGGCACGAATGCCGCGCGATCCGCGGGCTTTCAGCGTACTGTCCCTTGACATTTCAAACCCGATGTGCGTCTCCGGCACCGTGCGACGCGACGGGTGACGGGGACAAAAGCTTGAACGCCCGCGCCACGCTCTTGATTATCGCACATCGGGGGCTTGCTCGGTCCCGAGGTTGTGCTCTGCTCGGGGCTCTGGGGACAAAGGCGCTTCGCGTGCCGCGGCTCGTTTTTGCTTGTATTTCTTGCGTTTTTCCTATGTCTCTTAATCAGGGTGTCCAGGGTTCGAGCCCCTGAAGGTGTACCAAAGAACCTGTGACCCATTCGGGTCACAGGTTTTTTCTTTTGATAAACCGAAGGGGCTCGAAGCTCCGCCGCGTCCGCCCGGTGGGCGCACCAGACGCGGCGGAGTGACCGAAGCGAGGAGGCCCATGGCCGACGAGCAAGACGAGCCCCGTCCCTGCCTTTGCGTAAGCTCCCTAAACGGGAGCCATTATTTTTTGCACACCCTACAAAGCAGGGGCTCGAAGCGAACAAAAGTCCGGTGGACTTTTGTGAGTGCCCGAAGCCGCCCTTTGGGGCGGCAAGACGAGCCCCGTCCACGCCAGCTATCAAACCTAAGGGGCTCGAAGAGAGCCGCCGTCCATCCTGTGGATGAATCAGACGGCGGCGACTGACCGAAGCGAGGAGGCCCATGGCCGACGAGCAAGACGAGCCCCGTCCACGCC
>JAEEHB010000061.1 GCA_016280595.1 Clostridiaceae bacterium | reverse complement strand
CTTCCTTGTTCTGCGGCTTATTTTTCACGGGAAAACTGCTTTGCACCTCAAAGAGATGAAATTTGTGCATATTTGCAGGTTTTGACGACGAGGAATACTTGACTTTATTCCGAGGAGGAAACCCTGCATAAGATGTGCAAATGTCGCTCTTTGAGGCATTACTGTTTTATGACCCTCCGCCCTTCGGCTCCGGGCGGCGGTTATCAGGATATTATTCCCACTCGATTGTGCCGGTGGGTTTGGGAGTTACGTCGTAAAGTACGCGGTTTACGCCGTCAACCTCGGCAAGGATGCGGTTGGTGATTTTGAAGAGCAGATTCCAGTCAAGGGGCTCAACGGTGGCGGTCATCGCGTCGCGGGTGTTGACCGCGCGGATGATAACGGGATTTTCAAAGCATCTTACGCCGTCTTTAACGCCGACGGATTTGAGGTCGGGCACAACGGTGAAATACTGCCATACTTTGCCTTCAAGGCCGTTCTTCGCAAATTCGTCGCGAAGGATAGCGTCGGACTCGCGCACGAGTTCAAGTCTTTCGCGGGTGATGGCGCCGGTGCAGCGCACTCCGAGGCCGGGGCCGGGGAAGGGCTGACGGTAAACCATATTGTCGGGCAGACCGAGCTGCTTGCCGACTACTCTGACTTCGTCTTTAAAGAGAAGTTTAACGGGCTCCACAAGACCTTCAAAGTGAATGTCATCGGGAAGGCCGCCTACGTTATGGTGAGCCTTTACGGGGCCTGATTCGAGAATGTCGGGGTAAATTGTGCCCTGAGCGAGAAATTCGATGCCGTCAAGTTTTCTGGCTTCCTCCTCAAACACTCTGATAAACTCTTCGCCGATAATCTTGCGCTTCTTTTCGGGCTCGGCAACGCCTGCGAGTTTGTCAAGGAAACGGTCAACAGCGTCAATGTAGATGAGGTTTGCATCCATCTGATTGCGGAAAACGTCAACAACCTGCTCGGGCTCGCCCTTGCGCAGAAGGCCGTGATTTACGTGAACGCATACAAGCTGTTTGCCGATGGCTTTGATAAGAAGAGCCGCCACAACGGAAGAGTCAACTCCGCCGGAGAGAGCGAGAAGCACGCGCTTGTCGCCTACCTGCGCCTTGACTGCCGCTATCTGCTCGTCTATAAAAGCCTGAGCGAGTTCGGGGGTGGTGATTCTGACCATACTTTCGGGTCTTACATTGCTGTCCATATTTGTTTCCTCCGTTCTTTTGCGCCGCCGCATACGGTCGCGCAGAGTATAAAAATTACGGTTTATATTATAGAATATTTATTGCTTCAAATCAAGAAAAAACCGGGATTTTTTGTGAGGGAAAAGGCGATTATTTTTCCGCCGTCTCTATTTCTTCAAGATAGATTTTTCTGACCGTTTTTCTGCCGTACCAGATTATCTTTCTCGCGTATTCTTCCCAGTCTTTTATTTCAAGCGGCTTTGTAATCTTATAAGAAACTGGTTTCTTTTCAAGGCGCGCGGCTGTATCTCCCGCAACAAGGCGCGAAAAATATTCTTTGAAATCAAAGGCGCAGTCAAGCGTGCCTTTTTCTTCAAACGGAGTCTTGAGGCACCATTTCTGGTAGCGGTAAAGTTCTTCAAACAAATCCGCGTCATCAAAGAAACCGGCGAGGAAGGGGCGTGTTTGTTCATAAAACGCATCTGATTCATACATACAGCAGAGCGCGGCATATTCCTCCTCGGGCCAGCCGACATCGCCGAAGCGCCTGTCTTCAAACACGAGCCCCGCTTTTTCGTTTGTCACATCTTCGAGCCTCTGCCTGATTGCGCCGACGGTTTTTCCGCCCGCAGAGGAGGGGTTATCTTCAAAGAATTTAAGCACGCCGAGATAAAAATCGGAGTATTTAAGCCCGAGCGCAAAGTGAAGATAAAGGGCGAAGCACATAAGGAAGCCGTGATGATGAAACGCCTGTATGGTTACGGAATACAGATTCATCCTTATCCAGTTTTCTTCGCTCATGGAGTTTGTGCGCACCACGATATGAGAGTATTCGGGCACTTCTTCTTCCTCCATAGTGCGGTGAGGCTGATTTATCGGCACGCGCACCTTGCGGATGCCGAACCTTTTGTTATACTCCGGGTCGCCCATACCCGAGAGCGGGAGCCACTCGCAGTTGTGAGTGTAAATAGCGCTGTGCTGACCTGCGTCAAGCAGGGTGTCAACGCCGTCAACAAAAGACTCAAAGGTCTCTCCGGGCAGACCGAGAATCAGTTCGGTGTAGGTCGGCACGCCTGCGGAGTTGTACTTCTGAAGGAGCGTTTTGAAAGAGTCAACGGAGATGTTGCTGCGCAGAATGTTTTTCTGCACTTCGGGATTCATCGACTGAAACGAGAGGGTGGCGCCCTTGCTCATACCCGCGTCGTTCAGTTTTTTGTTTATGCTGAAAACGCGGTCGTTGCTTTCCTTTGCAAACGCAACCTGGAAAATGCGCGGATAACCGTAAGTTTCTTTAAGGCGCACAAGTTCATCGGTGTATTCCTCGTCCCTTTTGAACATACCGAAGTTTGAGTCGGCAAGGCCGAGACCGTATATCTTATGCTCGGCGAGCCATTTCAGTTCGCCGTAAATTCTCTCGTCCGGAAACCTGCGCATCTTGCAGAATGCCGCGCCGTCATCGCAGTAGGCGCAGGTGTAGGGGCAGCCGCGCGCGGTTTCCATAATCGGAAAGAGATTTATGCCGGGATTTTCCTCAAGCACGGAATCAAAAACGCCTGTAAGGTAGGGCGAGGGATAATCCGCGCAGTCAAACTTTTCCCTGCGGGTTACAACCGCTTTGCCGCCCCGCCTGTAAACGAGGTTGGGTATATCGTCAAAATCTCCGCCGTGCGAAAGGGTAAGCAGAAGGCGGGCAAAAACTTCTTCGCCCTCTCCTATAATCATAAAGTCAACATAGGGCTCGTTTTCGAGCAGAGAAGCATCCGAAGAAATGTTGTGGCCGCCGAAAAGGATGTGGCACACCGGGTATTTCTCTTTGATTTTTTTTGCGAGCACTTTGTTGTATTCCGAGTTCCAGATATAATTCGAGAAGCCGACGAGAAAAGGAGACTCTATCCGGGCAAGCAGATCGTCCGTTTTTTCTCTTCTGAAAAAAGTCTGCTTAAACTCGAATTCGCTGTCAATCTGTTTATCCGATTTTGCGTATGCAATCAGTGTGCCCGATGCATAGGGCAGGAAAAGATCATTTCCGTGCGAAAAATCCACCTGCACCGTATAAACATTTTTCTTCATGGCTTCTCCGGGAGTTTTACTCCTTTGTTTTTATTTCAACATCGTCTTTGTATGACGCCCAGCCCATACGGCCGTACCATATAACTTTTTTGCCGAAGGTCTGCCAGTCGTCAACAGGGTCCGAATCCCTCATAACGAGGGTGTGTTTCTTTGCTTCAAGCGGGTGAATGTTGTTCACATAAGCGTCGGTGAGGAAGGTGTGAACATCATAATCCATCTGCGCCGTGCACTCGTGAGAGCAGGGGCGGCGCATTATGCCCTTCTGATAGGCGAGCAGGTCGCGGAAAACGGTTTCGTCTATGCCGTATGAAGCAAGGTAGGGAGTCATCTCGTCATAAAACGTGTCAAAGTTGTTCAGCGCGTTCAGCACGCAGTATTCGTGATCGTCCCACACCACATCGCCGCAGGGCTCAAACAGCAGTTTGCGCACGATTTTGCCGTCGGCAAATTCTTTCGCGTGGGTTTTCACTCCGTTATAGAGACCCGAAACGAAGAGGTCGGGATTTTCCTCAAAGTAAGTCAGCATACCGTCATAGAATCTTTCATAGGGCACGTCTTTATTGTAGCGCAGGTAAATCGCGAATGCGCGCAGAAGACCGTTGCCGTGGAATGCCCTTGCAAGATACTGAAATACGGTGGACTTAATCCACATATCCCTGCTCATTGTGTTGGTTTCCACAATAATGTCGTTGTATTCGGGTATGGAGTAGGCCTCGTTTCTGAAATGAAGGCGGACAATTTCGGACCTCACTGTCTTTATGCCGTGCTTTTCAACATAGTCCTTCTGACCCATCGCGGAATTCGGCAGAAGCACACAGCTGTAAACATCAAACACAAAGTGCTGGCCTATATCGAGAATTGTGCCGATGCCGTGAATGAAACTCTCGTAAGTTTCGCCCGGCATTCCGAGTATGAGCTCGGAATAGGTTTTCATATTCTCTTTGTTGTATTTTGTCAGCAGTTTTTTATAAAACTCGGTGTCGTTGTTAGTCCTGCCGATGTTATGAAGCACTTCGGGCGAAAGGCTCTGGAAAGAGAGCGTCGCGCCGACTCTGTCAAAATCACATTCTTTGAATTTTCTGATTATCGCAAAAACATTGTCGAATTTATTCTTTGCGTAGTTTACCCTCATTCTCTCGGGGTAGCCCGTTTTCTCTTTGGCCTCAACGAGAGCGTCCGCTATTTCAAGGTCTCTGCTGAAAAGACCGAAGTTTGCGTCGGCACCCCAGACGAAGGCGACCTTGTGGTCGGACATCCATTTGATTTCTCCCTTGACTCTCTCAAGCGGGAAAAGGCGCACCTTTGATTTGAGCAGACCCCAGTCGCAGTAGGCGCACTGATTCGGGCAGCCCCTGCTTGTTTCGAGAATGGCGTTGAAGATTATATCGGGGTTTTCCTCAACGAGTCTGTCAAACATTCCGCTCAGATACGGCGAGGGGAAATCGAGGTTTCGCTGGCAGACGGATTCCGTCCTTACGAAACCGTCTTTGCCTCTGAATGAAATATTGGGCACATTTTCAAAGCCCGTGCCTTCGGTAACCGCCTCAAACAGGCACCTGACGGTGTTTTCGCCTTCGCCGTGGCAGAGTATATCAACATACGGAAAACTTTCCAGCATATCAAAGTTATCGGGCACATTGTGTCCGCCGAAAACTATGAGGCAGGAGGGGTGAAGTTTTTTGATTTCTTCGGCGAGGCGTTTGTTGTATTCGGTATTCCAGCAGTAGCAGGAGAAGGCGACTATGGCGGGGTTATCCATTTTTGCGGCAACTTCGTGCGGGTCGTCCCTGAGGAAAACGAAGCCTTTGAATTCAAAATACTTTTTCACGGTTTCGCTCTCAAAAGCCGCCGCGGCAAGTATGCCGGCAGTATAAGGCAGGTAGGCATTCTGCTGACCGTAAGTAGCGGAAACATCCACCTGAACAAAATATACGTTTTTCATTTTCGCCCTCCTTTCTGCGTTTTTGTTAAAGGGATTAAGTTTCGATTTTGTAGTAGCCGCTCGTGTAGTCCGGCTCGCGCCTGTTTCTGCCGTACCACACCGTCTCCCTCGCGAGAGCGGCAAAGGTCGGTACGCTGTTTTCATCGTGAATTACAAGGTGAACATCTTTCTTTTCGAGCGGCACGGGCTTTCCGAGATATGCGCCCGAGAAATATGACGGGAAATCGTAAGCCGCAGTTATTTCCACAACCGGCGTGTTGATTTTCTTGATTATATCAGCCTGATATTTCATAACGGCATCGAGTTTTTCCGATTTTCCGTATTTTTCCTCGATGAGTGCCTTTACTTCGGCAAGTATTTCTTTGAATTTCGGGTACGCCTCAATGAACACAAGTTCGTCAAAGCCCCAGAGAATGTTATCCGTGCCCTCGCTTGTCACAACGAAGGCATTTTTGCTTTCGATAACGCCTGTGCACAGCGAGTGTATGCGCTTTATGAGCGAGCCGATGTCTGATTCGGGCTGTGCAAAGCCGAAGCCGGTAATCATTTCATAAAACTCCCTGTAGGGCATATCATATTCGAGCCGGCAGAATATCGCCGCCGCCCTGAGCAGACCGAGGTTATGCATACCCTGTATGCAGCAGGCGAAGAGCAGGGCGTTTGCCCAGTCCTCCGGAGTCATGGAATAAGTCGAGGTCGCGTATTCGGCGTATTCGGTTATCTCGTCCTCACGCGGGGTGTAGGTTGAGTGCATAAGGCGGAAGGGCACGAAAGTACTCTTAATTTCATATTTGTCGCGGTAGTATTTCTGCCCCATTTCGGAATTCGGCAGAATTTCGCAGGGATACACATTTATCGCGAAGTGCTGTCCGTTTTCAATCAGCGAGCAGATGCCGTCGCAGAAACTGTCGTATGTTTCGCCCGGGAGCCCGAGTATTAACTCACAGTAAGTGGAAATGCCGTTTTCCTCAAACCTTGTCATAAGCGAGCGAAAATGTTCGGCGGACATATTTTCTCTGCCGATGTTTTTGAGCACTTCGGGATTCATTGACTGAAATGAAATTGTCTGCGCTTTTGAGAGGCCGCAGCGCACCATACGGGTGCTTATTTCAAACACGAAATCGAGTTTGTTTTTTGTGAAATTCACGTGGAAAAACTTCGGGTAGCCCGTCTGTCTGTTTTTCTCTATTATGTAATCGACTATCTTTTCATCTCTTGAAAACAGGCAGAAATTTGCGTCTGCGCAGTAGATGAAATCAATCTTGTGCTCCGCAATCCAGTCGATTTCGGCAAACACCTTTTCGAGCGGAAACAGGCGGACCTTTGTTTTGAGAGCGCCCCAGTCGCAGAAGGCACAGGAATTCGGGCAGCCCCTGTTTGTTTCAAACAGTACGGAAAAATCGATGTCATCTTCAAGGATGTCATCAAATATTCCCTCAAGGTAGGGCGAGGGGTAGTCGATGCCCGTCTGCGGAGCGGAGGGGGTTGTGATTATTTCGCCGTTTTCGTTTCTGAAAGAGAGGTTGGGCACGCCGTCAAGCGGTTTGCCCAGAGCGAAACACTCGAGCATTCCCTCCGTGGGCTCTTCGCCCGAGCGGTGGGTGATGATATCAACAAAATCGTAATCTTCCAGATATTTTGTGCTTGACGAAACGTGGTGTCCGCCGAGCGAAATGAGGCAATCCGGGTAAACGCGCTTTATTTCACGCGCAAGGGCGAGGTTGAAATTGGTATTCCACACCGAGCAGGAAAACAGCACAAGGAAGGGATTGTCAAAGCGGGAGACGATGGCGGAAATGTCATCACGGCAATAGGTAATCTTACCGAAGCGGAAAGCCTGTCTGATAACGGGGTTTTTCAGGCAGTACGCTTCAATACAGCCGGCGGCATAGGGAATGTAGGTATTCTTTCTGCCGCTCTCGTATATGTCATTTATCTGTACAAAATACAAATTTCTCATTTTTCGCCGTTTCTTGGGATATTTTTGAATATTCATAGTAATATTATCATACACGCGCGCATATTTCAAGAGAAAAAGCCCTGCACAATACTGCATAATAAAAACTTGACAACGGTCTGTTACAGTGATACCATATTTATTATGATAAAAGTATTCCATAGACATCCGATTATCATATTACGGAGGGATTACAGTGAGAAACGCTGAAAAAGACGAAAGAGAGATGGCTCAGCGCCGCGAAAAGATGCTTGAAGAGGGATTCCGCCTCTTTTCCGAGAGGGGTATAGAATCCGTTGCGATGCAGGATGTCGCTGACGCCTGCGGCTTGGGCATAGCCACGCTTTACCGCTACTTCAAAACCAAACTTTCGCTTGTGCTTGCCATAGGCACCCGTCAGTGGGAAGATTATGCGAAAGTAATCGACGCGAATCGCACGGAAAATGCGGTTGAAAAGATGACCGCCGCGGAGGAACTCTCTTTTTACCTTGATTTTTACATCGACCTCTACCATAACCATAAGGACCTTCTGTGCTTCAACCAGAATTTCAATATTTTCGTTCAGCACGAGGGCGCTACCCAGGAGCAGCTCGCGCCTTATATTGCGGCTCTGGGCAATATAGTCGGTCTTTTTCATATGATGTATGAAAAGGGTAAAAAAGACGGCACTCTTCGCACGGATATGTCCGAAGACAGAATGTTTGCCGCCACAAGCCACATTATGCTCGCCGTCGCGGTCAGATACGCGCAGGGTCTGATTTTCCAAGCGAACAGCGAAGATATGACCAGAGAACTGTTGCTTGTAAAGCAGATGATACTCAGGGAGTATGTGACCGAAAACAAATAACGGGTTTCGCCCTGTAAAACGCGGAAAAGAGAATTTTATATATACAGACGCGGCTGCCGAAGAAATAACCGGCGGCCGTGTTTTTTATATTGAAAAATACTTTTCACGGTATTATAATAACCTGCGTGTAAAACGGAAAGGCAGACTTTACAAGCGGTATGAAAAAAGCACTCGGTATTGTAAAAAAAGAAATGATGCTCACGGTGTCGCTCCCTGCGGCGGTCGCGGGGCTTATCATCACGCCTCCGGGGAAGGATTTTCTTGCGGGGATAGACTGGCGTACCCTGGGCACTCTGCTGATGATGCTCTGCGTGCTCGAGGGCTTCAAGAAGGAGCGCGTGCTTCGACCGGTTGAAAACCTCGCCTCACGGCTCGGCACGGTTGCCGCGCTCTCGCTCTTTCTCATTTTCGGCGTGTTTTTCACCTCGATGTTTGTCACAAACGATGTGTCGCTTATTATCTTTGTGCCGCTTACCATTCTGCTTTTCAGAAGCGGCGAAAAAGAGGAATACATTCTGCCCGTAATCTCAATGGAAAACATCGCGGCAATACGCGGCTCCCTGCTGCTGCCCTTCGGCTCGCCGCAGAATCTTTTCCTTTACGGTCAGGCAAAGCAGACTGATTTTGCGAATTTTGTGCTTCACATGTCGCCGCTGTGCGTTATGAGTGCTGTGCTGCTTGTGATTTTTGTGCTGGCGCTCTGCCGCAAAGACGTGAAAGAAAAGATTATATTCACCCATAAAAGCGAGGGGTGGCTCAGCGAAAGAAAACCGCAGAGGGTCACATACATCCTGCTGTTTGTGCTCGTTATGGCAGTAATCGTCACCCGCACATCTCTCTGGTGGGCGGCGCTGATTGCCGTGGTTGCGGCAATCTTTATAGCGGACAGAAAGATTTTTCTGCGGGTTGACTATGTGCTGATACTCACATTTCTCTGCTTCTTCATCTTTTCATCGTCAATCGCGGGCAACGAAAAAATCTCGGAGTTTCTGAGCAGGTCGGTCGCGGGGCGCGAATACTGGTGGGCGATAGGGCTCAGCCAGATTATCTCAAATGTGCCCGCCTCAATAGTGCTCTACCCCTTCACAAAGGATTTCGCGGGGCTCATTTACGGCGCGGACACCGCAGGCCTCTGCTCACTTATCGGCTCGCTTGCCTCGGTAATCAACTACCGCATCTATGTGCGCGAATACCCCGGCAACGGTATGAAATTCATCAGGACATTCACCCTGATTTCGTGGGCGTTTTTCATCATCGTGGTTATACCCGGATACCTGCTCACAAGGTGGAAATTCTTCTGATTTTTAATTGCATACAAAAAACGCCTGTCCGCTGACAGGCGTTCATTTTTTAACAGAATTTATTTGTACCAGTATTTCCCGAAAAGGAAGGTCATTATTATCCACTGCAGGAATGTGTATTTCACCGTGACCTTGCAGGGTCCTGCGGTGTGGGTATAGCCGCCCGGGTCGGTCACCACGCAGAATATCTCCGCTTCTCCCGGGGCAATTCCGGTTACCGTGCCGTTTTCGGAAACCTGCGCAATATCCGGGTCGGAGGAGGTAAATGAAACCGTGTATGCACAGTCCGCCTGTGTCACGGGATTCAGAGTAACAGTCTTTTTCACGCGGCACACCGCACCGGCGGGCAGAGAGACACTTATGTCCGCGGGCACATCGCCCTGCGCGGCATAGAGGAAATAATAATTATCATACAGCCCGAGGCAGGCATCCATCCCCGCGTTTGTGTTGAAAGCCTTCTTTATAACCGTTTCCCACGAGCCGTATTTTTCATAGAGTTCATCGGGCAGAGGGCCTTCTTCGTGCCCGTATGTCGCAAGGTTTCTCGCCTTTAATTCGGCAAGCCCTTCGGGATTGTCGGCATAGGCCTCAAGGCGGATTTCGTTTCTCCTTGTGCTCACGGCGCGGGCAATTTCCTCTGTGCTTTTGCCCTGCTTCTGCATATCGCGGAGCATAGTGTACATCGATTCAATGCTCTTGTGATATTTTATTCTGTCCGCGCGTCCGCTTTCAACAATTGCCGGGTCGGACCAGTCCGCGGAGGCGTACATACTCAGGCTTCCGTTTTCACCGGGGCGGTAGCCGTAAACGGCGTTTTCGTCCGCGACAATGTCCGCCGCGGCGGAAGGATTTTCGAGCGGATTGTGAGTGTAGGCAAAGCCGCCTGCGGCAAACGAAGGCAGGCACAGCCCGCCGAGCAGAGCGATAATCAGCAGTACGCAAAGCGTCACCGGCAGTCTGCGGTCAAAAGTTTTCATTTTTCGTTTCCTCCCTTGATTATTCGGGATTATGTTATCACACGGAGAATGATTTTTCAAGCGCCGGGGAGGGTCAATCAACGCCGAACCAGTATCTCTGCATCTCTTTGAGAAAGTCGGGAGTAATGGGGTAGCCGGAACTTTCGCCTATCACGGAATCGATACCGCAGTAGGGGCAGATTGCCGTGCCCAGGCGGTCAATACGGGTATCGGCGGTGTAATAACGGGTTATCAGGGAGGAGTCAAAAATCTCAAGGCAGTTGAAACAGCCGCATTTTTCGCCCTTTTCAAGGGCGGGCCTGTTGTTGCTTGAGTAGAAATGAGCGTCTTTGATGTCGTTCGGATTCATACTGTCACCTCATAATTTCAAAAAACGGTTTTCTGTTTCTGTAAATAAAAATACGCGGCCTGAAACCCGGTACTTCGGCCGCGCGGGTAAAGTTTTCGGCAGCACACCTTTAATTATGAAAGAGGATTTAATACACTGAACATTTTTCTTTAACCTATAACGAAAAAAGAATAACAAATTATCTTTCACAATAAACCTTAACTCTGCAAAATCAGATTGATCAAAGTTAAGATGCGCCGCCGGGGAAATTACTCAGATATCAATGTCAATTTCCATGGTGCAGGTTGTGTTTACTTTGTCGAGGGCAAGCTGCGCGCTCGAAAGAATGTCCGCCGTTTCGGCGTAGTCCGCCGCGGCTTTCTCAACATCATAGTTGGTATAGCGGTAGTCAATTAAGTTTGAAGAACTTACGCCGTAAGTGCTCTGCCTTTCTTTTGGCAGGCGGCCTTTGAGCGAAGCCAGGGCGGCGAGTTTGTCGGTCAGCTGGGGGATATAGACCAGCATCTCGTCAACCGTCATATTGAATTCGGGAATAACGGTGGTGGTATTAAACACGTTTATCGCGTGCTTCACCTTGCGGATGGCCTCTTTGACCGCGTCTTCGTTTTTGCGGGTGTCCTCGTAACTGTACTCGGGCCTTACGCTCTCAACATCTTCTCCGAGCGCCGCGAGGAAAGTACTTGACTTATCTTCTGTGCGGCGGATGTCGGCAAGAATGGCATTAAGTTTTTTGAGCAGTTTCGCCGCCTGTGCGGATGTTAATGTCATAAATAATTCCTCCTTGTTGGTTGTTTGTTTTTTCGATGCACGGATATTCTATCACTCCGTTTCCCCGGGCATACCGATGGGAAAACGGATTTTTTGATATTTTCTCAAGGGGGGCGCTTTGAGGGAAAGGAAGCGTATCATATCACACGGGAAATTCATTGTCAACAGTTTTTTCGATAAAATGTCGTGCGGAAAGCGACCTTGTAAATATAAATGATGATATGATATAATATATAAGTACGTAAACTTCAGCCGAAAGGAGAAAATATGCTTAACATAGTAAGAAACGATATAACAAAAGTGAAAGCCGACGCGATTGTAAATTCCGCAAACCCGAAGCCCGTAATCGGCGGCGGCGCGGACGCGGCGATATATGAAGCGGCAGGGGAGAATTTGCTCCTTGCCGAGCGCAGAAAAATCGGAGAGATAAAACCGGGCGAAGCGAAAGTCACTGCCGCCTTCGGCCTTAATGCCGATTTCATCATTCACACCGTAGGCCCCGTGTGGAAAGACGGGGAGAACGGCGAATTTGAAACGCTCGCCGCCTGCTACCGCAACTCGCTTGACACCGCGCTTGACCTCGGATGCAAAAGCGTTGCCTTCCCTCTGATTTCAACGGGAGTTTACGGCTTCCCGAAGGATAAGGCGCTGAGAATAGCGGTTGACACCATTTCCGCTTTCCTGAGCGAAAACGAGATGGAAGTCACTATAGCCGTGTTTGACCAAACGGCATTCCGCGTTTCGGAGGAACTGCTTAAATCGGTTGAGAGTTTCATAAGCGACAGGCTCGGAGTGCCCGAGTTTATTGACGACAGTTATGTAAGTGAAAAGAGACAACTGCACAATTACTCTCTCAACCGCCGCAACGCGCCCGATGACGAAGATTATCTTATCTGCGCAGGCATCGGTCCGGAGCCGGAGAAGCCGAAAGGTCTGAAAAAGCCGTCAATTATCGACAGACCGGAAAAGAAAGCGGCTGTTGCCGGAAAAAAGCCGCTTTTCTCTTTGGCAACTCCCACGGAAGAAAGCATTGACGATTTCATAAAAAAAGCGGGGGAAACTTTTCCCGACCGCCTTATGCGCTATATAGATGAAAAAGGACTTTCCGACACGCAGGTGTATAAGAGGGCGAATATCGACCGCAAACTTTTTTCAAAAATCAGATGCACGCCCAACTACAAGCCGAAAAGGAAAACGGCTGTCGCCCTCGCTGTGGCGATGGAACTCAGCCTTGACGAAACGCTTGATCTTCTTAAGAGCGCGGGTTTCACCCTTTCGCAGAGCAGTAACTTTGACCTGATAATCGAATACTGCATAGAAAACAAGATATATAATATATTCGATATAAACCTTCTTCTCTTCAAATACGGCGAGGAAACGCTCGGCTCATAAAATGTCGCGCGGAAAGCGACCTTTCCGGCGGAAATCTGTGATAATCTTTTGACAACAACAGGGGATACCCCTGAAATCAAAGGAGGATTCACAGATGAAAAAAGGACTTACAGAACTCGTGATGATACTCGACCGCAGCGGCTCAATGAGCGGGCTTGAGGCAGACACCATCGGCGGCTTCAACAGTATGATTGAAAAGCAGAAGAAAGAGGAAGGCGAAGCGCTCGTCTCCGTGGTGCTTTTCGACGACCTGAGCGAAGTGATTTACGACAGAGTTGATATCGGCAAAGTGGAGCCTATGACCGACACGCAGTATTATGTGCGCGGCTGCACCGCGCTGCTTGACGCCGTTGGCGGAGCGATTCACCACATAGGCAATGTACACAAGTACGCCCGCAATGACGATGTGCCCGAAAAGACGATATTCTTCATCACCACCGACGGCATGGAAAACGCGAGCAGACGCTACTCCGCCGACAAGGTGAAAAGGATGATTGAGCGCCAGAAGGAAAAGTACGGCTGGGAATTCATCTTCATCGGCGCAAACATCGACGCCGTGAAGGAGGCGGGGCGCATAGGCATCCGCCCGGAAAGAGCCGTAACCTATGAGCAGGACAGCGAAGGCACAGCCCTCAACTTCAGGGTTATGAGCGATATGGTCTGCTGCGCGAGAAAAGCCGGAAGCGTGAAGGAAATGAACGCGGCGTTTGACGAAGACAAATTCTTTGAGCCCATAAGGGCGCATAAAGAAAAGAAAAAAGGGAGCAAATAATATGATGTGGCTTGACGCAATTGCGGGTGTTGTTACGGGCGACGCGCTCGGCTGCCCCGTGCAGTTTATGAGCAGGGAGGAAATCGCCGCGAATCCCGTGACGGGCATGAGAGGCTACGGCACTTTCGGCCTGCCGGAGGGCTCGTGGACCGACGACAGCAGTCTGACTCTCGCCGCCCTTTACAGCATTGCGCAGACTGAAAGCCTTGACCCCGAAGATATTATGAAAAGATTTGTCCGCTGGTATTCAGACGGCGAATACACGCCCTATGGTTACTCTTTCGATATAGGTTTCGGCACGAGCGAGGCGATAGAAAACTATATGAAAGGCGCGGATATCGCCTCCTGCGGCGGCAACCATGAAAGAAACAACGGCAACGGCTCGCTTATGCGCATTATGCCCGCCTGCCTCTACTGCATAGAGATGCAGAGAAGGGGAGAAATGACGGACAGCGAAGCGGTAGCAGCCGTACACACCGTATCCGCCCTGACTCACGCGCACCTGCGCTCAAAGATAGCCTGCGGCCTTTATTACTTCGCCGCGAGGAGCATCGCAAACGGCGACGGCACTCTCATTGACCGCCTGCAGAAAGGTCTTGACGAGGGTTTTGTCTTCTACAAAAAAGACATCGGAAATCTTCAGGACCTCTCTTTTTACGGAAGACTCAGCAACCTCTATGAGTTTATAAATACAGATGCGCCTGACATAAGAAGCAGCGGCTACGTGGTCCATTCACTCGAGGCGGCAGTATGGTGCCTGATAAAGACAAACACCCTGCGCGACGCACTTCTCACGGCAGTGAATCTCGGCGAGGATACCGATACCGTCGGCGCAATCTGCGGCGGACTCGCAGGCCTTTACTACGGATATGAGGATATACCGGAGGAGTGGCTTGCGGTGATAAAGAAAAGAGACGAAATCGAAGAAATCTGCCGCACGGCGGAAAAAGCATTTGAATAATAAAAAAAGCCGCCCGGGGGGCGGCTTTTTTTGTTTCTGTTTTAACTTTCGGCTATTGCGGTAGCATCGGGGTCTGTATAATCAAGGTTATAGGTTGTCGTGGAGTAAAACATAAAGCGCACCGTCTGCTCTCCTATGCTTTCAAGAGTTCCGGTTCCCGTCACCTTTGTGCTGACATCCGCCGATTTTTCATATCTTATCTGTGTCACCTCATCGGTTTCAATGTTTACGGTAATAATAATCGAGCAGTCGTCGTATGTGATTTCGGGCTCGTCAACTTTTAAGTATTTTTCCGCTTTACGGAACTCGCTTAAAACAGTATCCATATTTTCCTGATCGAAAGCCTTGTTGAGAGTGGATTTCTCAACAGGGTTTTTGAGATTTACCGTAATTGTTCTGACCGCTCCGTCGTCAACGCAGGTTGCGCTTTCAATGTCCTTCGCATCAAGTTTTGAAACAAAGAGAGTGTCTTTAATAGGAACCTCTCTGTTGTATTCCTGACCGTAGGGGATTGAGGTTGAGCCGCCTTTCACCATTTTGCTTTTAAGTCCGGTGATTGCAGCAGCGATATATTCGTTTTCACAGTAGGGGATTCTGTTGCCTTCCTCATCCTCGCACTGACCGATATCGGGGCGGGTAGAGTAATTAAGCGCCGCCTTTTTGCCCTTGACCTCATTTATCACCTTGTTGAAGTATTCAAAAACAGTCGCGGTGTTTTTCGCGAGGGCTTCGGGCGAATAATCGGTATCCGTGATGATATTACCGTTTTCGTCTTTTGACGAGGTAACATCGGTGGGCAGGGGAGTTTTCACATTTACGGTTGTGGTGGTTTCCTCTTCGCCCTCGGGAATAAGGCTGCATCCGGCAAAGCCGAAGAGCAGAGCAAAAGTAAGTAAAACGGCTGTCAAAGCAATCAGTTTACGGCTCATTTCGGTTACTCCTTTTACAGTTTAATTCGGGTTGCGGTTTATTTTTCAAATCCCTTTTCATCAAAGAGAAATGCGGTTTCAAGCATTATGCCTACGCCCGCCTCAATGGTTTTGAGGTCGATATTATCCGCCGTGTCAAGGCGTGTGTGATAATAGCGCGCGGGGGCGGGGTCCATAGCGGCAAAGCAGGCTGCCTTCATGCCGCCCTTTGTGATTGCGGCGGCGTCGGACGAGCCGAAAGAGAGAGTTTTGAGCGGCAGGTCGTAGCCCGCGAGAGCGGCGCCGTCCTGAAGAAGTTTTGAAACATCGGCGTCGTTTTTCACTGTGCCGGTCATATCCTTGTGGTAAACCGCCATAAAGTCAAAATCTCTTACGGTGTCTATCGCGATAAATGCGGTTTCGGCGTCCGCGAGGTCTTTCGCATACTCTTTCACAAAGGCTTTCGCGCCTCTGAGGCCGGATTCCTCCGAGCCGGTGAGTACCACCATAATCTCGGTGTTTTCAAAGCGGATGTCATTATCCTGCATAAATCTCGGCACTGCCATTGAGCACAGGCAGCCTGAAAGGTTGTCGTTTGCGCCTTCAACGGGATGCTTGTGGCTGTAAAACAGAAGTTCAAACAGAAAAACGGGTATCATGCAAACATTGATTATCGAAAGCACGGGGAAGAGAGTGCCCGCCGTGATATCAACGCCCCTGAGAGTCTGCACAAGAGCCATAACATTGATTACGGTTGTAAACAGAAGCCCCGCGAGGCCGAGAATAATCATCGGGAGCAGGAGTTTCGGGCCGCCCCAGTAGGTAAATCTCCACTCGGGAGCGGAGTCGGCGTGGCCTGCGAAAATAATTCTTCTTTTCACTTCGCCGGAGGGCTTTCTGACAGCCACCACATTGTGTGACTTTTTCTTGGGCATAAACAAATCTATCGGCTCCTTGTAGAAAAGGAACTCGGTGATTACAAAGAAAATCGCAATCAGCAGAAGCGCGGTTGCAACAGCCGTGAAAATGAGCGTAAGCGCCGAAAAAAATCTTGTCAGAAACAGCAGCACAGCACCGGCAACACCGGCAAACACCGCTATCTGCACCCAGGACATAAACGCGTGGGGGGCGAGTGAAAACTCGTCTATTTTCACATCATCACAGCTTGTGCGCAGGTCATTTGCGAGCCACTCCTGCGCCTCAAGCTCTTTTTCGGAGCCGGAGGCTCTGGGTCCGACTTCCTTGCAGACTTTCTTGATGTTTCTCGCCACATAATTGGCGTACATTCTGCGGTCGGACTGATAGTTTTTTACACAGTTTTCAGGTCTCACTTTTATTCTCCTTTCGGTTTATGCTTTCCTCAGATATTCCTCAAGGCACACGCCTGCGGCTTTGATGGCCTTTGCGTGTTCAACACCAACATATCTCCAGTGCCAGGGCTCATATATGATTTTGGTGATATCCTGCTTGTTTTTCGGGTAGCGCAGGATAAAGCCGTAATCCGCCGCGTGCTCGTTGAGCCACTTGAAGGCTTTGGAGTTTTCAAAACTCTGCTCGAGCGAGCAGATATCCATGGCAAAGCCGAGGTTGTGTTCGCTTGTGCCGGGCGGAAGGATGATGGTTGCCGCCTTCTGCGTGGCCTCAACCTTGCTCATTCCGTTGCTTCTGTATGTGCTTATCTTGTTTTCAAAGTTGGTTTTCTGCCTCTCGTAACTTCTGTAACCCGACACGGTGTAGAGGTCTATGCCGTCCTTCTGCGCGGCGAGGTACATTTCGTTATAATAGGGCGCAACTCTCGAATCGAGCAGTTTGCTGTCGGAATCACCTTTTACCGAGTGAACAAGTTCGGGCGGCTCGTAGCCTTCGGGCAGAATATAATCCCTGTTTACGAGAATCAGTCTCCAGTCGGCCACATTGAGGTCGGCAGGCCGGGGATTGAAGCCCGCGTAGGCGTAGGGGTAATCGGAAGTCGCCTTCGTTGAGGCGGCTGTTGTCGAAGTTGTTTTGGGGGCAGCCGTTGACGAGGGCTTTGCCGCAGTCGTGGAAGTTACCGGCGAGGCGGGAGCCTTCGAGGTTGACGGCCGGGACGAAGTTGTGTCAAGCCGTGTGGAAACGGTAACCGATGCGGGGCCCGGCATGGTTACGGGCACTGCGGAGTCGGTTGCGCTTTCCGTGAGCGAAGATTCTTCCGTAAGCGACTGCGAAACATCCGTCACGGTAACAACGCTCGTGTCGTCCGTCTGAGTATTTTCGCTTATTTCCGCCGTGTTTATGGTCTGCCTGCCTTTTGTAACAACCGCTCTTACACAGAAGATGAGAGAGGCGGCGGCAATGACCGCGAGCGCGGCGGGTATGATTTTCCTGTTCATATTACACCTTTATTCCTGTTGCCCTTTAAGGGACTCCATTTTAAGATATGCATTTATGAAACCGTCTATATCGCCGTCCATAACGGCCTGAATGTTGCCCATTTCAAAGCCGGTACGGTGGTCTTTCGCAAGCGTGTAGGGCATAAAGACATAGGAGCGGATCTGACTGCCCCAGGCAATTTCTCTCTGCTCGCCCTTGATATCGTCTATCTTGTCAAGATGCTCTCTCTCTTTGATTTCGATGAGTTTCGATTTGAGCATCTTCATTGCCACTTCTCTGTTCTGATGCTGGCTCCTCTCCACCTGGCAGGCGCACACAATGCCCGTGGGGATGTGTGTGATTCTTACGGCAGAGGAGGTTTTGTTAACCTTCTGCCCGCCCGCGCCGGAGGAACGGTAATAGTCTATCTTAAGGTCGTCGGGGCTGATTTCAACCTCAACATTGTCGTCAATTTCGGGCATAACTTCGAGCGAGGCAAACGAGGTGTGCCTTCTGCCCGAGGAGTCAAACGGCGAAATTCTTACAAGGCGGTGAACGCCCATTTCACCCTTGAGGTAGCCGTAGGCGTTTTCGCCCTCAACCAGGAGCACGGCGGATTTGAGGCCCGCCTCATCGCCGTCAAGGAAGTCGAGCATCTGCACATTGAAGCCCTTTTTCTCGCCCCAGTGCTGATACATACGCACAAGCATCTGGTTCCAGTCCTGCGCTTCGGTGCCGCCCGCGCCCGCGTGGAAGGTGAGAATGGCATTGCTGTTGTCATATTCGCCCGAGAGCAGGGTGCTCAGCGTCATATCCTCAAGTTTGCTCACAAAGGCCTCAACGCCCTGCTTGCACTCGTCAAGCATATCAAGGTCGCCCTCTTCGTCGCAGAGTTCTATGAGCACGAGCGTGTCGTCAAAACTGCTTTTGAGCGCGTCATAAGAGCCGACCTTGCTTTTGAGGCGGCTGATTTTCTGCTGAACTTTCTGCGACTGCTCAAGGTCATTCCAGAAACCCTCCTGAGCGGTCTGCGCTTCAAGGTCCTCTATTTCCTTTACTGTGGCCTCTATGCCGAGCGCCTCGCCGAGCTGTTTGAGCTTCTCGGTGTTTTCAAGCAGTGAAAGTCTTAATTCTTCAAACTGTACCATAAAAGTCTCCGTATCCGTGTAATTGCCGAAGCAAGTATCGTGTTTTTCAATCGTCTTATAATTATAACTTAATAAGAGGAATTTGTAAAGAAAAGTTTTGTCCCGGCCGATTGTTCACGTATTTTTCACACTTTTTCAACCTATACACTTGATATTTACGATAAAATTTATTAAAATAACTATAATTATGCTCAACAAAGGAGTTTGCATCCCGATGGATAACATAAAACTCGCAAACCTGCTTTTCCCCGGTATTGACAAAACCCCGGATTACTACGAGAAACTCTATCCCGAGAGAAACCTGCCCGAGGGCGCGAGGGTGACCCGTTTCGCCCCTTCCCCAACGGGTTACCTTCACATAGGCGGTCTTTTCGGCGCCCTTGTGGATGTGCTCACCGCCAAAGTTTCAGGCGGCATATCATATCTCAGGATTGAAGATACCGATAAAAAGCGTGAAATAGAAGACGGCGTTTCCGGCATCACAGACGGTATGAAAGCCTTCGGCGTTGAGTTTGACGAGGGCGTCACCGGCTTCGGCACAGAGACGGGCAGTTACGGCCCATACACGCAGAGCCAAAGAGTTGAGATTTATCAGACGGTCGCGAAATCGCTTGTTGAGCAGGGTCTTGCATATCCCTGCTTCTGTTCCTCGGAAGACCTCGATTCAATCCGCGAGCAGCAGGAGGCGGAAGGCGCCGATATCAGAGGCTACTTCGGCAAATGGGCAAAGTGCCGCGACCTCTCCTATGAAGAGATTGAGCGGAATATAAACGAAGGAAAAAGCTGGGTGCTCCGCTTCCGCTCGGACGGCAGCCCCGACAAGCGCATTTTCTTTGAAGATATGATAAGGGGCAAAATCGAAATGCCCGAAAATATCATCGACGAGGTGCTTCTCAAATCGGACGGCATCCCGACCTATCACTTCGCGCACTGTTGTGATGACCACTTTATGCGCACCACCCATGTGGTAAGAGGCGAGGAATGGATTTCCTCCGTGCCGAAACACATCGCTCTTTTCAAAGCCTGCGGCTACAGAGTGCCAAAATACGCGCACACGCCACAGGTTATGAAGTTTGACGATGAAACGGGCGACAAGCGTAAACTCTCAAAGCGCAAGGACCCGGAAGCGGCAGTGAGTTATTTCGTTGAAGAGGGCTTCCCGAAAGAGAGCCTTACCGAATACCTGCTTACCCTTCTCAGCTCAGGTTTTGAGGACTGGCGCAGGGCAAATCCCTCGGTGCCTGCAATGGATTACCCCTTCAACCTCAAAAAGATGAGTTCAAGCGGCTGTCTCTTTGACCTCGTGAAACTCAACGATGTGAGCAAAAACGTCATTTCCGTTATGACGGCGGACACCGTTTATGAGAGAATTGCCGAGTGGGCGAGTGTGTATGACAAAGAGTTTTATGATGTTTTCAGCGCAGACCCCGCAAAGAGCAGAAACATTCTCAACATTGACAGAGAAAATCCAAAGCCCCGCAAGGATATAGCAAAGTGGAGCGAAGTGAAGGACTATGTTTCCTACTTCTTCAACGAGTTTTACAAAGCGGATTTCACCCTGCCCGAAAACATTTCAAAGCAGGACGCTTACGATATAGTATGCGCCTACGCAAAGGCGTATTCGCCCGCCGATGACAAGGACGCCTGGTTTGCCCACATCAAGGATTTGTGCGAGCCGCTCGGCTTTACCCCCAACGTGAAGGAATACAAGCAGAATCCCGGTGCCTTCAAGGGCCACGTGGGCGATGTTTCAACCGTCATCAGGATCGCGCTCACCTCGCGCCGCAACACTCCCGACCTTTACTGCATTATGCAGCTGCTCGGGGAGGATGAGGTAAAAGCAAGGCTCAGTGCCGCGGCAGAAACCTGGAAATAACCGAAAGGATTGATACCCGATGGAAGAATTAAACAGCGTTTCCAATTTCATACACGATTTTATCGATGAGGACCTCGCCGCAGGGGTTAACTCCCGCGTGCAGACGAGATTTCCGCCCGAGCCCAACGGATATCTGCATATAGGCCACGCAAAGGCGATATGCATCGACTTCCAGACTGCCGAAAAATACGGCGGTACCTGCAATCTGCGCCTTGACGACACCAACCCCTCCAAAGAGGATGTGGAATATGTTGATGCCATCAAGGAGGATATCGAGTGGCTCGGCTTCAAATGGGATAAATGTCTTTACGCCTCCGGCTACTTCGATTTCATCTATGAGTGCGCGATTAAACTCATAAAAAAGGGCAAGGCTTATGTCTGCGACCTTTCAGCCGATGAAATCAGGGAATACAGGGGCACTCTTACCGAGCCCGGCAAAAACAGCCCATACCGTGACAGAAGCATTGAGGAAAACCTTGACCTCTTTGCCCGTATGACCGCAGGCGAATTTGCCGACGGCGAAAAGACGCTCAGGGCAAAGATAGATATGAGTTCGCCCAATATCAATATGCGCGACCCCGTCATCTACAGAATCGCTCACGTGAGCCATCACCAGACGGGCGACAAATGGTGCGTATATCCGATGTACGATTTTGCACATCCGCTTTCCGACGCGAGAGAGGGCGTCACCTACTCTCTGTGCTCGCTTGAGTTTGAAAACCACCGTCCGCTTTACGACTGGTTTATCAAAGAAATCGGCTTTGAAGAGCCGCCCAGGCAGATTGAGTTTGCCCGCCTCAACATAAACTACTGTGTCACCAGCAAGCGCAAGTGCCTTGATATGGTAAACAGCGGCGTTGTCAGCGGCTGGGATGACCCGAGAATGGTTACCCTCTGCGGCATGAGAAGAAGGGGCTACCCCGCGGGCGCAATCAAAGAATTCATCAATAAAATCGGCGTTTCAAAGGCCTACAGCGTGGTCGATTACGGCCTGCTTGAAGCGTGCGTGAGGGATGAACTCAATGTCAGCGCGCCGAGAGCCATGGCAGTGCTCCGCCCGCTTAAAGTTATAATTGACAATTACCCCGAAGGCGAGAGCGAGCAGATTGCCGTTGACATTAACCCCGACATGCCCGAACTCGGCACAAGAAACGTCACTTTCTCAAGAGAGATATATGTGGAGCAGGATGACTTTATGGCAGAGCCCGTCAAAAAATACTTCAGGCTCTTCCCCGGTAACGAAGTCCGCCTCAAAGGCGCGTATTTCATCACCTGCCGGAGTTATGAAACCGATGAAAACGGCAATGTCACCTGCCTTCACTGCACATATGACCCCGCCTCAAAAGGCGGCAACTCGCCCGACGGCAGAAAGGTGAGGGGTACTCTTCACTGGGTGAGCGCCGCCGCCGTTCCCTGCGAGGTGAGGCAGTATGACCGCCTGTTCAACGCCGAAAATCCCGGCTCGGAAACAGGCAACTTCCTTGATGACATAAACCCCGAATCCCTCGAAATCCTCAGTGGATGCCTTGTTGAAGAAGGCATAGCGGATTCCAAAGAGGGCGACACCTTCCAGTTTATGAGGCAGGGCTACTTCTGCGTGGATAAAGATTCACGCCCCGGCAAACTTGTTTTCAACAGGACGGTAGCGCTCAACAGCAGCTGGAAATAAGGAAAGAAGGTAAAGCATGAAAACAGTTTACAGAATCATCAACGCCATGATGGCGGCAGGCGTGTTTGTGGCGGCTTTTTTCGCAAACTTTGTAAAGATTACAATCGGCACAAACTCAAGCCTTGACGAGTTTTTCACAGAACTTTCCAAGGGCGAATCCACCGGCATAGCCGTTGCGGAAACATTTTCAATCAAGAGATTCATTATGTTTTTCACCGGCAAAGATCCGCTTTCCGTTATGATGAAAATCAACACAAGCAAGGTTTTCCTCTGGCCCGATGAATTCAATGTGATGAACGTGAGGCTCGGGCTGATAGTCGGCTCGTTTGTGCTGATGCTCGCGCTCGCGCTGTTTGTGATTATCTACTCCTGCATTTCCGGCAAACGTCTGCCCATGCTGATTACGGGCATAATCGGCGTTGCGCTTGCGATAGTGTTCATCCGCGCGTTCAACTCGATTGCCTATGACATCCTTTCCGGCGAAATCAATGTGGTTGACTATGTTGTGGACTCAATCCTCGGCGAAGGCGTGCTCGTGAGCCTTCTCGGCTCGGTGGCGAGTTCCGCCGTTGTGATTTACCTCACGCTCGCCGGCATGCATATATGGCTGTTTGTTCTCTTCCTCGGAATAGCCGTGTGGACCGCGATATTCTACCTTGTGGATATAGGCGACCCCGAAGCGAAGAAACTCAGGGAAGAAGAGAAAAAGGCGAAACTCGCGAAGAAAGCAGAGAAGAAGGCAAAGAAGGAAGCCAAAAAAGCCGCCAAAGAAAAAGAGGCAACGGCGTAACTCTTTAAGGAACAAAAATGCACGAAGGTCAACAAAACAGTTGACCTTCGTGTGAAAGATAAGTATAATCAAAAAGCGCATTATTGTAATTTCCGGGTGTGGCGCAGGTGGAACTCGGAGGTGAGCGCCGCCGGTGGCGGATGAAGCGAACCGGAGAGGCTGGGCGCAATAAGGAGCAATGCAAAAACCGGGGACCTCAAAAAGTCCGGTAAGACTTTTTGGGGAGAGGAGGAGCAGTGGAGCGAACGAGAACTCGCGCAAACAGATTTTTCAGGGCGCGGGTACGAGTGATGCGTAACTTGTGACGACGAAGCGGGCAGTGCGACTATATTGCAACCGGAGTGCGCGTACTCATTAATCTCAGTCTAATAAGGATATCAACATAAAACAGAGAGGAAGAAACAGGGAGAATTGCGAAGCGAAACAGCGAGCAAGGCGACCAATGTTTCTGACGGAGTGCGCGAGCTCATAATTCCGGGTTTTCAAGGATTACTCACATATTAATATTTCCGGGTGTGGCGCAGTTGGTAGCGCGCGTGGTTTGGGACCACGAGGCCGCTGGTTCGAAGCCAGTCACTCGGACCACTCAAATCCCTTATATATCAAGGCTTTCCGAGATTTATAAGGGATTATTTATTTTTCTGAAAACGACTGAAAATCGTTAAAAAATACCATTTTTATGCAGATGAACGGATATTTTTACGGATATTTGATTTAGTGTTTTCGTCAGTAAT
>JAEEHB010000060.1 GCA_016280595.1 Clostridiaceae bacterium | reverse complement strand
TGCGGGTGTCCGGTGGACACCTCTGCCGCAGGCAGAAGCACCGACCGAACCGACAGGTGAGACCGGATATCATCCGCCCGCAACAAGGATATGCGGAGCATAATATAATCGGAGCGAAGCGACCCGACATTTCGCATTGCGCATTTCGAATTGCGAATTGATTAAGCATGCCAAAACCCCCGGTCCTTTCGGACAGGGGGCTTTGACATTGGGGTTGAATTGAGGAGGGGTATTGCTTATACGAAGAGAGTTGCGGCTCTCTCTTTCGTACAATCAGAGTTTAACCCCGAATTATGAATTGCGTGTGAATTCATTTTTAACGGTAATGGGAAAATTTGTTAATTTCGCGGCGCGCGGCACTTGACTTTATTTTAGTAAAATGATAAAGTTTATATACAGTCTATTTTATAAAATGGAGGTTATATTATGTCAAAGAAAATCATCGCAATTATCCTTGCCGCTCTCGCGGTTATCTCCTGTGTTGCTCTTGCAGGCTGCGGAGCAAAGAAAGATACCGCTGCTCCTTCCGATACTTCCTCTACCGAAGCGGCTCCTCAGAAGTTTATAATGGGTATTGACCCTGAATATCCCCCGTTCAGCGAACTCGGCGCAGACGGCACTTACACCGGCTTTGACGTTGAAGTGTGCAAAGCGGTCTGCGATTATCTCGGCTGGGAATTCGAAGCGTTCGCAGTAAACTGGGATGAAAAACTCATTCAGCTTGACGCTCACGAGTGCGACTGCATATGGTCCGGTATGACAATCCTTCCTTCCATGAAGGAAGCCGGCTACGTAATCTCCAACCCCTATTTTGACAACACTCAGGTTATCCTTGTAAAAGACGGCAGCGAAATCGCCTCTTCCAAGGATCTCGCGGGCAAGGATGTAGCCGTTATGCTCGGCACCTCCGGCGAAACCCTCCTCAACGGCGACCTCAAGGATCTCACCGATACCTTCAACGAACTCATCACCTGTGAGAGTTTCCTCAAGTGCTTCACCGAACTTTCCGGCAACGCTGTTGACGCCGTTATCGTTGACAAGCCTGTAGCCGAGAAATACGCCGCCGAAAACGCAGGCTTCAAAGTGCTTGACGAAGAACTCGGCGCAGAGCAGTACGGTATCGCCTTCCGCGCGGGTGACGAATCACTCTGCCTGCAGGTTGAAACCGCTCTCAACGCTCTTGTTGAAAACGGCACCTATGAGCAGATTGCGGACAAATATCCCGATATCAAGGGCAACCTTATTTACATCAACTGATTTCCAAAATCCGATATTCTGCCCTGAAGGCGCAGAAATGCGCCTTCGGGTTTCGTTATTTAAATTAAGGAATAAAAAACTATGACATTGATGACAATATTCGTGAAAATGGCGGAAGGCTTCGAAAAAACCTGTGCCATTTTCTTCCTGACTCTCCTTTTTGCCATTCCGCTCGGCATGATAATCGCGCTTCTGCGCGGCAGCAAATTCCGTATTTTTTCGGGCTTTGCAAAAGTATATATCTCCGTGCTCAGAGGCACGCCCCTTATGCTTCAGTTAATCGCCGTTACCTACGGTCCGTATTATCTTTTCGGCATAAGCGTTTCAAGAAACAAACTCATCCCCGTGGTGGTCGCTTTCGCGATAAACTACGCCGCTTATTTCGCGGAGATTTACCGCAGCGGCATAGAGTCCATGCCGGTGGGGCAGTATGAGGCGGCTCAGGTGCTCGGTTACAGCAGAATACAGACCTTCTTCAAGATTATTCTGCCTCAGGTTGTCCGCAGGATTCTTCCGAGCGTTACCAATGAGATAGTCACCCTTGTCAAAGACACCTCTCTTGCTTTCACCGTGTCTTATCAGGAAATGTTTACTATCGGCAAGCAGATTGCAAACTCGCAGACGAGTTTCGTGCCCTTCGTTGTGGCGGGCATCTTCTACTATCTGTTTAACGTGATAGTCAGTTTCGTGATGGGCAGGGTCGAAAAGAAGATGAGTTATTACAAGATTTAAGGGGGTGCGCCTGTGAGTATTCTTAAAATGACAAACATCCAGAAGTCTTTCGGCACCAACCACGTGCTCAAAGATATCTCCCTGCATGTTGATAAGGGCGAGGTCATTTCGATTATCGGCCCGTCCGGCTCCGGCAAGTCAACGCTCCTGCGCTGCGCCACCTTCCTTGAAACAATAGACGCCGGCACAATCACCTATGATGACAAAGATGCCGCGCATATGGTAAACGGCAAACTCGTTTACGCAAAGAACTTAAATGATTTCCGTCACATCTTCGGCCTCGTTTTCCAGAATTTCAATCTCTTCCCGCATTACAGCGTGCTGAAGAATATGATGGACGCCCCCGTTTCCGTGCTCAAAAGAAACAAGGCGGAAGTGCGCGAGGAATGCCTCGCCCTTCTCGCGAAGATGGGGCTTGAGGACAAGGCAGATTCCTACCCCTGCGAACTTTCCGGCGGTCAGCAGCAGAGAGTTTCAATTGTAAGGGCTCTCGCGATGAACCCCGAAATTCTTTTCTTCGATGAGCCCACTTCCGCGCTCGACCCCGAACTTACTGGCGAAGTGCTCAAGGTTATCAAGCAGCTCGCCGAGGAAAAAATGACTATGGTTATCGTTACTCACGAAATGGCTTTCGCAAGAGCCGTTTCCGACAGAGTCATTTTCATGGACAAGGGCGTAGTCGTGGAAGAAGGCAGGCCCGAAGAAGTATTCGGCAACACGCAGAGCGAACGCACAAAGCAGTTCCTCAAGAATTACAACAAAGACTGACACGGTGATACAGTTGAACAAAGGTTATTTTGACGGCTCGATGCCGAGAGAGGTGCTCGAATACTATCTCTCGCACGCAGCATCGGCTCAGTGGATTTCAATGAGCGACACGCTCGACGACGATATAAGAGTAATCCTCAAAACGGGGCTCAAGTTTCTCGGCAGAGCGGCAGGAATCTGGAAGGCGAATATGCCCGACGATGAGCATTTTGAAAAATGCCGCGAAGCCGCCCGCAAAATACACGAGGCGGACCCCGAAATCATCCTGCAGGCCTGCATATTCGAGGCAATTTACCGCGAGGATGTTGAGAGCGTAAAAATCCCCGCGCGCGTTTTTGAATCATTCGGCCTTGAGCCCGAAGACAGGTTTTTCGATTATGACGCCTGCCTTTTCCCGGCGGACTCCGGCGCGTGGTCCAATATGCCGGATATCTCAAAGCAGGAAACGCAGATGTGGTTTTACTACCGCGGCATTAACTATATTGACTGCGGCTATGAAGCCTTCCATATGGGGCAGATTCACCTCTACACCGGGCACGACAGGGATTACAGGTGCATAAGCAAGGTTATCACCATGTTGCGCGAATACGGCGCAAAGCACGCGAGGCGGCATAAAGTCATTTTTGACGCGCACTCGCACTCCCTCGTAATCGGCGGCAGAAGTCTGCTCGACTACAACGCCATGCCCTTCACCCGCTACCCCGTGCTTGACAGGCCGGGCGAAAAACTCGTGCTTGTGCGCGAGGGCAAATCGGGCGGCGGCATCTCACCCGAAGGCGTGCACGAAGAGGCCCTTCCGTTTCTCTATGAGTATGATAACTGGGGCGGCAGGGATGTCTGGGCGAGAGAGCACCTTTCCTATGAAGAACTTGCGTGGAATCAGTGGTGGGGCGGAGACCAGATTTCCTGGTTTGCCTGCCAGGATGAAGCCTCGCGCAACGCTTTTCTCGATTATTCATTCAAATGGACAGCAATCAACAACCCCGACGGCTTTTTCGCCTTTCCGCTTATGCGCGGCATAGGCGCGGGTGGCGACGGCAACGACAGAGTCTATAAACTCAACAACCGCTCCTCCGCCTGCCCGGGCGGCTTCTCACAGGAAGACGCGGCGGCGAAACTGCTCTCGGAAGGTTATGATAAATATAGGGCGTTTGCAAACCCCTCAATGCTCGACTACGGCGGCAAAAATGTCGATGACCCCGAAACGGGCGTGCGTCTGCCCGAAAAGGTGGTGCTCTACGGCAGTTTCCAGCCCTATGTGGGCGCCGTTGCAAATGACTCCAACAGCGAAATCACCCGTATGTATTATGTGGGCGGCGGCAAATACTCGCTCTCCTTCATAATGCCTTTCGCGGGCGAATATGATTTCGGCATTTCCACCTGGGGCACTCTTTCCGCGTGCGTGAGCACACACGGCGGTTTCCCCTACTCCGGCAGCGGAGGAAAAAGCAAACTGGTGATTGACAGCGACAACACGATTGTCAGAATCACCTTCGGCTATATGAAAAACGAAATAAATATTGAGATGTTAACATAAACCAAAGGAGTGGTATTGAGTTGAAATGTCCCAAATGCGGGGGCGAGATACCTTTCTACAATCTCAAACCCAACTGTAAGCACTGCGGCGTAAACATTATGTATTACACGCAGAACGACGGCCTTATCAGGGACGCCAAGAGAACAGAACTCGAATCCGCCGTTGCCCGTATGATTGTTGCCCGCATCAAGGCAAACTTCATCGGCAGCAAACTCGCTATTCTGCGTATGATTTTCGCAATCGGCGCAGTATGCGCGCTTATGATTCCGTTCGCGGGCGTTCACTACACGCTTCCGTTCTTCAGCGAGAAGTTCAGCGTGGGGCTTATAGGTCTGATTCAGTCATTCGGCAACGGCATTCTGTTAAAGCAGCTTGACTTTGCAAAAAGCGCTCTGCTTTCGGACGCGACCCTCTTTGCGGCGATTACCCTGCTGCTGTTTGTAATTGTGCTGATTTTTGACCTGATTGTTTTTGCGGCGTTTTTCTTCGGATTTCTCAATCTTACAAACAGCACGAAATTTATGAAGAGAGTGTCCGTAATCGGCGCTGCTGTCGCCCTGCTCGCTCAGATTGCGATTGTTGTGATGAGCGTTGTAATCAAGGGCAACAAATTCTGCTCCGTTTCGCTCGGATTCGGCGCGGCGGCATCCTTTGTGATTTTCGTGATAATTGCCCTCATAAACGGCGCCCTGCTCAGGAAAGGCATTGAGCCCACTTACAGGGAAAACGATCCCAAGCGCAAAGAGATGCTCAAAAAAGTGCGCGCGGGCGAGGTTGACCTTGACAGCCTTCCCCTTCCCGTATTTGAGAGCGAAGAGGAACGCGCCGAAAGAATCAAGGCCCTTGAAGAGGCGCTTAAAGCAGAAGAGGAGGGCAAAGAATTATGAGTCAGATTTCAAAGAAAAAATCCATCCTCCTTATCGTTATCGCGGTTGTACTGCTTATCGCAATCTGCTTTACAACTCTCAGCATCTATGCAAAAAAGGCTCTCCATAAGCCCAAGTTCAAGATGCCCGAAGAGGAACCCGTTGCTTCAGCAGCCGAACTTCCTCAGGACAAGGCGGCGCTGTGCGCTTATGTGAATACGCTTTATGAAGAGGCCCGCAAGGCGGACAATGCCGAGGGCAGCTGGCACACCGACGTAAACCTTGACGGCGATATCGTCACCCCGTTTGGCGATGCAGACCGGGCAATAGTTTCCTTTATCAAGGACAGGACTGCCGGTCAGATAGCCGCTTTCTATCCGGTTGAATCGGAAGTGAAAATGAGCGAGTGCGAAAACGCCCCCTCTATTGTGATAAACGAGGCGGATGTAACGGAGTTTACCGCCGAGCAGGGTCATACGGACGAAGAGGGCAATGTCAGCGATGACGGCTATTACTTCATCACCTTTATACTCGACCCCGCAAAAGCGGACACTGACACGCTTACAAAGAGCGATGTCTACGCGCAGGCGGCCGAAACGCTCAGCCCCGTAGCCGAAATCAAGGAAACACAGTTTGAAGCCGAGAGATACGAAATCTCTTACAAGATTGACCGTGTCACCAATCAGATTGTAAATGTTGACGTTTCAAACGATTACAAAGTCAAGGCATCCGCTGTTCTTACTCAGGATGCGGTAACCCTGCTCCCCGCAGAGCAGGACAGCCTGTTTGCAAACTTCGAACTGCCTTACAGAAAAGCACTGCGCGTTTCTTTCAAATGGTACGGAGCCCGCTTCTATCAGCGTTCAATCGCTCTGCACCCCAATGATATGAAAGCGCTTCCCGCGGATATTAAAGTCAATACCGCCGCGACAAAAGAAGACTACAAACTCACCTTCACCCCCTCCGACAAAGAGGCGCTCTCGATTGATGAAGACGGCGTTGTAACCGTAAGCAAAACGGCGCTCGAAAGCCTTGCCGCTCCCGACGATACTCTTTCGGTCAAAATGAAACTCGAGTACGACGGGCACACCTATGAAGACGAGCTTAAAGTCTATATCACAGATCTGGAACTGGAGGCGGAAAACGGATGAGCGAACAGATTAACGACAGAGAACAGACCATTGCTCAGGAAGCCGAAAGCCGCGTAGACAAAAACGTTTACAGAAGTTTCAACTACATCGGCACCAAAGAGACTATTGCATATCTGTTCAACGACTGGTCAAACACCTTCAACATTAACGGATACAGCCAGAGATTTATCTGGGACGTTGTTAAAATCGACTTCAACATCGCCGCCATCGTCGGCATATTCACGGGCGCGTGGGATATCATAAACGATACCTTCATCTCCGCCATAGTCGATAACACAAGAACGAGAATAGGCAAGTTCCGCCCGTATCTTGTAGGCTTCCAGATTCCGATGACCATTATCGGCCTGCTCTACTGGTTCATCCCCTATTTCTTCCCGAATACGGCAGGCACATATATTCCCAAACTTATTTTCTACTATGTGTTCAGCGTATTCACCGAAACGGCCAACACCTTTACCGGCGTTGCCCGAAGCGGCTATATGAGTACCATCACGCCCAACCCGAATGAACGTGTGCGCCTGATTACCCTTGCGGAGCTGCTCACCGGCTATATGGGCGAGGATATGCCGAGATACATCTTCGGCTTTATGTACGATATGGTCACCACAGGCAGATGGAAGATAACCCTTCGCAGCATATTCATGGGCATGGGCGTCGGCTGTGCGCTGATTTCCTCCGCGTTTACGCTGTGGTTCTTCCTCGTTTCCAAAGAGCGCGTGCCTCAGACAATCGACAGGCCGAGCGTCAAAGAGGGCTTCAAAGCCATTGTCACAAACTATCCGGTGCTGCTTATGTGTCTGTCGGATTTCCTTTCCGGCTTCGGCGTAGGAACGAGCCAGGACAACTACTGGATAGATGTTTTCGGACAGAATTCGATGATAAACACCCTGAAAGCGCTTGTCAGCGGTATTTCGGGACCTGTGGGCAGTATCAGTTACGCCTTTGTTGCCCCGCTTCGTAAGCGCTTCTCATCAAAATTCCTGTGGGTCGGCTCCGATATGTACGGCGACTTTGTCACCTTCGGTTTCTTCCTGCTGGGTATCACCAACAAGAATTACCTTAAACTCAAACCCATGCTTACCGGCTACGGTATCACCGAATTCCTCAGCAAACTGCTCTTCGGCGTAAACAAGGTTATCAACGCCGATCTGTGGAACGAGGCTATGGACTACTGCGAGTGGAAGCACGGCTACCGTATGGAGGCAACCACCGGCGTTGCAAAGGGTCTTGTGCAGAAACTTCAGGGCATCTTTATGGGTACCATCAACAACATCGTTATGAAGAAGGTCGGCTATGTTCAGGGCCTTAAAGTCGGCACTCAGGACGCAAGAACCAAGAAGTGGCTCTTCTACCTGTGCACCGTCGTTCCCCTTGTTACGAGCGCGCTCGGCATAGTGCCCAAGATGCTGTGGCCCATCTCCAAGAAGAAGAGAGCGCAGATGTACTATGAACTCTCCGAAAGAAGAAGCATGATGGTTGACAGTTATGTAAACAGCCTTGAAGAAAACAATCCCGAACCCGAAATAGGATAAGGAAATGGATAACACAAAAACATCATTTTATATCATAACCGATTCGCACTTCGTTTCCAAAAAAAGCTGGGTCGAGGGCGAGCCGATTAACGGCAGGGAGCGCGGCGACCAGATTGCCCTTAAATCCTCCCCCGAAATCCTTGACGCCTTTCTCAAAAAAATAATCGCCGACACTCAGACCGACACCGTGATTTTCACGGGCGACAATGTGAACAACGGCGATATGAATTCGCATTATGATTTCAGGGAGAGACTTGATCGCCTTAAAGCGGCGGGCAAAAAAGTTTATGTGACCACCGCCACCCACGACTACTGCGGCGAAGGCGATGACGAAAACTTTTTTCACGCCTGCGTTTACACCGAAACGGGCACCGAGCCCACGCCCTGCATGCGCAAGGCGGATCTCTACGATTTCTACGCCGACTACGGCCCGAATCAGGCGATAAGCGTACACAGGGAGAGCGGCTCCTACGCCGTGAAACTCGGTGACGGCGTACGCCTCATAATGATAAACGACAACGGCAACGGCAGAAGCCACTGCGGTCTGTTTGAAGACGGCGTAAAATGGCTCACCGCCGAGATTGATGCGGCAAACGAGGCGGGCGATTTCGTCCTGCTCGCGGTGCATCACCCGGTCATTTCCCCGTTTGAAGTTTACCGCCATATGGTCGATTTTGAGATGTACGGCGGCTATCGCGAACTGTCGGAGCTAATGTGCGAAAAGAATGTGCGCGTGGTCTTCACAGGCCACACCCATGTGCAGAATATTCGCGAATACAAGAGCGAAAAAGGCGGCAGTTTCTATGATGTTTCCACAATCGCCCTCGTAAACGCGGCGGGTAAAATGCGCAAGGTTGACATTGACACCGCAAGCGGCGAATGCGTTGTTGACAGCATCGGCATAGAAGCGCTTGACGGCGTTGACACAGGCGGCGAAACCGTTTACAAGCACCTCTATCACCTCAACTTCCCCGGCGCACTCGAAACGCTTATTCCGCTCGCTAACGAAAACTATGATGAATTCCTTGTTAAAGCGGGAGGCGTACTTCCGGTTGACTTTTTCAAAAAGCACAGGCTTATCGGCAAATGGGCTTTCGGGAAACTGTCAAAAATGAAGATGAAATTCCTCATGCGTTTCGGCAAAACAAAGAAACTGCTTACCCCCGCGCAGGCGGAGCAGATAAAGAACGAATCGCTGATTCACGTTGTTTATGAAATACTTCGCTGCATCTTCCCGGGCAACGCCCCCTACACCCCCGACACGGCGGAAAACATCGTGCTCTCGGGAGTCGCGAGGCGGCTTGACAGGATAGTGAAAAGGTTTAAGATAAAGAAAGTTGAGGGTCTCATCCCTCCCGGCTCGTCACTCGAAGAAATGGCGCAGGATTTTCTTTATAACGACCGCACGGGAGACGACAACAAGATAGTGATAAATCTCAGATAAAAAGAAGGACCGGAGTTTTCCGGTCCTTTCTTCATATGTCTTTTACCTTTATGAATTCCGTTTTTATTTCGGACGGGCTGCTTTCGCTTATCTCGTAAAGCCTGCCGCCCCTCGTCTTTTTGTTGTGGGAGGCGTGGTAACTCAGGTGCCCGTCATATGTCAGGTGAATGCCGCAGTAAAGCGCCTCGCAGGTGTTTTCGTGGTCGTGGCCGAAGCACATCGCTTTCACGTCGCCTCTTTCGGCGCAGGCTCTGAGCAGACCCGAGTTGAAGCACTGACAGCTTATCTCTTCGCCCCTCTCCCCCTTGAAAGAACACTCGGCGGGATTCTTTGCCGCGAAGGCAAATTCCTGAAGGGGCACGTGCATCACCATAAGCGCGGGCACGGTTTTACCCTCACGGGACTCGAGTTCATCCGACAGGCGTCTGTAATACTGCACCTGGCAGAAATCAACGCCCCTTTCGGAACTGTCTATGCCTCCCCTTTCGGGCAGGACTATCTTCGTTTCGGGATTTAAGCCGTATCTCTCTTTGAACTCGGTGTCACCGCCGTTTGAGTCGAGGCCGTAAACGGCGAACAGTATCTTTTCGCCCGCTTCGTCATACACGGGCAGCACATAGTTGCCGCAGCCGGGCAGGCTCTCGTCGCCCGCCTTCGAAACGCAGTGCGGATAGGTTTCATACACTTCCTGCGCGCTCTTGTTGTCAACCCCGAAATTGTCATCGTGGTTGCCGTAAACGTGAGCCCAGGCTATGCCCGCCGTTTCCATAGGTGAGGTAAGCCCGTCGAGCATCGTTTTTAACTGCGCCTGTGTCTCTATATGTATTTTGCCGGGCCCCGCGATATCGCCGAGCATCAGCACAAGAGAGGGCTTTGTGTAATCAATCAGTTTCTTAAGGTCTCTTACGGTGTGTTTCTCATCGTAACCTATACCGCCGTGAATATCGGACACGCAGAGAATTCTGAATTTTCCGCCCGAAAACTTAAGCGGAACTTTGGTTTTGAAAATGTCGCTCATTTTGTCACCTTATTATAAGTTCACAGATGAATACAACCGCACAGCACGCGCCCGCCACCTGAATGAGATTTGCGCCGATAAAAGAAAGTATGATTCCCGCCGCCAGCGCAATCGCGCCCGAAAGCGGGCTTTTTGTTGCCTCGATTATCGCCGGGAAAGTCATCACGGCGAGGGTAACATAGGGCACATAGTAGAGAAATGATTTTATAAATCTGTTTGTGATTTCCTTCTTTATGAGCGTTAAGGGAAGCATTCTTATGAGGTAACTCACGCCGCCCATAATCAGGATATATACATAGATGTTATGCACCGCTCTCACCCTCCTTTTCCTCATCTTTTACGGGGAAAAGAATTGCCGCGGCGCTTGCGATAACCACAGTGAGTATGATTATCCTTATGCCTGATGAAAGGTCGCGCACATAGGGCACTTTGCCGCAGGCGAAACTCAGGGCAAATGAAACGAGCACGAGCGCCGCTATCACCCTGTTCTTTTTCGCGGGCGGCACGATTATCGCTATGAACATGCCGAAGAGGGCAACGCTCAGCGCGCTGACTATCCTGTCGGGCAGCACGTTGCCCGCAATCACTCCCACTGCGGTGCCCACCGCCCAGGCGGGTCCGCTCGCGAGGAAGGCGGCATAGTCATAGGCAGGCACGATTTTACCCGGCCTTGCGATATTTATTCCGAAAAGTTCGTCCGTCACGTGGGTTGCCATAAGGAATCTGTGGTAATAGGGCATATCGGCGGCAAGGCGCTGGCTTAGCGCGGCGCTCATAAGCATATAGCGGCAGTTTGCCACAAGAATCATAAGCGCCATTTCAATATAACTGCCGCCGCTCCCGATTACCGTGAAACCCGCGTACTCGCCTGCGGAGGCGTATGAGGTGGCGCTGGCGATGAAAGCCTGAAGCCAGTTGAGCCCGCTTGCCCTCGCCGTGATACCGAGCGAAAAGGCAACCGCAAGGTAGCCGAGCCCTATGGGTATTCCGTCTCTGAACCCTTCGCGGAACGCTTTTTTGTTTGAAGCGGTCATATTTTTATCCTATGAAATTCGTATAGATTTTCGGCTCTTTTTCGGGTACGCCGAATTCTTTTTTGCCCAGGGCAATGCTCTTCATGAGAAACACCATATTCTTTGCGAGCACGCGCATCGTCTGAAGACCCTCTTCATCTTTAAGTGCTTCGCCCTTATCCCTGCCGTGAATGCTGTTCCAGTAGCGGGAGGAGACAACGGGCATACCCGAAATGGTGAAATACTTGTTAAGTTCGTCAAATGTTGCCGAGCAGCCGCCGCGCCTTGCGCAGGCTATGCTTGCGCCTACCTTCATCGTCATATCGAAATGACTGCTGAAAAACAGCCTGTCAAGGCAGGATATGAGCGTGCCGTTTGCGCTCGCGTAATAAACGGGGCTCGCGATTACCAGGCCGTCCGCCTGCTCGAATTTTGCCGAGAGTTCATTTACGATATCATCGGTCACGCATTTTCCGTTTTTGGCGCAGTATCCGCAGGAAAGGCAGCCCTTAATTGCCAATGCTCCCACCTGCACGGTTTCATACTCAACCCCTTCGCTCTCAAAAACTTTTGCCATTTCGTCAAGCGCGATTGAGGTGTTGCCGCCCTTTCTGGGCGAGCCGTTAATCATAAGCACTTTCATTTTATTTCCTCCCTTTCGGTCTGTTTTAAGTCTATTGTGAAAATCGCGATAACTATGGTGATTATCGTGAATATTTCGTTGCAGGTGCCCGCGATTGATTTGGTAAGAAAATCATATATGCACCAGAGAAGAGATACAGGCAGGGTGAGGAGCCTTATATTGAGCGGCTTTTTCATCCATATCGCCACAGTCGCAAGCGAGGTGGCAATCATCGGCATAAGGCTCAGCGGGCTCTGCCAGGTGAATATTCCCATTGCCAGAGTGAGCACGATAAAGAGCACCGGCCAGATATTCTTTGACGCCCACTCGTGCTTTTCGCGGTTAATGAAAACCAGGTTTCTCACTATCTGCACGGAGTTTATTGCCGCCGCCGTGGGATTGCCGAGCATAATGAAATGGAGCACCCACAGCGCGAGGGTGATAATCTGCCAGACTATTATGTTTTTCCGCTTTTTCTGCGCAAAGCAGATTATGGCGCAGGTCATTGCCGCAAAGCCGATCGCCTGCGCCGCCGCCATAAGCGGGGTTGCGAAAAGTGAAGAAAAGTATTCTTTCATATATTGCTCCGCGTGAGTTTGTTACTGTATATTACAATATCATAATGCGGGCATAATTTCAACATAAAAAACAGGCTCCCCGCCTTGGCGGAGAGCCCGGAAAATTCAATTAACGATTACTGTGTGACAGGTCAGATAACAACCTTGTAGTCAACAGCAGCATTGATGTTTTCAAGATGTGCGGTGATACCGAGCTTCGCTCTTGCATCGCCGACGAAAATTTTAACGGTGTAATGCCACTCGCCGTGAGTGATCTTGCCGCTCTTCTGGTTGATGACTACGTTCTTTACATAAGCATCAGTGTAGGTGAGCTTAACAGTCTCTCTGCCTTCGGTCATTGTTGCGCCCATCTCATTGAGTGCGCTGTCAATGCTGCCGAGAGTACCAACGCCGCGGGCTACGGGGCCGCCGTTGTTGGAATCGCCGTCGGAACCGTCAACCTGATCCTTGAAGTAGATGGTAACAACTACATTGCCTTTGCCGTCGTCTTTCGCGGTAGCGGATTTAACGTCGGAAACTTTGATATCGGCATGATCTGCTGCGGGGATCCAGTCGGTCTCTTTGGAGTTCTTGGAAAGAGCGCTGTTGGCAGCCTTGGTCAGAATGCCGGAGAATGTGCCGATAGCGCCGTCACCGGTGATGTCACCCTTGAGAGCCATAGTCTGATTGCCCTTGGGAGCAGGCTTGGTAGCCTTGCGGGCTGCGTTGTAATAAGCAACGATTTCTTCAGTGGTCTGGGGGATCTTTGCGGCTTCGGTGGTGGATTCGGTTTCACTCTCGGAAGCGTCTGCTGCGGAAGCATCGGTTTCGGAAGCGTCTGCGGGAGCGGCGGTGGTGTCGCCTTCAGCTGCGGAAGCATCTTCGGAAACGGCTTCGCTTGCATCCTCGGAAACGGCTTCGGAAGCGTCCTCGGAAACTTCTTCTGTGATCTCTTCGGTTACCTCGGGCTCAGTGGTCTCGGGTTCGGACTTGGAGCCGCAGGCTGCAAATGCTACGAGCATCGAAAGAGCAAGCAGAATTGCAAGTAACTTTTTCATGGTTTTTCCTCCTGTAAAAGGTTTTTTTGACAAACGGCCGCTTCACACTGAGCGCCCGTAAATGTACAAAGTAAGAATACTACATCTTAATTTCTTTGTCAAGAATCCGAAAAAAATTCACACATATTTTATAAAATAATAGTGACATATTTAGTTATATATGCTATAATTCGTTGATAAGGGTCAGCGTGCCCCTCTCTCATACGGAGGACTTTATGAAGAAATTTATCTCGTGGAACGTAAACGGAATAAGGGCGTGTATGGGCAAGGATTTTATGGATTCCTTCGCCTTCCTTGACGCCGATATATTCTGCCTGCAGGAAACAAAAGTGCAGGAAGGTCAGGTTGCACTCGACCTGCCCGGCTATCATCAGTACTGGAATTACGCCGAAAAGAAAGGCTACTCCGGCACTGCTCTTTTCACTAAAGAGGAGCCGCTCGCCGTAACTTACGGCATTGGCATCCCGGAGCACGACACCGAGGGCAGAGTCATCACCGCCGAGTTTGAAAACTACTATTTCATCACGGTGTATGTGCCAAACTCCAGAGACGGGCTCACGAGGCTCGACTACCGTATGCAATGGGAGGACGCCTTCCTCGCGTACATCAAGAAACTCGATAAGAAAAAGCCCGTTATCTACTGCGGCGACCTCAATGTGGCGCACAACGAGATTGACCTCAAAAATCCCAAGAGCAACCGCAGAAACGCAGGCTTTACCGACGAAGAGAGAGGCAAGATGACCGCCGTGCTCGAAGGCGGCTTCACCGATTCCTTCCGCTATTTCTACCCCGACCTTGCCGAGGTTTACTCCTGGTGGAGTTACCGCTTCTCCGCAAGGGCAAAGAACGCAGGCTGGCGCATAGATTATTTCATCGTGTCCGACAGGCTGTGCGAAAAGATGAAAGACGCAAAAATACACACCGGAATTTTCGGCTCCGACCACTGTCCGGTGGAACTCGATATAGATATCTGACGGGAGATTCAATATGAAAGCACTTAAACTTCTCACCATAATATTCGCGCTTGTGGCAGCGCTGAGCGCCGTGGTATTTGTCCTTTCTTCAAAGACCGCGAAGCCCGCCGAAGAGCCTGTGCCCGATAACGCAGTTTTCTCGCTCGCCTCTTCGGAATACTCAAACGCCGTCACTCCCGCCGCGCAGGGCGGAAAAGTCTTTCTGCCGCTCGGCACACAGGGCTACTACTTCGCGGCGGATTTAAAAAATAACATAGAGTTTTACTGCCTGACTGCGGAGGGCTTCACAGCCGCTCCCGAAGAGGTGAAAACCGTTTCGGTTACTCTCAATGCCTCAGGTCAGTCAATACCCGTAAAGGTTAAATACATCTCCGTTTCCGGCGCAAACATCGGCGCGGGCGTGTTTACCTCCGATATGAGTTCATCGGTGAAATACTACGACTACGCCTTTGTTAAACTCGTTACGAAACCCGCAGGCTACGGCGCGGGCTATCTGCTTCTCGCAGATTATACCAAAGAGGATTTCTACAGCGCGGATAAAATCTATGACGATATCTTTGAGTATGATATGAAGGCCTCCTCCGTATCAATCAAACTCAGCCAGAATACAAGGCTCATAGACGCAAACGCCACCTATAAGCGCACCTGGGACAATATGACCGACGAATTCATTTCTTCAATCGGTTCACAAAAACTCTTTATGTCCTCGCGCTACTATAACGAATCCGAACTCGGCAGACGCACCGACATTATGGAATACTCCTCCGCCTACCGCCCGAAGATTGTGGCGAAAGATATAATCGGCACCTGGTTTGTTGCCGACGCCGGCGGAATGCATTACCTCAAAGCCGATAAGGACGGCTTCAAGTCCGTGACCGCCGTTACCAAAGACGGCAAGACATCCGAAAAGAAGGATATGGCCTTTGATGGCGATTACTTCGGTGATTACCTGAGAAGCGGCAACTGGCTTTTCAATAAATCAAGCGGCGAAGCGGTCAATCTGCTCACCGGCGACAAGGTGGATTTCGGCGGCGCGGATTTCGGCGCGGCAGATGTTTTCTCGATTTCACCCGACGGCACGAAAGCCGTAATCGCATTTTACGGTGAAAACAACGAAAACGGAGTGCCCGTGCAGAAAATCGTATACTCCGATTCCGAAAACTCCTCCGCCGTTTATTCCGAGCCGATGCTTTTCTGTGAAGAGAGCGGCTTCGTATGGCTTGACGGCTCATCTGTTATGAGCGCGCGTGTTTCCGACGACAGCGGAGCAAACGCGGGCTCCGTAATCTACACTTTCAATTCAGCGCAGTAAGGAGAACACAATGGGATTACTCAAAAAACTGTTCGGCGATTATTCCGCCAAAGAAGTAAAACGAATACAGCCTCTGTGCGACAAGGTGCTCTCGCTTGAAAAAGAATACGCCGCCCTGAGCGACGAAGAACTGCAGGCAAAGACCGCCTGGCTCAAAGGCAGGCTCGAAAACGGCGAAACGCTCGACGATATCCTGCCCGACGCTTTTGCCACCTGCCGCGAGGCATCATGGCGCGTTATCGGGCTCAAGCACTTCCCCGTGCAGATTATCGGCGGCATCATTCTGCATCAGGGCAGAATCGCCGAAATGAAAACGGGTGAAGGCAAAACGCTCGTCGCCACCCTGCCCGCCTACCTCAACGCTCTTTCGGGCGAAGGCGTGCACATTGTTACCGTAAACGATTATCTTGCCCGCCGTGACAGCGAGTGGATGGGCAAGGTTTACAGATTTCTCGGCCTCAAGGTCGGTCTGATAGTCCATGAAAAAGAAAACGCCGAGAGGCAGGAGGCGTATAACGCCGATATCACCTACGGCACCAACAACGAAATGGGCTTCGACTACCTTAGAGACAATATGGTGGTCTATAAGGAGCAGAAGGTGCAGAGAGGCCACAGTTACGCAATAGTCGACGAGGTTGACTCCATACTTATCGACGAAGCGCGTACTCCCCTAATCATTTCGGGCAGGGGCGAAAAGTCCACCGATCTGTACAAACTCGCGAATTCATTTGCCGTCACCCTCAGATGCCAGAGAATAAAAGAGGTTGACAATAAAGTCAATGTTGAAGATATAGCCGACGAAAACGCGGACTATGTTGTTGACGAAAAGGCGAAGACCGCCACTCTCACCGCGCTCGGCGTTGCCAAGGCGGAAAAATTCTTCAATATCGAAAACCTTATGGATGCCGAAAATATGCAGCTGCAGCACCACATCAACCAGGCCATCAAGGCGCAGGGCGTTATGAAGCGCGATGTGGACTATGTGGTGAAAGACAATCAGGTGCTCATAGTTGACGAATTCACCGGCAGAATTATGCTCGGCAGACGCTACAACGAAGGTCTGCACCAGGCGATAGAAGCCAAAGAGGGTGTAAATGTTGAGCACGAGAGCAAAACTCTCGCCACCATCACCTTCCAGAATTATTTCAGACTCTACAAGAAACTCTCCGGTATGACGGGTACCGCCATGACCGAGGAGGGCGAATTCAACCAGATTTACGGGCTTGACGTTATCGAAATCCCCACCAACAAACCTATGGTCAGGGAAGATATGCCCGACGCGGTTTATAAAACCGAAAAGGCAAAATACAACGCCGTTATTGATACTATCTGCGAGGCTCACGAAAAAGGGCAGCCCGTGCTTGTGGGTACCGTTTCAATCGAAAAGAGCGAAGCGCTCTCTCACCTGCTCAAGAAGAGGGGCATAAAGCACGAGGTCTTAAACGCCAAATATCACGACAAGGAAGCGGAGATAGTTGCCCAGGCGGGTAAAGAAGGCGCCGTTACCATCGCCACCAATATGGCGGGGCGCGGTACCGATATCAAACTCGGCGGTAACTCCGAATACCTCGCCACGAGCGAAATGCGCAGAATGGGCTACGCCGAAGAGATGATAGCCGAGGCGACGGGCTTTGCCGATACCGACAACGAAGATATTCTCGAAGCGAGAAAAACATATACCGAACTCGAAAAGAAATACGATGAAGAGATTATGCCCGAGGCGGACAGAGTAAGAGCCGCAGGCGGCCTGTTCATCATAGGCACCGAGCGCCACGAATCAAGACGAATTGACAACCAGCTCAGAGGCCGTTCCGGCAGACAGGGCGACCCCGGCAAGAGCAGATTCTTCCTCTCGCTCGATGACGACCTTATGAGGCTCTTCGGCGGCGAAAGAATCACAAGCATAATGAACACCCTCAACACGCCCGAGGATATACCCATCGAGGCGAGGATGATAAGCAACACCATCGAAAACGCGCAGAAGCGCATTGAAGGCAAAAACTTTGCCATCAGAAAGAGCGTGCTCCAGTATGACGATGTTATGAACCGCCAGCGTGAACTTATCTACAGACAGCGCGACCAGGTGCTTGACGGCGAGGACCTCAAGCCCGTAATCAGGCGAATGATAGACAGCACGATAAACGAGGCAGTCGATTTCTTCTGCCCCGACCAGCTGCCCGCCGAAGAATGGAACATTGAAGGCCTCAGAGATAAATTCAAGGGCTTCAACCTTGCAACCGACGATGACTTCAGGGATTCATTTGACAAGGAAGAGGCGAGAGAACTGCTTCTCACAAGAGCGGATGAACTCTACGAGAGCAGAGAAAAAGAATTCGGCCCCAACGTAAACAACGGCGAGCCGATTATGCGAGACCTTGAAAAGAGAATACTGCTCAGCGTTGTTGACAACCACTGGATGGATCACATTGACGCGATGGACCAGCTTCGCAGAGGCATAGGCCTTCGCGCCTACGCCCAGACGGACCCCGTTGTGGCTTACAGAGAAGTGGGCTCCGATATGTTTGACAGCATGAATGAGGAAATCAGGGAGGAAACCTCCAGAATCATCCTCACCGCCGTTGTCAAGAGACCGGAGGATACACAGCGCAAGCAGACCGTGACCATCACCGCCACGAGCGGCGCGAGCGACGGCACGGAAAAGAAACAGCCCAAGAGAAACGCAGGCAGAAAAATCGGCCCCAACGAGCCCTGCCCCTGCGGAAGCGGCAAGAAATATAAAAACTGCTGCGGAGATGTAAGAAAGCAGACTAAGGAAAGTGAATAAAACTTCACCGGGAGTGAAGCAAATGAAAAAGGCAGTAATCGCGCTTGTTGCATTGTTTCTTGCGCTGAATATCGTCACGGCGCATGCCAACAACATAGTGATAGACGGCGACGCCAGCGGAAACGCCGAGTGGAACAGCGTCTCAAACACAGAACTGATAAGAGGAAAAGGCGATCATATCACAAGTGCCGATATGAAATGCTTTATTGACAGTGAAAAAGACACCGTTTATTACCTGTTTACAGGAAAAAATGCTTTCGGTGTCATAATCAGACTTAACGGTCTGAAAAACGAAACCGCTTCAGACGGAACAAGCCTCGATAAAATAGTTCTGAAGTACCCGGAAATCAGTGACGGCGCATCTCAAAAAACTTTTAACGCGGAAACAGACAATGTGCTTGTTGAAGCGGCACTCGATATACCCGGCTATGACAATTCTCCGGAAAAGACGGACAGAGCTATGTTCTGTGAAGTAAAGGTAAAGTATAAAGTCGGCGGTGTCGGTGAAAAAGAAAGCGGCTCGGTTCAGTTCTATGACAAAGACGGAAATACTACCGCCGAAAAGCGCTTTTCTTTTGACCGTCCGGGTGTTTCCGGTGAAACCGAAAAGACAACCGAAGCCGAAAAGACGACCAAAAAGAAAGCGGGCTCCACAACCAAAGCCACTACCACGAAGCGCGAGATTTCCACAAGCCGCGTGCAGACTACAACAAAGGCGCACACCACCAAGGCGGCAAAGACAAGCGCCGCAGAGGTTTCAACCACAGCGGAAAAGGTGAAAACTACCAAAGCGCCAAAGACGACGGCACACAAGGTCAAAACAACGCGCAGCCGCAAGACTGCTGAAAAGTCAGCAGCGGAAACTTCCGCGCCCGTCACCGTAATCTATGCAGTTACGGAGTCATCGGCTGAATTGCAGACGCAGGCGGAAACAACCGCCCCCTCCGCTTTTGACCTTAAAAATCTGCCGAGAAGCACGCTTATGAAAATTGCCGCGGGTGCGGGCGCCCTGATTCTTTTCGGGGCAATCGGCATTGCCGCCGTAAGAAGCGGAAACTCAGATAAAAAAGACGAAGAAGATAATACAGATAAAACCGGCGAGGATTAATAATGCTTGAACTTAAAAATGTAAGTTTCGCTGTTGATACCGACAGCGGCAATCTTGAAATAATCGATGATGTTTCCTTCACCGTCAGAGATGATTCCTTCACGGTAATCACCGGACCTAACGGCGGAGGCAAATCCACCATCGCAAAACTCATTATGGGCATAGAAAAGCCGACAAGCGGCAAAATCATCTATAACGGCGAGGATATAACAGACCTCAGCATAACCGAGAGAGCAAAGAAAGGCATCGGCTACGCCTTTCAGCAGCCGCCCAGATTCAAAGGGCTCACCGTGCGCCGCCTGCTTTCGCTCGCGGCGGGCTCAACCCTGCCCGAAGACGAGTGCTGCAGTTATCTCACGGGCGTAGGTCTCTGCTCAAAGGACTACCTCAACCGAGAGATGGATGTTTCGCTCTCGGGCGGCGAGGCAAAGAGAATTGAGATTGCCACTCTCATGGCGCGCAATCTCGGCCTTGCCATTTTTGACGAGCCCGAGGCGGGCATTGACCTGTGGAGTTTTTCAATGCTGGTCAAGAGTTTTAAAACGATGAGCAGCGACAAGCACAACAGTGTAATCGTGATTTCTCACCAGGAAAGAATAATGAGCCTCGCCGATGAAATGATAGTCATAGCGGACGGCAAGCTCAAAAACCAGGGCACCAAAGAGGAAATCCTGCCTACACTTATGGGCGAATTCACTCAGGAATGCGATTTCAGAGGGAGGGATAACAAATAATGGAAAAACTCGATTCTCTCCTTTTGCAGGAAATAGCCGGTATGCACGACATACCTATGGGAGCTTATAACATAAGAAAAAACGGCGAAGGCCTTTCAAGGCGCTCAACCGCGAATATTGAAATCAGACCGAAAACCGACAACCCCGGCATAGACATAATCGTCGCTCCCGGCACGGTAAACGAGAGCGTGCACATCCCCGTTATCATTACGGAAACAGGCATTGACGACCTCGTCTATAATGATTTTTATATCGGCGACGGGGCGGATGTGCTCATAGTCGCGGGCTGCGGCATACATAACTCCGGCGATAAAAAGAGTCAGCACGACGGCATTCACACCTTCCATATAGGCAAAAACGCCTCGGTGAAATATGTTGAAAAGCATTACGGCGAGGGCGACGGACTCGGCGAAAGAATACTCAACCCCGTGACGGTTGTTGAGCAGGGCGAGGGCTCCGTGTGCGAAATGGAAATGGTGCAGATAAAGGGCGTTGACTCCACAAAGCGCGACACGAAGGCATCGCTCGCCGCGGGCGCAAGGCTGATTGTCACAGAGCGTCTTCTCACTCACGGCAAACAGGAAGCATATTCGAATATCGAAGTGCAGTTAAACGGCGATGACTCATCCGCGCAGATAGTATCGCGCACCGTTGCGAAAGATAATTCGAAGCAGGTGTTTTACTACAACGCCGTCGGCAATGACAAATGCCGCGCTCACGTGCAGTGCGACTCCATTATTATGGATAAAGCGACCGTAAGTTCTATCCCGGGCATCACGGCAAACAGCGCGGATGCCCAGATTATTCACGAGGCGGCAATCGGCAGGATAAACAACGACCAGCTGACAAAACTTATGACCTTCGGGCTTACGGAAGAAGAAGCCGAAGAAGTAATCATAAGCGGCTTCCTGAAATAAAAAGCAAAAAAGACTTGCAAACGCAAGTCTTTTTTATTTGCCTATAAAGAAGAAACACCTGCCGGTATACAGCAGGTGTTTCCCCTTAAATGAAAGAAAGCGTGATATAAAAGAAGTTGTTATAATCTGAAACTGTTTTTAAGCAAGTCGCCGAGCGTATTCGTTTCGTATTCGTCTTCGCTCTTTGCCGAGATTACCGGGAAATCTTCTGTGCAGAATTCGGCGAGCACCTGGCGGCAGATTCCGCAGGGATAAAAGACCGCGCTCTCCCCTTCTTTAATTCCGGCTGTCGCGATTTTCACAAACTCTTTTTCGCCCTCGCTCACCGCCTTGAAAACGGCTGTCCTCTCGGCGCAGTTGGTCGCGCCGAAGGAGGAATTTTCTATGTTGCACCCGGTATAGACTTTGCCGCTCTTACCGAGCAGCGCCGCCCCGACCTTACAGCCGGAATAAGGAGCGTAGGCTTTTTCGCACGCCTCAAAGGCAAGCGCTATCAGTTCTTTATCTGTCATTTTGCTCACCTCATTCACGCACTTTGAGATTAGGCAGGCTTTCTGCCTTAACGGCGGTTTCGAGCGCGAGAGTCATCATTTCGGTAAAACTCTCCTGCCGCGCGAGAGCGTCAAGCGCATCGTGGGGCGGATAACATAAATCGGAGATTGTGCATACCGTGAGCGCCCTCTTGCCGAGCCTCATTGCCGTGAGGTAAAGTGCCGCCGACTCCATTTCGACCGCGAGGCAGCCGACCTTCGCCCAATTAAGCGTGCTGCCGCTGTCATCATAAAACACATCGGAGGAATAGAGCGGCCCGATTTTAAGAGCGGTGCCGTTTTCTCCTGCGGCATCGTGCGCGAGCGAGAGCAGGTCGTAACTGCAGGTAGGCGCAACCGTGCCGCGCAGTGAATACTGGCTTGCAAAGGATGAATCGGTGCACGCGGAAATGCCCGCCACAATATCACGAAGGCCGCATTCGGGCGAAAGCGAGCCCGCCGAGCCTACGCGGATTATATTGTCAACACCGAAACCGGTGTACAGTTCATAACTGTAGATGCCGATTGACGGCATACCCATACCGCTCGCCATAACGGAAACTTTTACGCCCTTGTATGTGCCGGTGAAGCCGTTTACGCCTCTTACGTTATTGACGGGCACGGGGTTTTCAAGAAAGTTTTCCGCAATGAATTTTGACCTGAGCGGGTCGCCGGGCATAAGCACCGTTTTGCCGAAACCGGCGTCGCTGAGCAGGTTTATATGAGGGGTGTTTTCGTTCATCTTATTTCTCCATAGCCTTCACGGCTTTTACCACTCTGCTTGTGCCAAGCCTTGACGCGCCGAGTTCAATGAATTTTTCGGCGTCCTCAAGGTTTGAAATGCCGCCCGCCGCCTTGATTTTAAGATGCGGTGCAACATTGTCCGCAAAGAGTTTCACATCGTCAAATGTGGCGCCGCCGGTTGAAAATCCGGTGGATGTTTTTATATATTCCGCTCCGCTTTCGGATACCACGCGGCACATTTCTTTCTTTTCGTCACCGGTAAGCAGACAGGTTTCGATTATCACCTTCAGCAGTTTCCCGCCGCAGGCGGCTTTTACTGCCTTGATTTCGTCGAGCACGAAATCATAATCGCCGTCTTTTACCTTGCCGATGTTGATAACCATATCTATTTCGTCCGCGCCGTTTTTCACGGCATCGGAGGCCTCAAAGCATTTTGCCGCCGTGGTGGAATAGCCGCAGGGAAAGCCGATTACGGTGCATACGGTGAGCGCGTCGCCGTATTTTTCTTTAACGGCCTTCACATAGGAGGCGGGTATGCAGACGCTCGCCGTGCCGTATTTTACGCCGTCGTCACAAAGGGCAAAAATATCAGCCTCTGTTGCCTGCGGGGCAAGCAGGGTGTGATCGCATTTTGAAAGAATTTCTTTTATATCCATATTATCCTCTTAAGCAGTAAAATCATAGGTGAAAGGTTTTGAAGTTTCGGCATAGGCATTCAGGGCAACTATCTGCACGGAATACTTTTTGCCCGGGGTGAGCGTGCCGAGATTTACTTCATACTCGTTTTCTTCATAGAGATACATATATTTGCCGGAGAAGTTATCCGAGAAAAACGGAAGGCCGTTTTCAGTGACGCTGAGTTTGTAACTCTCCACCACATATTTGTCCGTCGCTCCGGTGAATTTAAGCAAGGTCTCGCCCGCTTCGTTAACAGAGGTCTGCGCCTGAGCGTCCTCCCACACGGGGGCGGAGTCGCGGTTTTTCCTCTTGAGGTAGGAGTAATCGAAATTTCTCTTCGCGAGACCCGTGAGGTAATACTCGTTATCAAAGAAGGCGTCTGTAATCAGGTCATAGGATTTTATTCTCACATTGCCGTCTTTATCCGCCTCAACAATGTAAAACTGAGCGGCGTTTTCCACATCATAGGGGAAGTTGCCCGCAATCGCGTCGAGTTCGGTTTCAAAATAACTGAGCGTGCCGCAGCCGAGCGCGGTGTAGCCGCCCTGCCATATAGTACGCGGATCATTGACGGGATAATGAGAATGCCCGGAGAAATCAACTACTCTCGGGTGCTTGAGAAATACTTTGTTGAGGTCAAAGTCGCCCCAGTTTATGCTGCCGTAAACGGTGGCAAAGGGGCCGGGATGCTGAAATACGAACACGGGCTTGTCGGCGGAATCCTTCTCTGCGGCTGTTATCTGCTCTTCGAGCCAGTCAAGTTTGCCGGAGAAGGTTTTGCCGTTATCGTCATATGAGGCGAGGATAAAGTGGTAGCCATTCAGGGTGTAATGCGTGTCGAGGTCGCCCTCCATTTTTTCAAAGAGCCTTGCGCTCTGGGAGGCGTCAAAATCCCTCGTGGCTATATACTCGTGGTTGCCCGTGCAGATCATCAGCTGAGTTTCATCCCTGAGTTTTTCATCGATGATGCTGTTGAAAAGCACATATTCATCCTCGTAGCCGTGAGTCGCAATATCGCCCACGCATACGAGCGCGTCAAACTTGCCGTAGGGCTGAGAGGCGGAGTAATCATACATAAAATCAATCAGTTTTCTGAGCCTCTGCGCCTCTGCCTGGTCCTCCTCACCGTTAAGGTGAACATCGCTGCATACCGCGAAGCGGACAACCGGCGTAAAATCTTCGGGTGCGGCGGGGTCGTCACCCGCGCCGAAAGGCAGGCCCGTGAAAAGCACGGAAACGATAACATAAAGCGAAACAACAAGTTTCGCGAGCATGGTTCTTCCCACATTGTTAAAAGAAAACATAGTATTGACCTCTTTTACAACATAATGAATCTGCTGTTAAGATTTAAGAATTTTTGAAAAAACGGACTGCTGCAGTATGCAGCAGCCCGAGTTTGTTATTATTACTTAAAGAATTTCACCCATCATGCCGGGCTTGGCGCAGGCAGCGTTTGACTCGTCTGTGTCAATGTGCATCGCGAGCGCGTATTTGGGGCTTACTCTGACGATAACATCGTCAAATATAAGCGAGCGGCCTTCGCTCTCAATCTTTACGGCAACAATCTGCTTATCCTGAAGGCCGTATCTCTCGGCATCCTCGGGGGTGGCGTGAATGTGCCTCTGAGCGGTGATAACGCCCTGTGAAAGTTCAACCTCGCCGCAGGGGCCTACAAGTTTGCAGGCACCGGTGCCGGCAACATCGCCGCTCTCTCTGATGGGAGCGTCAACGCCGATTGAGCGGGCATCGGTGAGTGAAAGTTCAACTTGGCAGTCAGGTCTTACGGGGCCGAGAATCGAAACTGCGGGGAACTGGCCCTTGGTGCCGATAACAGCGACTCTCTCGTTGCTGGCAAACTGACCCGGCTGGGATAAATCTTTTTTCTTGGTGAGTTCATAGCCCTCTCCGAAAAGGATATCAAGGGCTTCTCTGGTTACGTGAACATGTCTTGCGCTTGTTTCAACAAGGACTTCTCTTTTCATTGTGAACGCTCCTTGTCAATTAATACTTGATGGTCCAGGAATCGGAGGTGTGGAAGGGAAGGATTGCTCCGACTTTATCGAAGTTGATGGTCCAGTAAAGGTCATAAACTGCGGAAACGACGCGGCCTGTTGCGGGGTCGATAACAGCCTTGACTGTGCTGGAGGGATAGTTCATTGTAGCGGTGCCTACCATGCTGGCCGCAACACCGGGGATGTTGTCATTTACAACGCCGGGAAGAACAACGTTGAAAGCCTTGGGAGCGTGGCCCTGACCGTGCTTGATAGAGTCGGACTTGCCGTCGGCAACGGTGGTGATGGTGATAACATATTTGCCGTCTTTCTCAACGCAGGTAGCGCTCTTAACATCGGCTGCGGTGAGTTTGGATGACCATGCTTCGCCCTCAACGGGGTACGTCTCTTTAATCTGGCTGCCGGTGAAGGTTTCGGGATCGTTCTTGCTGTTCTTTGCAAGCTGATCGCCGAGGAAACTGTCAGCGCCGCCGAGGAGTTTGAGGATGGTGTTGAGTGAGGAAGGAAGAGTGGTGCTGCCGTTGAGTGAAATCTTTGAATACTGTCTGGTAGCGGACTTCGCTTCGGTCTTTACTTTATTTGATGCTTCGTTGAAGTAAGCGACGATTTCCTCTTTGGTCTGGGGAGCCTTGGGAGCCTCAGTGGTGCTCTCGGTTTCGGAAGCGTCGGTTGCGGAAGCGTCTTCAGAAGCGGCTTCGGATGCCTTTTCGGTGGTGGCCGCTTCGCTTGAAGCCTCTGTAGCGGAAGCATCTTCGGAAGTTGCTTCTGTCGATTCGGGCTCGGTTGCTTCTTCGGTTACTTCATCGGTGATTTCTTCGGTGGATTCTGCTTCAGTGGTGGTTTCGGGAGTGTTCTTTGCTCCGCAGGCAGCAAATGCCGCAAGCATTGAGAGAGCAAGTAAGATAGCAAGGATTTTTTTCATTTGTAAATTCCTCCTGTGATAATAGAGAATAATATCGGTCAAAGACCCTATTCGTATGAATTATACTATATTATTTTTATAAATACAAGGAAAAAATCAGGCGATATAGCAAATATCGGCGGGCTGCTCCGTGCCGAAAAGTTCCGGCGCCGCAGAGGAAAGAACGGAAAGAGTTTTTTCAACCGCCGCCTTCATCTCTTTGCCCTCAATATATTTGATGTTGCTGGAATTATACGACGCGCTTGCTATTGCGTAGTCACTGTACATCTTTTCTTCGAGCAGCAGACCCAGGCTGTCTTCCGAAACGCCGAGCCAGTTGATGGATACCTCGTTGAAGATAAGAAATTCGCTGATTATTTCAGGATTTTCCGCGATATATTCCGTTCTCGCGACCACACAGCCGTAGGCAAGTTCTTCACCCTGAGCCTCTTTCCACAGTTTGGAAATGTTGAGAACCTTTTTCCACCTGTTTTCGGTCGGGAACTGTGCTTCGATTTCCGCCTCCTGCTCGGGAGTACGGGATTCGTTTTCCTTTACAACCGGGTTTGTGGCATAGCGCAGGTCGGTAACATAAGGCTCGGGCATTATGCACACATCCGCCTTGCCCTCTTTCGCAAGGGCGACGAGTTCATCATACGTTTCGGTGTATTCGAGCACATCCTCTTTTACGCCGTTTTCTGATAAGATGCTGCGGATTACCGCGTCTTCAAGCGTGCCTTTGCCTGAGGTGTAAACTTTTTTGCCGCTGAGCATACCGGGCTCGGTGATTTCTTTTGAGCCTCTTTCGAGCACCTGCAGACTGCCGAGCGTATTGATTGCGATTATGCGCACGCCGCCGTCTGTCTGATTGTAGATGCTTACCGCTCTGTCAATCGGGAGCACGGCGATATCCGCCGAGCCGTCGATGATGCGTTTTTCAACTTCTTCGCCCGTTTCAAGGTAACTTACATCGTAAGCATAGGCTCTGTCCGCCTTGAGTTTGGCGATACCTATGCCGAGAGAGCCTTTCTGCACGGCAACCTGTGTTTTGACCGCGCGCACATCTGACGAGGTTGTTTCGGGGTCCGGCTCATCTGTGCCTGCGGGTGTGCACGCCCCGAGAATAAGCACAAGCGAAAGAACCAGCACAAGCGCAATTATCTTTTTTGAAATTTTCATAAATGCACCTTCGTTCTTATTTTATAAAGAAATTATAATATCCGCGGCGGTTAAAGTCAAGTTACAATGTACTTTGCAGTGCGGCGGCGTAAACGGCAGGGCACAAAAAAACTCTGCACCTTGCGGTGCAGAGCCTTTTGTTTGATTATCGACTTAAATTAGTCTTCCTTTTTTCTGGTGCAAACGAATGCTGCAGCAGCTGCTACGGAAACAGCGGCGAAAGCAACGATGCCGATGGAGGAAGAACCGGTGTCAACGGGAGTCTCAGCCTCTGTCTCTTCAACAGCGGTCTCGGTCTCGTGGCAGTAGAAGTCCTTAATCTTCTGCTTGAGGGTGTTGATGAGGTTCTTTACATAGCTGAAGAGGTCGCTGCCGATGGAGAGGTTGCCAAGAGCACCTTCGAGGTCAGCAACTGCGCCAAGAACGTCATTCTCGGGAAGAAGGCCTTCGATAGCATCTACGATCTTCTGGATGTACTGCTGAACGGTAGCAAGAACGTCGCCCTGGAGAGCAGCTACGATCTGGCTGATAACAGCATTGATGGATTCGCTGATCTTGCTGAAGTCAAAAGCAGCAGCGGGAGCCTCATCAGCAGCATCTTCGCCTTCTGCAAAAGCGATAGCGCTCATGGAGAAGATCATAACGATTGCAAGTACGATAGCAAGTAACTTTTTCATAATTACATCAATTCCTTTCTTATTACATGTTTATCGATTGTGGCACTATATTAACACCTTATGTGCGGCTTGTCAATACTTTTTTGTTAAAAAAATGACAAAAATGTTACAAATTGTAATTTTTAGGGCCGTTTTTTAATAAATTCGGGGTTAATCTGCCGATAAAACCTGCCTGAAGCAGGGCAAAATGCCGATTATTCGAGATAATCCTTCAATTTTTTGCTCCTGCTGGGGTGACGGAGTTTTCTGAGGGCTTTTGCCTCTATCTGACGGATACGCTCACGGGTGACGGAGAATTCCTCGCCTACCTCCTCAAGGGTGTGGGGGTGGCCGCCTTCAAGGCCGAAGCGGAGCTTGAGCACCTGCGCCTCTCTGGGTGTAAGTGTTTCGAGCACTTCGTTGAGCTGCTCTTTGAGGAGCATCATTGAAGCGGCATCCGCCGGGGCGGGAGCGTCGTCATCGGGAATGAAGTCGCCGAGGTGGCTGTCTTCCTCTTCGCCGATGGGTGTTTCAAGCGAAACGGGCTCCTGAGCCACTCTGAGAATATCGCGCACCTTTTCAGCCGGCATATTGAGTTCGGCGGCTATTTCCTCTGCGGTTGCCTCTCTGCCGTTTTTGTGCAGAAGCTGGCTGCTGGTCTTTTTGAGTTTGTTGATGGTCTCAACCATATGTACGGGAATTCTTATTGTCCTCGCCTGGTCCGCGATGGCCCTTGTGATGGCCTGGCGGATCCACCAGGTGGCGTAGGTTGAAAACTTGAAGCCCTTCGTGTAGTCGAATTTGTCAACCGCTTTTATCAGACCGAGGTTGCCCTCCTGAATAAGGTCGAGGAAGTGCATTCCCCTGCCGACATATCTCTTGGCTATGCTGACCACAAGGCGCAGGTTTGCCTCGGCAAGCCTTTTCTTTGCCTGCGGGTCCTCGTCGGCAATTCTGATGGCGAGTTCAATTTCCTCCTCGGGAGTAAGCAGGGGCACTTTGCCTATCTCTTTAAGGTAAACCTTGACCGGGTCGTCAATGTTTGAGTTGCCGTCGTCCATCGCGCCTATTTCGGCGGTTTTGGGTATGTCGAGGTCAAAGTCCTCGAGGTCGCCGCTGACCATATCGTCAACCACTTTGATGTTTTCCGCCTCGAGCGCCTCATAGAGTTTGTCAATCGCCTCTACCTCGATGTTCAGTTCGAGAATCGCGGCATCGATGTCCTGCGCGGTCAGGGTGCCGGTGGCTCTGCCTTTTTCAATAAGCGCTTTGAAAGGTGACTTCTTTTCAAAATTGTCCATAGTTATCTCCCTTTATATAATGTAATAGTTATATATTATTATTCATTATCCTTATTCTTTTTGCTGAAAAAGTCGGCAAACTGTTCGTCCGTGATATCTCCGCCGGAAAAACCGTCAGTGCTTTTTGCTTTTTCTTTCTTTATAACCTCGATGCAGTCCTCACACTCCTTGAGCGTGTTGGCGGCCTCTTCTCCATTCAGATAGATGCGGGTGATACTGCCCACCTCTTCGGATGTGAAGCATTCGCCGAACATACTTACCTCGGTTGAATAGCCGCCCTCGATCAATTCTATGAGGAAGGCAATCACTCTGCGGTTGAAATCTGTCACAAAATCTTCGGGCGTGAATTTTCCGCTGAGTTTTTTGTAGTAATCGGGGTTTCGCATCAGAGAGGCAATCAGCCGCTCTTCCGCGCTTGCCGCTCTGAGTTTCTTTTCACGCTCGGGGTTGTTTTTATCGGCAAAACTTGAGGAAATGATTTTCTGCTCTTCTTTTCTCTGCTGCGCCGCCCTTTTTCTTTTGAGGCTTTTGCGCGCGTCTTCAATCTGGGCGAGCAGGGCGTCTTTGCTGATGCCGAATTCGTTGGCAAGGCGGGTAGTGTAAATCTCAGTCTCTATATGAGTGCTGTCCGCGAGCACTTCTGCCGCGGCGGTGAGATATTTGAGCCTGCCGTCGTCGGTCAGAATATTGAACCTGTATCTGAGCGCAGCGAGCGAATACTCAACTTCGTTCATCGCTCCGCTTATAAGCCCGGCGATTCTGTCTTTGCCGTGCGTGCGGATTATTTCATCAACGTCTTTTCCGCCCTCCGGCCTTATGACTTTAACGCTCAGGTTTGTTCTGGCGAGTATTCTCAGAGCCCTTTCCGTTGCCGCGGCGCCCGCTTCATCGTTATCATAGCAGAGCACCACTTCTTCGGCATATCTCGAAAGGATGTTTGCCTGCTCGGGTGTCAGCGCTGTGCCGAGGCACGCTATAGTCTGCGTAAAGCCCGCCTGGTGCATTGAGATAACATCCATATACCCTTCCACGAGTATAAGGCGCTTATCGGGGTTGCTTTTTGCAAAGTTGAGGGCGAATATGCCCGCGCCCTTTTTGTAAACGGGGGTGTCGGAGGTGTTTACGTATTTCGGCTTTGAGTCATCCATAACCCTGCCGCCGAAAGCGACCACATTGCCCCTGACATCGATTATCGGAAACATAACCCTGTTTCTGAAATTATCATAGCATCTGCCGTTTTTGTCACTGCGTTTTGTGAGATTTGCGAGCACGAGTTCCTGCTCGGAATAACCCATACTTTTGAGATGATCCGTAAGGGCAGTCCAGCTGTCCGGCGCGTAGCCGAGCCCGAATTTCTTAATTGTGTTTGGCGTAAGCCCTCTCTTGAGGAAATACTCGAGTATGTTTCTGTTTTTTTCGTCGTTCAGCTGCGCGTTGAAAAACCTTGCCGCCTCCCTGTTGGCGGAGAGCAGCCTCAGGCGGCGCTTTGCGAGGGAATCGTCATAGCCCTCCTCGGGCATTGTCATCCCCGCTTTTTCGGCGCAGGCCTTGATTGCCTCCATACGGTCCAGGTTTTCTATGCGCATCATGAAGTTTATCACGTCGCCCGCCGCTCCGCAGCCGAAGCAGTAAAACGAATTGGTATCGGGATAAACCATGAACGACGGAGTTTTTTCGCCGTGAAACGGGCAGAGACCTTTGTAAAGCCTGCCCGACGGCTTGAGGCTGACATAGGACGATATCATATCGACTATATCGAGCCTGTCGTGAATATCCTGAATAAACTCTCTGCTGATTGCCATCTTTTAACTCTCTTCTTCCGCTTTCTCTTCCTCTGATTTCTCTTCTTCGTGTGTCTCTTCTGTTTCGTCTTTTGTTTCTTCTGCTTCTTCTTCGGTGGTTTCTGCTTTTGCTTTGGGAGTTTCTTCCGGCTTTTCTTCACCGGGTTTTTCTTCTTTGGCTTTTTCTTTTTTGAATTTGTATAAATCCTGCTGTTCTTTTTTCAGTTTTTCCTGAGTGAGATACCATATGGCAAAACCCGCTCCGGCAACCGTGAGCAGAATCGCCGCGCACGCGAGGCCGACGGCAAGGCGTCTGTAAGACGGATTGCTTTCGCTTTCGGTCTCGGATGTGCTTTCGCTTTCCTCTTCGCTGTAACCGGATGAATAGTCGTCGCTCGTGAAATCAACGTGGAAATCATATTCGCCGGTGTATTCGTCCGTAAGGCTGTAGGCAGGCACGGTGTCGGGGATTACGGTTTCGGCCGTAGTGTATGAGCGACTCGGCACGGTTTCTGCGTTGCCGCGGTAGGTTGTACGGTTATAATCCCTCGGCACTCCGGTGACCGTACTTCTCCTTGTGGAGGATATCTCCGACTCGGACACTTTCGTTTCGCTCTGCTGTGAGGAGGACGAAGTGCTCTTTTCGGTCGGCTTTGAAGTGGTGGTCCTGTAGGGGTTTACCCAGGTGGTGCGCTGGGTGGTGATTTTGCCGACCTTTGAGGTGGTCGGCTCAGTCGTTTCCGTTTCGGATGAGGTTTCGGTTGTTTCCTCACCGGAAGTAACAGATTCGGTGGTGCCTGTTTCCTCTTCGTCACGCGCCGCGCTTATATACATAATGCCCGCGCACATAAAGAATGTGACAAGCAGCGCTATAAGCGGCAGATATCTTTTTTTCGCTTTCATATCAGTCATTGAAATAACTCCATGATTTGGGAATATATAAATCGTTGAACACCTTTACGGCATAGCCGTCTGTCATACCCGCGACATAGTCGCAGGCGGCGATTTCGGGGCACTCGGTCCTCGCGATTCTCACATACTGCTCGGGCATTTTCTCGGGGAATCTCGAAAACTGGCCGTAAAGCGTTTTTATCATAAGCTCCGCCTTTGCCTCTTCGCTCTTGCAGGCGGGGTTTGTATATACCATATCAAACATAAACCTGTGGAGCATATCAAAAACCATTTCGATATCGGGTGACAGGCGTATATCGTCGCCGCTGTTTTCGATGCAGTTCATCACAAGAGTGTTTATTCTCTCGCTCTTCTTATAGCCGAGCACGTCTCTTATCTCAACGGGGATATCGTTTTCGCTCATAATCCCGGCGGTGGCTGCATCGTCAATATCGTGGTTGATGTAGGCGATTCTGTCGGCAAGGCGGACTACCCTGCCCTCAAGCGTTTCGGCGTCTTCGCCTCTCGTGTGGCGCTCAATGCCGTTTCGCACTTCATAAGTGAGGTTAAGGCCCTCGCCGTTTTTTTCGAGTTTGTCAACCACTCTCAGGCTCTGGGCGAAATGGGTGAAGCCGAGCGGACATACGGAGTTGAGCGCTCTCTCGCCCGCGTGGCCGAAAGGAGTGTGGCCGATATCGTGGCCGAGGGCAATCGCTTCGGTGAGGTCCTCGTTAAGGCGCAGGGCGCAGGCAATGGTGCGCGCTATCTGCGACACCTCAAGGGTATGGGTGAGCCTTGTGCGGTAATGGTCGCCCTCCGGCGACAGGAAGACCTGAGTCTTGTGCTTGAGACGCCTGAAAGATGCGCAGTGAATGATTCTGTCTCTGTCGCGCTGATACTCCGTTCTTATGGGGCTCTCCTCTTCGGGAGTGAGCCTGCCTTTTGAATTGCAGGCAAGAGCGGCATTGGGAGCGAGGACCGCGCGTTCTTTTTCATATAATTCTTCTCTGATACAGGGCATTTGTGCACCCCCTCTGTAATATAATACGGATTATTTTATAAAAAACCCTTTTTTTAGTTTAAAAGTTAACAATTTATTCATTTTTTACCCAGTTTTATGATTATTTTAGTTGACACACACAATATATAGTGTTAGAATATCTTTACACAGGGCGTTCAACGCCTTAATAAAAAAGATAAGGATGGAATCCGAAATGAAAAAAGTTCTTTCAGTATTCTTTGCAGTTCTCTTTGTGCTTTCCGTTATGACGGTTGCAGCAAGCGCATGGGAAACCTCCTGCCCCTACTGCGGTGAGAAATTCACCTCCGAAATCGAGTACACCGAGCACATGAAACTCTACAACTTCACTGACGGCCACTATGTAACCTGCCCCTACACCGGCGATGATTACAAAGACGGCGGCTGCGGCGAAAAATTCGCAACCAAAGAAGCATATGACATCCACGTTGCCAACTGCAAGCACAACGGCGACTACAGCGCTCAGGGCTATGCAAAGTACGTTCTCGGCAAGGTTTGGGATTCAATCAAAGGCGTTGACTGGGGCTCACTCTTCAGCAGCCTCGTTGCTATCGTTAAGGCTCTTGTAGCAGGTATCCCCTTCGGCGATATCGTAAGCACAGTTAAAGGCCTCTTCTGAGTTTCATTTTAATCCGCACCGGGAGTTTTACCGTTTTACGATAAAACTCCCTTTTATTATGTTTATTGACAGGTGATTGCAATGCTGATTGATAAAATGAGAGCGGCTCTCGGTGCTGTGAGCATACCCGAGCCGTCAAAAGACGACCCCATCGTGCTCGACAAAAACGCAAAACTCAATATCATCGCCTGGGGCGACCCGCAGATTTCTTTTATTTCTCCGCTGAGAAGCGCGAGGATGAAAGGCGCGTGCCGCGACCTCGCGAATATGCAGGGCAAAGCCGACGTGCTTATGCTGCTGGGCGATATATGCGAATTCGGCAAGCGGGCGGAACTTATGATGGCGGGCGAAATCATAGAGGAAGTGAAAGACACTTTTTCGCATTTTCTCGCCGTCTCGGGCAATCACGACATAAGAGTGAGGGCATACAGGCCTCAGCTTGAGCGCTTCAACGGCTTTATAAAGAGCGTTGACGGCGGAATTGCGGGCGGAAACGAGCATTACTATTTTTCGACGGAGATAAACTCATATAAATTCATTATGATGGGCTCGGATTCAACCGCCTTTGAAAGTTCGCACATCAGCGATGAACAGCTGAAATGGCTTGACGGCGAAATCGCCGCCTGCGGCGGAAAGCCCGTATTCGTGCTCAACCACCAGACGCTCGACCGCACAAACGGTCTGCCCGTCACCTGGCTCGGCAGGGGCGACTGGAGAGGCTCGGTCGGAAAGCAGTCGGACGCGATAAAGGAAATATTTGAGAAATACAAAAATGTTTACTTCATCACCGGCCACCTGCACTACGGCGTGAGCAAATACAACTTTGAGGACTACGGCGCATACAAGGCGCTCTCACTGCCGACGGTGGGCGTGCTCAACCACGGCGATTTCGGCAAAAACGGTCAGGGCTACATCATCTCGGTGTATGACGATAAGATAATAATCCGCGCGCGTGTTTTTGCCGACGGAGAATACGTTGACAAGGATTACCCCGGAGCGTATTTCGAAGTGCCTGTTGACTGATAAGCAAAAACAAAACCGGCTTGCAAAACGCAAGCCGGTAATTTTTTATTTATTTTATCCTCCGATAACCAGACCGAAGAGGGCGAGTATCTTTTTGATTGATACAACCGGGTATTCGGAGAAGCCGTTTGTGCCGAATTTGTCATAGAGCCACAGGCTGATTTTGCCGAGCGCGCCCGCGTCTTCGGGCTGCGATTTTGCTTCGGCGTAGCCGAGTTCAACGAGGATTGCCCTGAGATTTGCCTCTGCCTGAGCCGCTTCGCCCTGCTTTGCAACAGTGCTGCCGAGAACGCGCTCCGCCTCGTCTATAGCGGCGTTCAGTCTTGCCGCCTGGTCCTCGGTCAGTGTGCTCTTATCTATCGACTTCGCGGTGGGCAGAAGTCCGTTTTTGAGCCCTCTCGTATCTCTGCCCCAGTTGAACTGCGGGAAGTTTTCATCGGAATAGACATCCTGGATATCATCGTGCGCGAGAAGCTCGGTGGCGAGCACCATAATGATATCGTTTCTCGCGGTTGATTCGTGAGCCTGGTCGCCGAAGAAGAAGGTGGTATCGGGCAGAGCGCAGGCGGAAGCGTCAACAACACGGTCGGGTGAAATGTGGTCGTGGTCGGGGTTTGAACAGTTTGTGCCCGCGGCGGTGTAGCCCTCGGGCAGAGTTTCGCCCACATTTGCGCTTATTGCGCCCATTGAGGTGGAGTCGAGGTCGATAACGCCGTCGCCGTTTTCTTTATTCCACGAATTGCCTACATTGTAAAGAGGCACGCCGTAGTCGACTATATTGAACGCCTTTGCGCCCGCCTCCTGAGCGGCGGCGAGGTTGTCAAACCGGTTGACCTGAGCCGTGTAGTAGAGGTCGGTCTGCTCTTTTATTTTTGCCATTTCGGGCGATGAGAGCCATTTTTCAGCGCAGGCGGGATAGTTTTCTGAGGGGACGAGCGCCCACATATTGGTTGAATAAGCGATGACGGAGCCCGCGAGGTGCTCGCACACTTTGTTGAGCACGCTCATAAGCATATCATCTGGTAAAATTCGCAGGAGGATTTCGATGCCTCTTGCGGTTTTTTCGTCCATAAGCCCCTCAAGGAAGCCGTTGTAGAGATAATCGGGGTTGAGGAAAGCGAGGTCAAGCCCCATAACGTCACCGACTATTGACGAGCCGTCAACCGCAGGGACAATATAGACTATCTTGTTGAGGCTCTCATAGACGCAGGGCTTGCCTTCATATCTGCCGCTGTAGTATTCGAGCAGACCGTTGGCTACGGTGCCGCCGAGGCTGATGGGCGCGATGTTTACTTTATCGTGACCCGTTTCCGCCTTGACCATTTCGATATACTCATAGAGCCTGTCAACAATCTGGATATTGTTGCCGAAGGAGTTGTAGGCGAAATAGTAGAGGTGGTCTTCGCCTGCTATCTCGGAGTAGCCCTGAAGAGGGATGTGACCGTAGATGATATTCTTTTCTTCCTGCGAGCACTGAGCGAGTGAGTAGGGGTATTCTTCAAGTTTGCCGTAGGGGCTCGGGTTGCCCTCGCTGTCACAGGTGTTCATATAGAAGCAGTCGTCAACAACCTTGCAAAGAGCCTTTGAGAGCCCTATATCGTGCTGGGAGGCAAGAGAAATAAGCGCGGGGGCGAGCACTCTTTTGACAATTGATTTTACATTGAAGTAGGCGGGGAAGCAGTTGATTTTGTCGCCGTCTTCATCGTAGACGAAGTTGCCCTCGTCATCAACAAGGTAAACCTGGCTCTGACCGATGCCCGGGATAACTATCGTGGGCACGCAGTCACACTCGCCTTCGCCGCCGCAGGTCGTTTTGACTTCGCTCTGCGCGGATGAAAAGACGATGCCCGCGGAGAGCACTATGCAAAGCGCGGTAAAAACAGACAAAAGTTTTTTCATGGTCATTTTCTCCTTATCATAATTCTGCTCAGGCCTTCAGCCGTTTTGCAGAGAAGTTTCCTGATTTCGCTCTGAGACTGCGGCTCGGGGGCTTTGCCCAGCCGTACGAGGATTTTTTCAATATCTTTGAGCGCTTTTGAGGCGCGGTGGGCGTCGCCTACGGTTGCCCCGAGCACCTGCTCGCTCTCGCTGACCGCTTTTTCAAGCTGAGCCTTCACGCTCGGCGCGGTCCTGAGACTGCCGTCTCTGATTTCTTCAAGGACTCTCGCGCCGTCGCCGGATTTCCATCGCCTGAGCACATAGGTGTTTGCTCCCCTGTTAAACTGCGGATAATTCACGGGGTCGCTGTGCACATTTTCGACTTCGCCCGTGATGATGCTCTTCGCGAGGTTGAGCACGGCGTTGTTTTTGCCTACCTCGTGGTGCTGATTGAGAAACACCCAGGTATTATCGGGCATAAGGGCGGTGGAAACATCCACTCTCCTGTCGGGCGAAATGTATTCACCCTTGCCCTCCCGCTCTCTTTCGCTGATATATGACGCGGGCAGGGTTTTGCCGCGCGGCGCTCCGTGTGCGCCGAGAGTGCAGGATGAGAGATTTATGATGCCGTCCGTATTATATCTGCTCTTTGACTTGACGGCGGTGAAATAGCAGTATTCCACATCGCCGAAGTCGAGGCCCGAGCCTGCGATATAATCAATCTTAACTCCGCTTTCTGCGGCTTTTAAGAGACTGTCTTTGAGGGTGAGGCGCGCTTTCTGGAAAGCGTCGGTGCGCTCCCTTAACCGGGCGTGCTCGTCGCCTGTGAGATATCTTTCGCGCAGGCCGTCATATCTGTATGATGGGAGCATTGCCCATATCTGCGGGCAGTTAAGCATAAGCGTATCGAGTATGCCGCTCATAAAGCCGCTGAGAAAAGCGGAGAAAGCGCTGTCCGGTATTGTGTGAAGCAAAATATTTATGCCGTAGCCGGGCAGGGCGTCGCCCGTTTCCTCCCTGAAAATCGCGGGAATGAATTCGTGGCGCAGGAATAAATCGGAGGTGTCAAAATCGCGGGCGAAAATATCGCCGACTATATCGGTGCCGTCAAGGCAGGCGACCACATTTACTATCCTGTCAATATCATCCGCCTCATAGAGCGAAAGATATGCCGTGAGGATTGTGCCGCCGAGACTGACAGGCAGAAAAGAGACTTTTTCGCTGCCCGAGTATTCTTTGACGAATTTTATGTATTCGTGCAGTTCTTTTGCCGAATCGAGCGGGTCACCAACGAGATTGAAGGTGAAGAAAAAGAGTTTGTCCTCGCCGATTTCCTTTGTGAGCGCCTGCATGGGCACCATACGGTATGCCCAGCCTTTTAGTTCCTCATCCATTTCGGACACGGGGTAATACCAGCGCTCGGGCTTTAAGTTATTGATGAAATCGCCGTTTAAGTCGCACTGCTGTATGCGTGAAACCGCTGCCGCGCAGTCGTAGGCTTTTTCATATACGCCGTCCGCCTTGCGGGTGACGATACTCGCGGCGAGGGCTTTGGCGAGGGCGGGAAGTTTTTCTTTGAAAGCGGCGGTGTCGGGTATCATAAGGGTGCCGCCTGTTTTCTTGCCGTTTTCGTCCGTTACGGGATCATCGTTTTCATCATAAAGATAAACGGGCGAATGGTTGATGCCGGGCAGAATTATAACGGGACTTACATTTTTCATTTTCTCGCTCACCTCCCCTGTCATAACTTGATTTTATCACAGTAAATCTTCGTTTTCAATAATATATTTTAATGCACGCACGCTTGACTGTGAGGCATAAAAAGTGTATATTATCTGTGTTGAGAGCCCCCTCCGTCTGCGGAGAGGGCATAGGAGCATTTAAGGGAAATAAGGTGAAACGGTGATTAAAAACATTGTATTTGATATGGGCGGCGTGCTCATTGACTATAACCCCGAAAAAACTCTGTATTCTCTTTTTGACAAAGAGACCGCGGATATAGCCCTGCGCGAGATTTTCAGAAACAATCTTTGGGCGGAAAAAGACAGGGGCACGGTAACGCCTGCGGACATAATGAGAATCGCGGGGCCGGAGATTCCCGCTCACGCATACGATAAGGTGAAGGATATGGCTTATAACCTTTATCCCTATATGCCGCCGTTTGAAAAGATGTATGACCTGATTCTCGCCCTCAGGGAAAAAGGTTACGGCATTTTTCTGCTGAGCAACGCCTCGGTTGATTTTTATGAAAACAAAGTCAACATCCCCGCGCTCTCGCTTTTTGACGGCTACCTGATTTCCGCCGATTATCTTTTGCTCAAACCCGAAAAGGAAATATACGAAAAACTGTTTGTAAAATTCGGGCTTAAGAGAGAGGAGTGCGTGTTCATAGACGATGTGCAGGCAAACGCCGATGCCGCCGAAAAATGCGGGATGAAGGCGATAAGGCACGACGGAAACATAGACACCCTTAAACTCAGACTCGGAGAACTCGGAGTGAACATATGAACGGCTACACCGACCTTGCAAAAAAAATACCCGAATTCCGCTCGCTGGTAAACGCGATTCACAAGGGCCGCGTACCTCTGGGCGTTACCGGGCTGTCATACATTCACAAGGCTCATGTCATCTCTTCGCTGTGCACGGGCTTCAAAAGGCGCGCCCTGGTGCTTGTGCCGGATGAATCGCAGGCCTCACGCCTTGTATCCGACCTTGAGGCGCTCGGGATGAGAGCCTATCTTTACCCCGCGAGGGATATTTCATACCGCACGGACGAAACCGTTTCGAGGGAATACGAGCACAGGCGTCTTCACGTGCTTGATAAGATGCTCACCGGAAACTATGACGCCGTGGTTGCCTCGTCCGAAGCGGCGATGCAGCTGACCGTGCCCCCTGCCGTGCTTATGAGCAAGAGCCTTTCCCTGCGCGCGGGCGAAGACTATGATATGGACGAAGCCGCGCTCAAACTTGCGGAAAACGGCTACACGAGGGCGGAGCAGATTGACGGCCCCGGGCAGTTTGCCGTGAGAGGCGGCATACTCGATTTTTTCCCGCCCGACGCGAAAGAGCCCTGCAGAGTGGAATTCTGGGGCGACAGCGTCGATTCCGTATTTTCATTTGACCTTGATACTCAGAGGCGCACCGAGATGCTCGAGGAGGTCAGGATAAGCCCGGCGAAAGAAATCCTGGTGACGGACGAAGTACTCACGGCGCTTATAGACCGCCTTATTGCCGAAAAGCATATAAGAGGCGAAGGCCTCAAAATGCTGAATGCGGAAAAGGAAAAAATCGCCTCCGGCATAAAAGTGGGCTGCGCGGATAAATTCATGCCGATTATTTACCCGGACGCGGGCGGACTGTTTGACTACGCGGCGGATAATATGCTCTTTGTGTGCGAGAGTTTTGCCGTTAAGGATAAATGGAACAGCGCCGCGACCATTCAGCACGAAACCGTCAAGGCGTTGCTCAAGGACGGCGTGCTGTGCAGAGGGCTTGACCGCTTTACGCTCGAGGACCACGAACTGTATAAACTCTATAACGATATGGGCGCCGTTTACCTTGACAACCTGCCAAGAGGCAGTTTCGACACGGCGGTAAAGGAACTCATCTCCTTCACGGCAAAGCAGATACCGCCCTGGAACGGCTCGCTCGCCGCTATTATCGAGGATGTCACGGGAAGGACGGCGAGGCAGAAATACACCTGCGTGATTATGGCGGGCACGGAAAAATCCGCCGAGGTGCTCTCGCACGACCTTGAGGACGAGGGCGTTGCCAACACATACTTCCCCTCAATTCCCGAGCAGTTTCCCGAGGGCAGAGTAAGCGTGATACCCGGCTCGCTCTCCTACGGTATGGAGTACCCCTCCGCCTCGTTTGCTCTGTTTACCTACCGCGCACGCACGGCGGTAAAGCAGACTCAGGTGAGAAAGAGCAGCAAGAACGCGTTCAACAGCCTGAGCGAACTGCACCGCGGCGACTATGTTGTTCACTCGGCGCACGGCATAGGCATATTTGAGGGCATCAACAGCCTGGAATCATCGGGCAAAGTAAAAGACTATATCAAAATCCGCTACGACAAGGGCGATTTTCTTTATGTGCCCGTAACACAGCTCGACCAGGTTTCAAAATATATCGGCTCCTCCGACAGAGGCAAGGCCGTAAAACTCAGCAAACTCGGCGGCACGGACTGGCAGCGCACGCGCTCAAAGGTGCGTTCATCCGTGCAGACGATGGCGAAAGAACTGATAGAACTTTACGCAAAGCGCCTTAAAATCAAGGGACACGCTTTTTCGCCGGATATAGATATGCAGTCCGATTTCGAGCGGAGATTCGAATTCCCCGAAACAGAGGACCAGCTGCGCTGCATAAGAGAAATCAAGGCGGATATGGAGAGACCGTATCCTATGGACCGCCTTCTCTGCGGCGATGTCGGCTTCGGCAAAACGGAAGTGGCGCTCAGGGCGGTATTCAAGGCTGTGGCAGACGGCAAGCAGGTGGCAATCCTCGTACCGACCACGATACTCGCCCTGCAGCATTATCAGACCGTGCTAAAGCGCTTTGACGGTTTCCCGGTTGAATCGGCTATGCTGTCAAGATTCTGCACGAAGCGCGAAATCGAGCAGACTGTGGCGGGCATAAGGCGCGGGAGTATTGATATAGTAGTGGGCACTCACCGCCTGATTTCAAACGATATAAAATTCCGCGACCTGGGGCTTATCATCATAGACGAAGAGCAGCGTTTCGGGGTAAATCAGAAGGAAAAACTCAAAACCCTCTACCCTGCCGTGGATGTGCTTACGCTCACCGCGACCCCGATTCCGCGCACGCTCAATATGGCGATGAGCAAAATCCGCGATATGTCCGTAATCGAAGAGGCTCCGCTTGACAGACAGCCCGTGCAGACCTATGTGATTGAGTATGACATCGGCGTGCTTACGCAGGCTATGGAGCAGGAACTGCGCAGGGGCGGTCAGGTCTATTACCTCTATAACAAAGTGGAAAATATCGAGAGCAAGGCCTCCGAAATCAAAGACCGTATTCCCGACGCGATGGTGGCGGTTGCTCACGGGCAGATGAGCGAGGATGAACTCAGCGAAGTGTGGAGAAAACTGCTTGAGGGCGAAATCGACATACTCGTGTGCACCACGATAATCGAAACGGGAATAGATGTGCCCAATGTAAATACGCTTATCATTGAAAACGCGGACAGACTCGGCCTCGCCCAGCTTCATCAGATAAGGGGCAGAGTAGGGCGCTCATCGAGGCGCGCGAGCGCGTATTTCACATTTACCAGGGGCAAACAGCTTTCGGAAATCGCCGAAAAGCGCCTTGAGGCAATCAGGGAATTCACGGAATTCGGCTCCGGCTTCCACATAGCGATGCGCGACCTTGAAATACGCGGCGCGGGCAACGTGCTCGGCACCGGTCAGCACGGTCAGATGGAAGCGGTCGGCTACGATATGTATATAAAACTGCTTGAGCAGGCGGTGAACGAAGAAAAAGGCATTGAAGAAAGCAAGAGTGAAAAAGAATGCCTGGTTGACCTGCCGATTGACGCTCACATACCCGAGGACTACATTTCGAGTATGCCTCAGCGCCTGCATATTTACCGCAGGATTGCGGATATCAAAAACGAAGAAGATGTGTCCGATGTGCTCGATGAACTCATTGACAGATTCTCCGACCCGCCCGAGAGCGTGAAAGGCCTTATCAAGATTTCGCTCATCAGAAGCAAAGCGGCGGCAAACGATATCTACGAAATCTCGTCCGAAGGCAGCCGCCTGTGCTTCAAGATATCCGATTTCGATATGGAGGTTGTGCAGCACACAGCCGCGAAATTCAGCGGACGGCTCACGGTTTCCGCAGGCGGAGGCAAGCCCTGCATCTATCTCAAATTTGACGAGGGCGAAAACCGCCTTGTGCTTATTGAAAAATTCCTCGACACAATGTCTTCCTTCAGAAAATCATAAACATCTTTAATTTTGAATTTGTCTGTGATATAATATTTTTATATTATTGAAACAACCTTACAAGTTTACCTGAACAAGAGGTGCTCATATGGCAAAAAAGAATCTCGATATACCCGAGGCAAAATTCCCGGAGCAGGTAGGTATGGACTCAAAGGAAATCGCCGCGCTTGTGGACGATTTCAAGGAGTCGGAGATTGAACTCCATTCTCTTATGCTTTACCGCCACGGCAAACTGGCATTTGAATGCCACGCCGCTCCCTATGCGAGAGACATACCTCACACAATGTTTTCCGTAAGCAAAAGTTTCGTTTCCATAGCGGTGGGCTTCGCCGTTTCGGAGGGACTTCTGAGCCTTGATGACAAGGTGATTGATTTCTTCCCCGAATTAAGACCCGAAAAGAAGGATGAATGGCTCGAAAAGATGACGGTTTTCCACCTGCTCACCATGACGGCGGGCAAGAGGGTAAACTACCTGAGCGATAAATCCAGCAAAACGTGGGTTGCAGATTTCATTAACGAAAAATGGGAGTTTGAGCCCGGCACGAAATTCCTCTATGTGAGCGAAAACACCTATATGTGCGGCGCCATCATCAAAAAACTGACGGGGCTCGGCCTGGTTGAGTACCTCACCCCGAGGCTCTTTGAGCCGCTCGGCATCACTCCGCCCGCGTGGGAACTCGACCCTTCCGGTCAGGAGACGGGAGGCTGGGGTCTCTTCATCGCCCCTTACGATCTGTCAAAAGTCGCCCTGTGCGTGCTCAACAAAGGGCAGTACGCGGGCAAGCAGATTATCCCCGCCGATTACATTGAAGCGGCGCTCTCAAAGCAGGCGGACAACAGCGACAACGGCGACCCGAAATCCGACTCCGTGTGCGGCTACGGCTATTACTTCTGGATAAACAAAATGGAGCACACCGAGAGAATGGACGGTATGTTTTCTCAGTTTGCCATTTTTTTCCACGATTATGACGCGCTCCTCGTTTGCACCTGCAGCGAAATAAACGAGCAGAAAACGAGAGACTGCATTTTCCGCCACTTCCCGCAGATGTTTATAAGCAACAAGCGCAAGGCTCCCGATGATATGCCCGAAATAAAGCTCGACCCGATGCCAAACCTCGGCACAGCCCCGAGGAGCGTCACTGAGCAGGCGCTAAAAGGCAGAGTGCTTCAGTTCAAAAAGAACACCCTGCTCAACACGGTCGGTTTCCCGACCTCGATGCTCGCGATTCCCGTGGTGTTTATGTCCAGCGAAAAGAGCGGCAACATAAACAACATCGTTTTTGATTTCCGCGAAAACGAATGCGTGATGGCGTGGGACGAGGGCAAGGACCACAATATGATTTCCTGCGGTATGGACGGAAAGCCGCGCTTTAGCAAATACCACCTGGGCGGTATGGATTACACCGCGGTGAGCACAGCCGTATGGAACAGCGAAAACGAACTTGAAATGTGGATAAGACCTCTTGAATCCATCACGGAGCGCAGGATGCGTTTCGTATTTACGGACAAGAGCGTGACCATGTATCCCACATCCTCTCCGCCGAGCAAGGCGCTCGCAAACGGAGTATCCGGCTCGGTTGCAGATTTCCTGCCCGACGCATTCAACGGCGTTGTCTCGTCCTTTATGGACAATATCGATTTTATAATTGACGCGCCTATTAAAGGAAAGATTATCTGATGAACACTGAAATGACGGTGCAAAACAAAAAAGACGGCGGCCGCAGGAAACTTGTGATTGCGGTCTGTGCCGCTGCCGTCATTTTGATTTCCTGCATTGCTCTTTTCCTTGCGAAGGACAGCCTCGTTTTTCTCTCGGCTCAGAAAAAAGCGGAAAACGGAAACTTCGCCTCAGCCGCAAGCCTGCTCGAAAAGCAGGACAGCGAAAAAGCTCTCGCCCTCAAAGACTACTGTGCTCTGCGCGAGGAGATTAATTCCGGCTACCCGGCAATGCTCACGGATTTTGATATAGACAAAATCAGAGAGTGGAACGCAAAAGCCTCAGATATAGCCTCCCGCGCGGGCTCTCTCCCGTCCGGAATAGGCGCTTCGGTATACGCGCTCTCGGAAAAACTCGGCAATATAAGTTCGCTCTATGATGAATACTTTGAAATCCGTTATGACCTGCTCGACCTTATGGATATATTCAACGAGGTGAACAGCCTCTACACCAAAGACGCGGATGGCAAAAACAGGACCTTCACCATAGCGGAAGAGAGGGCGAAACTCAGACGCTGGCAGGAGGAACTCAGCAAAACGCAGAACTATATCTACAAACTGCCGTCGGAGGACAAAGTGTATCTGCTCAATTACCTCGCGAAAGAAGCGGACGCCGAGATTGCCGAACTCAGCAGGGCTATGGATAAACTGATAGCGAACTCGGGCGTAACCGAAACGGACGAAGTGAGGGCAAACGGCGAAGGGCACAAGGTGTTTCCCTCCGTTGAAAGCACCTCGGGCGCAAATGTGACGCTGATGGATAAAGTGCCCTATGAAGAGCATCTGTTCACGGGAGTGTGCCGCGCTCTGACGGAAACCCTCGCGGAATATTATGTGATATAAATACAGTAAATACATAAAACTGCCGGTCTTGACAGACCGGCAGTTGTTTTTATTCGTTATTATCTTCCGTAAACGCGTAGTATTCGTGCACAAGGTTTTTGTAGCCGAGTTTTTTCATATCCTCATACCGCACGTTGAAGCGGGATTTGCGGTGAGAGCCGCTCACGAGATATCTGATGCAGTCCTGCGCGTAGGCGTCGATTTCGCGAAGGCTTTTATCTGTGTTGATAACTGAGAAAAACCAGTAACTCCAGCTCAGTTCATTACCCTCGGGGCTCTCGAGGAGTTTGCGGTTGAACACTCTGATAAACGCTTTTGCCGCGCTCTCGCCGCCCGCGTCATTTCGCTTTTGCCAGCGGTGAAGGGCATCCCTTTTGCGGCGCATTTTATTTTTGAGTTTTTTTAAGGTGACGGGCGAAATATCCACCGTGTCGCCGCGCATCTCAAAGCCGAGAAAAGTCCAGCCGTCGTCCGTAGTACCCGAATACTCTTTTTCGGGGTTGATTTCAAGCCCCTTTTCCGCAAGAAAAGAGCGTATAAACCGCGCGTTTGCTTCGCTCTCCTCAGGCGCGGCGGCAAAAACGATAATATCATCGGAGTATCTGGCGTATGTGATGCCCGCCTTTTCAAAATGAGCATCGAGGTCACAGAGGTAGAGATTGGCATAGAAGGATGAGAGCGGCGTGCCCGCCATTATTCCCTTGCGCTCGGTGATTTCTTTGCCGCCGTCAAGCACGCGCTCCTCCGTGAGCAGTTTTTCGAGGAAGGTATAAAGTTTCGGGTCATCCTGCGTCACGTCTTTAAGCACAGGCAAGAGAGCGGGCACGGGAATGCTGTTGAAATAATCGTGAATATCCGCTTTGTAGTAATACAGGTTTTTGCCCGCGACTTCTTTCCTCAGAAAGCGCACGGCATCCTTCGCGCTGCGGTGCGGGCGGAAGGAATAGAGGTTTGAGGCAAACAGGCTGTCGTACTTTCGCAGGAGCATAAAAGTGAGCATTTTGAGCACCATATTTTCCCTGTCGGGATAAACATAGACGGTCCTCTTTTTCTGCGTGCTGAGTTTGCTTATCATCATTTTGCGCGGCAGAGGAAACTCCCCGCCGCCGTTTATCGTTTCACACACGGGCAGGTACTCCACGCCGTCAATAAAAGCGCGCAGCTCATCTGCAAAATACGGCGAAGATTTAAGCGTTGATTTGTAAGAATAAAACCTTTCCCACATTTCTCTTTCGGAAAGGGAATCGAGCATTGACATGGCGTTTACCTTTTATCAGATAAAATAAAAACAGAAAGAGAAGAAATTAAATCCAGGGTTAATTACCCTGAATGTACGGGACCGTACACGGGCACACTGCCTGCGAAGCACTCTGAAAAGTCCGTGCCGGGTCCGCCGCAGGCGCAAAGCATTCTCTTTCTGTTTTATGTGAAATTATCAGGCGCCCAGCGCCTTGCGGGTGCGCTCAACTACATAAGCGCGGGTGTTCCACCAGCCGTGATGATTGTGATAGAAACGGAGATATGGGATGCCGTTGGCCTTGCATCTTCTGCGGAGTTTGTCGGCGGTGGAGTTTTCGGAAACGAGTTCTACCATAAGAGCGGTTCTGTCATCGGAAATAAAGGCTATTGCCGCCCTTGCGCCTTCATTGACAACCTCGCACCGAAGGTCGTAGCCGGGGAATTCCTCGGAGTAAATCTTTTTGAAATATTCGTAATAGGGGCCGGGATAATCAAACTGGTTTTCTTCGTCGGGTTTCACGTCGCCCCACGAAAAGCCCTGCTTCGGCTTACCCTGCGTGGGGGCGTAAGATGAGGGCGCGCTCTGCTGAGGCTGCTGCTCGTCTTTCTTTTCGGCGGAAACCGCGCCGTTCATAATGCCTTTGAGCAAATCTTTTGCCATCTGCTCGGCTTTGTCGGCGTTTTCGCCGCCGCCGAGTATTTTGGAAAACAGACCCATAATAATGACCTCCTGTTTTTTCTTCATAAGAAGTATAGCACATCAAGGCGTATGTTTCAATAGATTTATTTGCAAATGAAAAGGCGCCGCGGACTTAACTGTCCGCGGCGGGTGGTGCCGGTGACCGGGGTCGAACCGGTACGATGTTGCCACCGAGGGATTTTAAGTCCCTTGCGTCTGCCTATTCCGCCACACCGGCTTAGGCTATCATTATAGATTGTTTGCTTATTTTTGTCAATAATTTTATGCCCTTTCTCACGCTTATCATTGAAATCGCAGAGGTGTTGTGATAACATTAAAATGTAATCTGTCATACAGAGGAGATGTGTTTATGGCTCAGCTTAAAATGTATTGGTTTCCCGGCACTCCGATTGACGACCCGCCGCTTCCCGACGGATATTCAATTTCAAACTACAAGGGCGAAGAGGATAAAGCCGCCTGGGTTGAAATATGCAAAAACGGGCTTGTCGGCGATGACGCGACAGACGCCGCCTTTGACGACGCCATTACCTCTTGGGACGATATCGACCCGTATAAAGATGTGTTCTTCCTTGATTACAACGGCGAACACATAGGCACCGTGACCGCTTTCAAGTTTCTTGACAGAAACGCGGGCGATATGCACATGGTGGGCATACGCACCGATTTCAGGGGCAGAAAACTGAGTAAGTATCTCAGCGCAATCACCTTAAAGAAACTCGCGGCAGAAGGCGTTGACTACATATCCCTTACAACCGATGAGTGGCGCAAGGGCGCTGTCAAATCCTACCTCACGGCAGGCTTTCTCCCGGTTGAATATGATATGAATATGGAAAACCGCTGGAACGCCGTGCTCGAGGAATACGGCATAGACGAAGTGCAGATGGTTTACGAGGACGGCTCGCCGTATAAGGTAATACGCAGAAAAGGGCTGACACAGAAAATCAAATTCGGTGTTTTCGGCGCGGCGAGAGGCAAAACGTTTATGGAATACTGTAAGGAGTTTGACGATGCCGAACTTGTTGCGGTGTGCGATTTCAACGAAGACAGGCTCAATGATATAAAAGAGCAGTTTGCGGATAAAAACATCGCGCTGTACACGGACTTTGACGAATTCATAAAGCACGATATGGATGCCGTGTGCCTCGCGAATTACGCTAACGAGCACGCGCCCTTTGCAGTAAAGGTGATGCAGGCGGGCAAAAACGTTATCTCGGAAGTGCTGCCCGTTCAGAATATGAAAGAGGCGGTTGAACTTATTGAGACCGCGGAGAAGACGGGCAAGATTTACGCCTATGCCGAAAACTACTGCTATATGCCCGCGCCCAAGAAGATGCGCAAACTCTACAGGCAGGGCAAACTCGGCACCTTTGAATACGGCGAAGGCGAATATATGCACAACTGCGAAGACGGCTGGCACAGATACACCCTGTGCGATCCGATGCACTGGCGCAACACGATGAGCGCATTCTATTACTGCACGCACTCGCTCGGCCCGCTGATTCACATCACGGGACTCAGACCCGTTAAGGTGACAGGCTTTGAGGCTCCCTTCAACGCCCGTATGTACAGAATGGGCGCAAAGGCGGGAGCATTCGGCGCGGAACTCGTAACGCTCGAAAACGGAGCGATTCTCAAAAGTCTGCACGGCGTAGGTCCCTCCAAGAATTCGGTATGGTACACGGTTTACGGCTCAATGGGCAGGCTTGAAAGCGCGAGAGAGGACGCCGAAGCGGGCGGCACGGGCACGCTCTACGCTAACCTCGACTCCGCCGAAGGCGCAAACGACGGCGAAGCGGAGCAGATTGAAACAAAGGACAGCCTCTCCGATTTTTCGCAGGGCGCAGGTCACGGCGGCAGCGATGTGTATGTGATGTTTAATTTCGTTCAGCGCATCAAGGGCAACAGAAACACCGACATAGTGGATGTGTATGAGGCGATGGATATGTTTCTGCCCGGTATGTTTGCCTATTACTCCGTGCTCGAAGGCGGAGTGCCGAAAGACATCCCAAACCTCAGAAATCCGGACGAAAGAGAAAAATGGAGAAACGATACCACCTGCACAGACCCGAAGAACCCGGAATACAGATGCATACCGAGTTATTCAAAAGGCAACCCGGAAATTCCGGACGAGGTTTATGAAAAACTGAAAGAAAAGTTTGATAAATAATAAAACAAAAAGGGCTGCGGATTTATCCTCCGCAGTCTTTTTTTATATGCTGCAATAAACTATGCCCACCGCCTTTCGGCGATGGGCATTAAGTTTATTTATTGCGGTCGACCGTTAAGGAATCAGTCTTCCTTTTTTCTGCGGGTGATGACATATGCGGCTGCGGCTGCAGAGGAGATTACTGCGAATGCCGCGAGACCTGCTGTTGCAGAACCGGTATCGGGAATCAGGCTGTCAACAGGTGCTGCGCCGTCATCGGCCTTGTCGGTGGACCAGGTTGCGCTGAAGGTAAGATCATTTGCGGGCATCTTCTCGGGAATCTCGGGAGTCCAGCCTTCGAAGGTTGCGCCGTCCTTAGTGGGATCCTTCGGAACGATGATCTTGGTGCCTTCTACGATGTAGAATGTTCTGTAAACTTCACCGTCAACGATGTAGGTTACTTTGTAGGTGTGCTCGGCAAGAACGATACCGCCGATTACCAGAGCGCCGCCTGCGATAACCGCGCCGGTGATGAGAGCAGTGTTAGCTGCTGCAACGCCGCCGACAACTGCGCCGGATACAACCACGCCGCCGATTACGAGAGCAACGAACTTGGGATCGATTTCCCACTTGGCGTTGAACTCAAGATTCTCTTCGGGCATTACATCGGGAATCTCAGGATCCCAACCCTTGAATACGAAGCCGAATCTTGTGGGATCATCGGGAATGTATTCATCGGTTATCGGATCGCCGGAATGTACAACAAAGGTCTTGTATACATTGCCTTCGCGGTCATAGTAAGTGATAGTGTAGTCTGCACCGGGAACAACATACTGAGCGGTGAAGGTCAGATCCTCATCGGGCATTGAAGCATAGTCGCCGGGTGCATTGCCTTTTGCGTCTTTCCAGCCTGCGAATACAAGCTCGGGATCCGCGCTTGTGGGATCGGCGTCGGGTCTGGGAACATCGCCTGCGAAGGGAACATCAGTAAATACCTTATAATCGGCACCTTCGTTTACGTAAGTAACAGTGTGCTTATTAATCTCGTAAACGGGGTAGAACTCTCTTGAGGTTGCTGCGAAGTTTCCGTCGGGAACAATTTCTGTTGACTTATCAAGACTCCAGAACTTAGCGGTGAAGCCTTCCATCTTAAGAATATCATCAACAGTCGGAGCGGTGTAGGAATCATCGTCGGTCTTGTTGCTGTAGTTCTTGAAAGTCTTATCTGCAGTGTAGGTGAATTCACCGGTAGCGGTGTCAACACCGGTAGCCTGATAGTAAGTATCGGTTATGCTGTAAACCGCGGTGATGGTAAGATCTTCAGTGTAGGAACCTATCTGATCGATGGGCTGATCGAAATCGAACGGTGTGCCGTCGGGCAGATACCAGCCTTCAAAGTCGGGGTAATTCGGGTTGGTGGGATCTGAAGGCTTATCAATCTTAGCGTTGTAATCAACCTGAGTGGAAGTGGTTGTTGAGCTGTCGCCCGTATCAATAGTAACATTGACCTTCTTGGGTGTCTGAACAGCCTTGATTGTGGTTTCAGTATCGGGGAATACGGTGAGAGTCTGATCCCATGCTACATCATAGCCGTCTTTGATATCTGTGCCTCTGAAAGCGGGAATATCACTCTCATTCAGCGGGCTGCCGGGATAATCCTCAAGGGAATCCTTTTCACCGTCAATGTGCTCGAAGTAAACCGTTACTTTCTCGTTCGGACGGGATACGGGAGATACCTTAACGCCGGTGTAGGTTACGCCGTCAACCTCGAAGGTGTCGGTGTCGGCAAACAGAGGCATCTTTTCGGGAAGTTCGTAATCCCAGCCTGTGTAGGTCAGTGCAGGAGTATGCCAGTTATTATCAATATCGGGAGCACCCTCACTGATTGGGGTGTCATAATCCTGGGTGATTGCCTTTACAAGGTGACCATCGGGATCAACATAAACTATGGAGTACTGCTTGGGAGTGAAGGTGCCTGTTACTGTAACAGCATAGTTAGGCAGCTTTTCGGGAATATCTGACCAACCGCTCCAGGTGTAACCGTCGATAGCCGCAGGCTCGGCATAAGGAGTAACATCGTCATTGTAAGCATAGTTTTCTTCAGCGTATGTATCTGCGGAGTTGTAGCCTGCGCCGCTTACTTTATAGGTAATCTTGAAGGTCTGAGGAACTATCTGACCGACGAGGTTGAGAGCCTCGGCAGGCATTGTGATAGGTGCACCGGGTGCATAATCGGGATCGCCTTCACGGATGCTGTCTTTGTACCAGCCCTTGAACTCATATTTGGTGCTGTCAAACTCAGGAGCAGCCAGTGCAGTGAATTCATCACTTGCCGGACGAGGTCCGTCATTTGCGTTCTGGGCGTTGCCGGAAGCATCGGTCCAGCTGTATTTCACATCATATACAGAGTGACCGGCGATTGTGGTATTGGATGTGAGTTCGTTGTTATCGATATCCCATACCCAAGTCTCACCTTCATCTGTCTGAACAGCATCGGCTGCGGGCATATCATCATCGGTAAGAGTATACTTGCCGTCAACAAGGTTTCTCTTGAAGGTCTTGACGACATCGGTGTTGCCGCCCTTGCCTACGAAGGTAACAGTAATTCTGTTGTCTTTCCAAACTGCATAGTAGGTTTCGGTTGCGTCGTCTGTTTCGGGCTTAAATGTGCCGGAAACTGAGATTGCTTCTGTCGCGTTCTGATCGGTGTTCCAGCCGATGAAGTCATAGTAGGATGCACCATTATCATCGGTCTTTTTCTGGCTGAAATCATCAGCATCGGGAATTGTGTAAGTATCGCCGTAATTAAGATCGTATGAAAGCGCATCGGGATCGGAGGATACGGAAGTATCGAACTTACCGCCGTTTGCGTTGAATACTACGTTACCGTCCATAATCTCAAATACGGGGTAAATGTTGACGGTAAGAGTATCGTTATCAACTACGATCTCGTAATTGTCTTTATTGACATTTGCGGGAAGGCTGCTGAGATTGGCAACCGCAGTGTAGTCCGTTGCGTCGGGCTCAAGGTATTCTGCGCCGTTGGAAGCGAACATATAGCCTTCGGGAGCCTTAAGAGTATCGGTGAATGCAGCGCTGATGGCTGTGCCGTAATTAACACTTGACTCGAGCGGGTTTTCGCCGTTGGTGTCAAATTTACCAACGTGTCCTGCCCGGTCTTTGTTGTCATAGATGACCTTTACGGGAAGAGGTGAATACTCTGCGGGTGTGAGAACTACATTACTCGTTACAGAGGTGGGATGATCGGTCCACTTGGATACATATGTACCGAAGTTATCGGAAGTTTTATCGAGATACTTCAGATCGGGATCTGCATAATCCTGGTTGTTTGTATCAGTCAAATCGGTGCCGTAATCAACCGTTATCTCTTTAAGGCTGTCAGTGTCATCAGCGTTTTCTTTCCATGTTACAGTGAAGGTCTTAACTTTTGTGGTGATGGTGATGACATTGGCGGTTTCATCTGCGCCGAGAGTAAGAGTTGCGGGAGAGATAGCGTCTATTTCAGTGCCTTCGGGAAGTGAAACGCCGTCGGGAAGAGCATCAGCAGTGATTGCTATCTGCTCACCGATATAACCTGCGATGCCCGACTTGGAGCCGTCGGCATAATCGTCGCCCTGAGGATCCTTGACATTTACAGTATAAGAGGTGTCAGCTGCGGTGTATACTGCATAGAGTTTTGAAACGGGTACTTCTTCGCTGTCAAAACCGAGATACTTAATCTCGTTAAGCTGTGCTTCTGTGAGCATTTTGCTGTAATCGCCGCCGTAAACAGGTCTGCCGTTTTCATCGGTCGGAGCAGCAGTACTGCCGTCGGTGATTGTCGGAAGTTCTGTAGACCAGCCTAAGAAGGTGTAGTCGTCACTCACGGGTGTGGGATCGGGAATAGCGTTATTGGGATCGGCTTCTTTGGCCTCGGCATATGTAGCACCGTATTCCGCATAGAAGTCGCGCTCGGTCTCCCGGGGATCATCCTGGGTTGCACCGGGATAATAGCCGTAGCCGTTTATAGTATATGCACGAATGCTACCGCCGAACATAAGGGCTTCGGAAACGCCTGTCAAATTGAAATTATAAGTGGCAGCTGCCCACTCCTCGTTTCTATCAGCGTCATACAATGTCATCTCATTATAGAGATAAGTGTTTGCTCCGCCTTTTGAAAGCGTTTTAGTTGCCGGCTCAACGAGAATGAACTCACCGACATCACTAAGCTGAACATCCTGCTTAACAATAAGGTAAGTTGAGCAGATAAGCTCATGATCTGAAAATGTAGGAACACTCTGACCTTCTACAGGCGTAAAAGTACCATACTGATGACGATATCTATCCTGACTCTTCTTCATCAAGATAAAATAGATGCCGCCCATATTGGTGAATTCACTTGCACTTACTCCTGTGCTTTCTATATTTTCAAAGTGAGTGGCTTCCTCATACATAAAGGACTGGCTTCTATTATAGTTGGAGTTAAGATCTGGAACATTATATGTGCCGTCATCCACTTCTTCAAAATAATCTTCGAAGTCATCTTCCCAGCCATTATAGGACCAGGCGTAATCAAAAACATCTTTATCAAACTTGAAAATAAAGCCCATATCACATACAGTAAAGTCCGTGGCAAGTCTTAACTCGACTTTAACCTTGTCACCGGGCCCTGCATATTCAATACCATTGGCTGAATCATCAATGCTGTAACTCTCAGAGTCTTCATCATAAACCTTGAAATTGGCTATGAATTCAGCATTGCCTGTGGGTTCATCGACTGCCATTGCGATAACCGAAATGCTTCCGACCACCATAATGACAGCCAGAAGAACTGCTAAAGGTTTCTTCGCAAAAGTTTTAAATGTTTTCATGCAATTTCCTCCTTTGAAACATTGCATTTCTGCATTGAATTTGTGAGCAACCGAATACAATCGGTGCCTGTTATCCGGGCAGGCACAGACTAATATCCAATTATAATCACCTTATTCTAACATTGAAATGTCTATATGTCAAGCAATAATTTACATTTTTTTAACAATTTTGTAAGCAAACTGTAACCGCTTTTTAACCCTTTTGGAGGGAAAAGGCGGTTCTGAGGGGGATTTTCTGCCACGCTCACCGGGTTTTCACCGGCCGGATTAATCACGGCGAAGGCGTTTTGCACGCATCCGGAAGAGCCCGGGCAGGTAATTGATTGCCGGACAAAAATCAAAGCAACCGTACGGTTGCCGCGAACAAATATATATTACATTATATATGGGGATTTTGCAAGCGATATTTCACCCCAAAACGAAAATTCGGCATAGTTTACATCATATTTCGATATTGCAAATTTCGGTTGGTGATAATTGTGCCAATTCGCAATGCGGAATGCAGAATTAAGAATGCAGAATTGAGGGGCGCAGGGCGCCGATGATAAGCCTTCCCCTTGAGGGGAAGGCATTTTCGTGCCTGCGGCACGGACGGAACACCGAAACGACGTTCCCTACATTGATGCTCACGCATATCCTTTTTGGCGGGCGGATGATATCCGGTCTCACCTGTCGGTTCGGTCGGTGCTTCTGCCTGCGGCAGAGGTGTCCGCCGGACACCCGCACCCCTACGGGGTATGCATTAACACTTGTGTCATCCTGGGTCGAAGCGTAACGCCGCTGCCTGTGGCAGATAAAGGCGTTACGCTGAGATGAAGAAACAAGGAGAACTGCGAAACGAACCAGTGAGCAGGGCGACTATGTTTCTGAGGGGTTGCAGAGCGAGTCGAAGGATCTATGTGCAGATTCCTCGACAAGCTCGGAATGACAATTATTATGTTTGGTTCACTTCTAAACTCCGCGCCTGCGGCACGGTCGGAACGCCGGGACGTCGTTCCCTACGGAGAGTTTATTTAAAATACAATCCGTTTTTGATGTTGCTTCCTGAGCGGCACTCAGGGAGGGAACAGAAAAGGATGAAAACGGCGTATTTTCGACTGAAGACAGTATCGGGATACGGTGTCGAACCGACGAAGCGCTGCCTGTGGAAGATTCCCCCACAGTGTGGGGGAAATGTCACGAAGTGACAAAGGGGGACGGGTCCGTCAGACGATGAAGCGAGGCGGTGAAAGGAAGAAACAAGGAGTATCACGAAGTGAAAAAGCGAGTGAGACGACTGTGTTTCTGACGGTCTTAGTTTTCATTTATGAGCGAAGACAGTACTAAGGTACGGCGAGCGAATAAAGGCGTTGAGAAAAAACAATAATCAACTATTCCTTATTCAAATCAGAACACATAAAGAAAAGAAGTACGAGTGCAAAACCCGTACTCCTTTATAATTTGTTTTTTCGTTTTTCGCGCTTATTGCTACGACCGACCAAAGGGAAAGCGCCCCGGAGCAGTCAAACTGTCCGGGGCGCGTGTTATGTTGTTATGCTGTTGTCAGACTGATTACGCAGTAACAACGATGTTGAAGGATTCTGCGCCGTCCCATCTCGGGCCGCGGGCGTTACAGGTTACTTCATACTGGCCTGCACCGCTCTTGGGAGCGAACTTGTAGTAGATCGTCCACTTGATGAGACCCTGATCCATACCGTCTGTGGTGACTTTGGTATTGGCGCTGGTGCGCTGGAAGGTTGCGCTCTTGCCGTCAACAGTGATACGGACATAGTTACAGTCGTCGGTGGTTACGATTTCGACGTCGCTGCGTGTGCCGAGTTTCACTGAGCCTTCAACTGCCGATTTGGCGCTTACGATTGTATACTTGTCGTAATTGGGTGAAGAATCAGTCATAGCGTCGTCGTTGCGGCAGACGATAAGCTGAACGGGACTTGCCTCGTTTACAGCGATGTAATCGGAGGTGGCACCTGTCTTGTAGGACAGTTTCCAGTTCTGAGTTACTCTCTGATCGGAGGTTGTGTAAGTAACAGCCGTTCTGATGACCCAGACGAGGTTGTTCTCATTCTCGGTGATGGTGAGATTGTCGCTCGCCTGTGCGCCTCTCTTGTAGAGTACGCTGTAGCTCTTGGTAACTTCGTCCTTGGTTGAAGTGTAATCATAGTCGAACTTGAGCCAGGTTACGTTCTTGGTTGTAGTTACGGTCCATGTTACATAGTTGCCGCGGACAAGTTTGTAGGTGCCTTCTTCAAACGCTGTGCTTTCTACACTATTAAGTGTGCACTCGGTTGCTATGGTCTGAGCATCTCTCTCATCATAGATTACGCTGAAGACGTAACCAGTGCTGGGATCATACGGGGTGAAGTCCATAGTAGTGATATATGCTTTGTACAGATCTTCGCCTGCGGCAAGTGCTGCGGAGATTACCCAGATTTCCTCGCCGGTCTGATCGTTGTAAGTGATTGACTTAATGCCGCTGACTTCGGGAGCATTGTAGAATGTGGGCTTGCTGTAAGTCCAGGTGGTAGTACCATCGGTGATGTGAAGCTTGAGAGCCTTCGTCTTGATGGTTACGGTGTAATCGGTTTCACCAAGCTGATAGTACTTGGGATCTGCTGCGCGCTGAACATTCTGAACGAGTTTTGCGGAAAGATCCTGTGACCATACGCCTACGAAGGTGATGCCTTCGGTTTCAAGTTTGTACGGGAAGGTCACGGTGTTGGAACCTTGTGTACCCTGAACTTTCCAGCCGACGAAGTTGAAGCCTTCTCTGTCGGCTACGCTTTCGGGAGCATTGAACTCATCGTTAAACTGAACCTGAGATGTGGTGGTTGTGTTTTCAACATCCTCGGGGTTCGCAATGAATGTTACGGTGAATGTGCCGAGTCTCCATGTGGCGGATACGGTAAGGTTTTCATCGGGCATTACAAGAGGATCGGGAAGTGCGGGATTCCAGCCGTTGAACACATAACCGGTCTTGGAGGGATTGTCAATGGGAACGATGGTGTCGCCCATGTAGTACTTCTGAACTGTGGTCTTACCGTCAACATCGAAGGTAAGAGTCCTCTGTACTCTGCCGTAGTAAGCATATACGGTGCCGCCGCCGCCGGGCATGGTTGCATACTCTGCAGACCAGCCTGTGAAGGAGTTACCTGCTACCGGAGGAGCTGCGGGATAGGTGATTTCTGCGCCGTATTTCGCGGTGACTGAATCAAACTGACCCTGGTCTTCACTGTTTACCATCTTCTTGAAGATAAGGGTGTACTCTTTGGGAGTGAAGGATGCGTAAATGTCAACATCGCCTGTTGCGGGAGTACCGAATACATAATCGGTTTCAAGAGCGGAAGTGGTCTTCCAGCCGGTGAAATCATAGTACTCTTTGTTCTGGTTGGCAACAGTGGCAATAGTCTGTCCGTGAGTATAGCTTACTGTTCTGAAGGGAACGAAGCCGTTGCCGTCAAGGTAGTCAACATAAGCAGTAAGGGTGTAGCTGTTGTCATCAAACTGAGCGGTGGCGGTGATGTCATAAGCGGGCATCGTTGCCGGGAAGGAGATGACCTGAGTGGTGGCACCCTTAGTGTACTTCCAGGTCTTGAAGGTCTTGCCTTCAACTGTGGGAGCAGCGGGCTCGCTGATTGCTTCGCCGTAGAGATAAGCTGTGCTCTGATCTGCAAGGCCGTCAACTTTAACGATGATGTTGAAGGATGCACGATCAAGTTTAACATGCATTACGGAGCTGCCGTCGCCTGCTACAACGATGGTTGCATCGGTGCCCTGTGCATTGCAGGTGAAGCCTTCTCTGGTCTGATAAGGAACGGAGGAAACTGTGCTGCCTGCTGTTGCTGTGAGGATAATGGGCTCTTCGTCAACATAGCTGCCGTTAAGCTGCTGTACGCTGTAAACAAGGCTGTAGTTAACCTGACCTGCGGTTGACTTGTAAACGAAGATAACCGCTTCGTCGGGCTGAATGTTGTTGGTAACGGTTACATTTGCCTCCCAGTAAGGCTCAACCTGACCTGCATGCTCGGGAAGAGCTACGGTAGGAATGGTATCGCCGTAAGCAACTGTTGCAGTGTGATAAGGCTCATCGGTTGCGGGATCCGCGCCGAGATCGAACCACTTATCAACATAAGTGTTCTTTGTACCTGTTGAATACAGAACAAGGTCGCTGTCGGGCATATTTGCGGGAGGTGCTACATAAGTATCAGGTGAAGCGGACCAGTCGGAGTAGGTGTAACCGGTCTCAGTCTTCTTGCCTCTGAGCTGGATGGCACTGCCGTATTCAACGTTGGTTTCAACAGTACCGTATCTGCCGTATGTGCCGCCTTCCTGTTTTGTCTGATATTCGATTGTCCACTTATGGATGTTCCATACAGCAGTGGTTTCGAATGCAACCGCATTTGCCTGTGACGCTGCGGGCATGGTGGAGGGAACTGTGGGATTCCAGCTGTCGAAGGTATAGCCTTCTGTTGTGGGTACATATTCGGCGATAGGTGCCTCATATGCATAGGAAACCTCAACGGGATCAAGGCCGAGACCGAGGTTGTACTTGATCTTATAATCGTTTCTGGTGTAGAGAACGCTAATCTCGTCGCCGTCAAGAGGCATTGTTGCGGGCCATGCCTTGCTGTAACTGTTAGTGGTGAAGCCCGTCTTATCATAAGTGCTCAGTGCGGGAGCGGTAATAGGTGCGTTGTAGTCGTCGGTGATGGTGTCAATAACAGCACCGGTGTCACCGTCTTTGACGATGATGGAGTACTGGTTAATAACAGAATTGATTGAAACGGTGAGGTCGCTGTTGGGCATCAATCCGTCTGCGGGAACACCCTGCCAATCACCCCAATGGTAACCGGTGGGAGGATCAAGTTCGGGCAGAGGAAGAATTGCGCCGTAGTTTACGCTCAGAACTTCGCCGTACTGTTCACCGTCAACATAAATTGTAAGGTTGTACGGAGTGCCTTCGAATACTGCGCTGTAAACAGTATCTTCGGGAGGCATGGTATCGGTCGCATTCTCCTTGGGAATGAAGACTGCGTTTGCGCCGGAGCCGCGGCTCCAACCCTTGAAGGTCATACCGTTGGGAATGCCGCCGTGTGCTGCAACGTCAGCTTCGCTCGGGAAGGTAACGGCTGCATCGGTGTTGAAGTACTGGCTGTCAATGGTGGTGTTGCCGTTTTTGAATGTTGCCTGCTGGGGCATTGCCTGACCTGTTACGGAGTAAGCTTTGCCGCTTGTGCTGTCCATTCTGTAGCCGTCATCGGGCAGCCATTTTTCATAATAGTAACCTGCTTTGGTGGGAAGCTGAGGCATTGTAATGTTGCTGTCATAAGCAGCGGTTGTTGCAAGGCTTGTATCTTCCGCGCCGTCAACTGTAAATGTTACGGGGTAGCTGTTTGCTGTCCATGATGCCTTTGCATAAAGGTCTTTTGCGGGCATTGTGCCGCCGCTGTAAGGAATCGAATATGCAGCGTCTTCATAGTAAGACCAGCTTGCAAGCTGATAACCTGTCTTTGTGGGAGCAGGTGAAGGATCGGTGATTGTTGCACCGTATACGAAGTTGCCGTTTGCAATGGTGCCGGCGCCGTCGGTATTGTAATAAACGGTGTAGCCCTTTTCGGACCATACGGCATCATATCTGCTGGTAGTGGAGTTGATTACGGTATCTGCGGGAGACCAGCCGGTAAGAGTATAGCCGTCATTGGAGTTTGCCTGAAGAAGCTGTGCCTCTGTCGGGAAGGAGATTGTTTCACCTTCAAGGCCGGTCTGTGTATCAAACAATGTGCCTCTGTCATAGAAGCTGATTGTGTACTGCTGTGAGAATTTCGCAACGTAGGTGGTATTTGCAGTTGCTGCTGCGGGGAAGGTGACAAGAGTCTGGGTTGCGTCACCCTGTACATACCAGCCTGCGAATACGGAACCGGACTTGGTGGGAGCGGGTGAAGGAGCGGTAAAGGTGGCTCCGGAAACCGCTTCAACGGTCTGGGTCTGGCTCGTCCATGCGGGGTTCGCATCGGGAGCGGTGAAGGTTGCAACTGCGTTCCATTTTGCGTAAACGCTTACGTCGCCTGAGGAAGCGTCAACTGTGGTAACGGTATTGCCGTTTGCATCTTTCCAGCCTGCGAAGGTGAGGCCGTCTTTGGAATAAGTCTTGCCGGAAATATCAACGGAAGAACCGGTCTGATTTGTCATGCGGAGATCGGTCAGTTCGGTTTCGCCGTCATAGAATTTAATGTTGTTGCCCTGTGAGGGAGTGCTACCATTGTCAATAACGAAGATGTGGTTGGCATCTTCTGTATCAAGATGGTAAGTAATACCTAAAACGCTGGGGTCTTTTGCCGATGTCTTTAACATGTTGGCGGAACTGTCGGTAACAACGGGAACTGCGTTGGATGCGTTACTGTTGATGCCCTTCTGATAGCCTTCTTCGTAACCGACATAGCCTACAGTACCGGGAGTAACATTGTTAACTGTTCCTTCGTTTGCAGTTCCTTTGAATGTTACTTCAGACGTTGTTCTGACTTTAACAACCCACTGACCGAAATATTCGTCAACATTTTCATCAATGGGAATACAGAGTTTTTCTGCATTGGCAGTTCCTGACGGATATGTATATGTGCAGTAATACTCTGCTACGTCCCAACCGTAAGTGGTATCATATGAAAGACCGTAGTTGGGAGGATTTTTCGTTCCTTTTAACTGCGCGTCTTTTCTGGCAGCACGGGCAAGAGTGATTTTCGGGTTGGATACATCAACACCATGCTCAGCAAATGATGCGTAGAAAGGACCGTTCGGATTGTGAGCCGAGCCGTCTGCAATGGTGAAAGTTTTGTTGGTAAGACCGTCGGGAGTGTAAAGAGTTTCTGTTGCATCTGTCGGATAATCGTATGATGCAGTATAGGTCTGTGCCTGCGACGGTGCTAAATCAAAGAATTTTCTTGAGAAGAAAAAGTTTGCCTGCATTGAACCGATGTATGCATTTGTTTTGAAATAGTACCTGCCGAGAAGCGGCTCTCCGGGCTGAACCTTATGGTCGGTGGGAGCCCAGTATGTGATTTCTTCATTTGTTGCCGGATCGGTATATGAATACTCGATTGTGTCGGAGCCGGCTGCAGTCGCAGGCTCAAAGAACTGAATGCCGTAATAAATGAACGGCTCATTATAGTCATTGCCATACAGGGTTGTAAGCTCACTGTATAATTTTATGTTGTTGTTCTGTGATGTGGTATAGTCTTCGCCAGCATGGTCGTATGTCTTGTCCCAGTTATCGTTGGTCGCAGTGGTCTTTACGGAGTGGTGAACATAATGGTCCGTAGAACCTGCAAAACCGATGGTGGAAAGGCAGGAGAACATACCGAGAACCATCAACACAGCCATAAAAGCGCTTAAAATCCGCTTAAAATTTGACATCTGTATTTCTGCCTCCTTATAAGTGTTTATTCTTTGCCGGCGGGCGGGTTGCGCCCGCCGGATTGTTAAAACCGTTTAAAGATTATTCTTCGATAAAGATTTCTCCTGTTACCTGATCAAGTGTCGCACCGTCGAAATAGAACAGCAGATACTCAATATCAAGGTCGTCGAAAGCGCCGTCGGCGTTCATATCAGCTGCAGCAATTAATCTGTGTTCATCACATTCTGAATACTTGATACCGTAACCGTCTTCACCGTCGCTGTCGAAGGCGAATCTTGCCCACTCAATATCAAGGTCATCAAAGGCGCCGTTTGAGTCAATGTCGCCTCTGAGAGCAAGGATATATGCGCCCTGGAACTCGTCATTGTTATCAAATACGAGAAGAACCGAGCCGGAACTTGCATAATCTTCGCTGATATTGTCGGGGTCAATACTGTAAGGAAGAATTACAAAGTAACCGTCAGTTACAGTAAACATACTGTTAACGGCTTCCGTTTCCGCGCCTGAGGGAAGACCGAATACTACGCCGCTGACCGGAACAACGTCTCCCAGATCCTCAATGTATACTTCTTCCAATTCAGCCTGAGAAGCATAATCTTCGTCAATGTAAGGCGCATATTCTTCACCGTGCCAACCCTCTGCATAATACTCATCGTTAGCACCGAATGAGAATTCATCTTCGTCATCTCCGCCGCTGCCCGGATTATAATCTTCGAGGTTGTTGATTGCGGTGGTGATTGCGTCTGCAAGTTCATCAACCTTATCCTGCTCGGCTAATGAGTAGGAAAGCTCGTCAAGCGCTGTACGGCCTGCCTCGTATGCTGCAACAAGAGCATCCATGGAAGCGGCAGTGTAAGTGTCCTGAGTTGCAAGGGCGTCAGGGTCAAGGTCGCCTGCCATATCGGCAATACCGAGATCGGAGAAGATCTCAAGAGCTGCTTCAACGGCCGCATCAAGATCGTCATAATTTGCGCCGGGCTCAAGGCCTTTCCACGCTTCTATGAGGTTGCTCATCGCCTTGTTGTAACGTTCGGCGTTGTTGCTGGTCTTGGAAGCATTTGCAAAGGCAACCGCTCTGGCGTAATTTGCGGCTGACTCTGAGGTGAAGTCGCCGGTTTCTGAGCCGTAGGTGGAGATTGCAAGGAGAAGTTTGGAGTTGCTGTTTTCGGTGTAGGGACGGAGCCTGTTATAAGTGAGTGTAAGCATATGGGTTGCATAGCTGAACTCAATCGGGGTGATGATATCGGGCTCCTGATTCTGGAAGGCTTCAATTACGTCTGCCTGTTCTTCGGCTGAAAGTTCATCGAACTCTTCGGGAGTGTAATTGACATACTTCCACTCTTTGTCAAGCAAGCCGTTTGCGTAGCTTACGGCGTTCTTATATACCTTATATGAGTGAGCAACATAGTTTCTCTGACCGAAGTACTGATAACCGGTCTCATCATATTCAAGGTAATCTCTGTAATAGAGGGTTACGCCGTTGCGTACGAAGGACTCGCGGCTGTAATTGTGCTTCATGCCGGGAGCGGATGCTGTGCCTTCAATAGCATTCCAGAGTTCCTGCGCGCTGGCGGGAAGCAGGTAATTGTCAAGACCCTGCTCTGCAGAGTAAAGCGCTCTGTAAAGAGTGAGGAATTTGCTTGTTCCGTCTTCCACAGAATCGGCTTCAAATGTGGCGCCGTTTCTTCTGGGAGGATAGAGGAACTGGATTGCTTTAATAAGTTCAGCTTCAAGGGTGTCAACCGCGTCTGTACCGGTGGTCCTGACGCTGTTGTAAGAATAGTTCTTCTTAAGTACGTTGTTTACAAGTGAACCGAGGCCGTAACTGTCATACAGGTGAACTCTGACCTGGATGGAGGCGGAGGAGCCGCCTTCGATGACGACGGGAACAGAAACGGTGTAAACGTTGTCGGCAATATTGGTCTTGCCGTCTTCGATGATTTCGGTGGTCTTTATTCTCTGACCCCACTGGTCAAGAACATAGGCATCGTCTTCATCTTTCTGATATTCCCAAGCGGTTCTCGTATAGTTGGTGGTATCTGCATCGAAGGGATACAGGTAGTAGGAAGCGCCCTGCTCGGTAGTGGCAACCGAGATGTCTTTGGCATCGGTGGATTTTGCAATCCAGGGGCTGGATGCGTTGAGGTTGCCGATGCTCAGACCGCCCGAGCCGCTGTCATTCTTAACTTCAATCGAGTAATCGTTGATGCCGGAAAGGCCGGTGCCGCTGTCAAGATAGATATCGGGAGCGTACTTCACGATGAATCCGCCGATATTCGCGGTGGCGATAGCATCGCTGTCGCTCTTTGCCGCATCTTCATCGGCAACAACGTAGCAGTACTTGTCACTCGTAAGAACCTGATCGGCAAGCTGATTGTTTTCGTTCTTTGCCTGAAGCGGTGAACCGCTCTCATCAAGAACATTATAAGTAATTCTTACTCTGAGAAGTTTGCCCGCGGTAATATTGGGAATGGTAACATCTGCGGGATCGCCGGCAATCTGGTCATTCTGTGAAAGACCGGTGAGGTTGGTGCCTTCGCCTGAGGCGGTAACATCCTTGAACTTCGCGGTGAGAATCTTATAAGTGTAAAGATGGTCGATAACACGGCCGCTGGTGTTCATGTAACTGGTGTTAACACCGGTGGAGCCGTTGAAAACCTGGAATTTATAGTTGTTGTTGCCGTCGGGGAAGATAACAGACGGGATGTAGTTTTCAAGCTCGCCGAACTCCTGTCTGCTGTCAAGACCGAGAATCTTACATACGATGGGAAGAGCAACGCCGGCTATAATCTTACCTCTGCCGGAGATTGGAACTTTGTTGGTCTTACTGGTCTGTACACTCAGCGTGGCCGACAGAGTAGTAAGAAGGTCGGATACCATGTTTGAAAGAAGGGTGTTATTGATAATGTCATCGATAGCGAATTTGTCTGCCGCGAAAACGTTCGGGAAGAGAACATCGAAGATTCTCTTGAGAAGGTTGATAATAACTCTCTCAATACCGTATGCCTTGAATTCTGCGTTGTTGTTCTCGTTTCTGGAGAGAAGCTTCAGCAGAGTGGGCCACTGGTTGTTGACGAGAGGATATATAATGTAATCAAATAAAAGGGATTTAACTACATAAGTCTGCGAGTTGATTTCGGTGGCGAGCCATGCGGTGTTGCCCTTGATGGGGATAATGCTGTTAAGAAGGGTATCAAGGTCCTCCCAAACCATGTTTTCGGTAAGGTTGGTGTAAGCGCCGCCGTAGTTGTCACTGTTGAAATCTCTGTTAAGCAGACAGCTGTATGAGCTTGCGCCGGGAAGTTTGGTGGATGCCCAGAAGGTTACGCCCCATGCGGCAAGTGCTCTGATGGTCTTGGTGTAATCGACAGAAGAGTTGCTGCCGAGGTAAGCAAGAAGACCGGTGTTGTTGGTGGTGCCGTTGTTGGTGGTTGATGCGCCGGGAGCGGTTGCATACTCGGCGTCAAGGTTGGCGTTGATGTTGTAAACCGCAACATCCATCAGGATTCTGAGGGCTTCCTTGATAGCGGCCACATTGTAAGCCTCAAGGGTGCTGAAGTCTGTGGTCTTGGGAAGAGTGTAGGTAAACTGGGGAATATCCTGATATGCGAGCTGAGCGCATGCTTCAAGACCCGCGCCGACGATAGTCTCGGTTTCGGCATTGTCGGGGATGTACATCCAGTCAACGCTGGCGTTGATAACGCTTCTGATGATATAAGCGATAAGTGACTGATACTCAAGGTGGTCAATTTCGTCTATATCATAAACTTCTCCTCTGTTGACAAGAGAATTGGAGAAGAACTCGTTGCCGGTAACCTTGAGAATGAACTTGACAAGGTTCTGGACGTTCTGAGAAAGGTTGCTCTTGTCACCGTCGATAAGTTCAAGATTATAGGAAGCAATCTCAACACCGGCACTGTTGAAATCTTTCCAGGTGTAGGTGGTGACATCACCGGAAGTAGACTTGGAAGTGTACTTGATGATTTTATCAACAAAGTTTACGGCGTTGTGGTTAAACGCGTCAACAAACAGTGTGTAAGGATACTCAACTGTTGCATAGGGAACATGAATGTTGCCCGCGTTGAAGATCTTGAAGATGGCTTCGTTGGAATTTGCGCCTTCTTCGGGAGCTTCGCCCATATACATATAGTCGTAGTACGGGTTGGGAACGTTGTTGCCCTGCTCGTCCGTCACAATATTGTTGTTGGCGTCTCTCATCCACTCTTCGGTGTATTTGCTGTCGAAGGTGTAGCCGCACTTCTCATTGAGCCACCTTGCAACGATTCTGTTGAGAACGGGAACAGCGATGCCGTTGTATGCCTGAAGAAGAAGTTCTTCAACCATATTGTAAACATTGAGGCCGTTGTTACCGCCGGTGAATCTGCTTACGTCAACTTTTGAATAGGAAGGAGCGGGAGCAGCAGAATTCTTTGCGACTCTGATAGCATCGCCGAGACCGAAGGTTACCCATCTGTCGGGATGTACCCAGCCGTAATAGTCGTAATGCTCAAGATCGAGCGGATTGGTTGTTTTATCGATTATAGCGCCGGATGCGGAGCCGTCACGGAACATATATTCATCATATACAACCCATGAGCCCTTGTTGTTGACGCCGTAGCCGATATCTGCGGTGGTGATACCGTAGAAACGGTCATTCAGTTTTTCCCAGTTACCGAGAACAAGGTTGTTGAGAAGGTCCTGAAGGAATACGATGGTCGGGCTTCTGGTGCCGTCATACTGAGTGTATCTGACGGGGATAGCTTTTACATCAAAGTATTCATAATCTTCAGTACCAACGCCCTTGTTGTTGGTGAGCTGCTGACCTTCTGCAAGGCCGGTAAGCTGGCAGAGAAGGCCGAACACAAGCTCTCTGATGTTGAAGACATAATCGGAAATCAGACCGTTTAACAGGCCGAGATCGATTTGGCCGCTAACATAGAGGCTGGCGATGGGAGCAAGGCCGCCGATAAGGTCGAGCAGGTCATAAACAACCTGCAGGTCGGAGCCGTTTGCTCTGGCAGTGTTCTGAATGGCGCTCAGGTCAAGCAGTGAAGCGTCGCCCAGTGAGTTGAGAAGACCTGAAACGCCCTGCCAAAGTGATTTGACATTGGCTATGGTGCTGTCGATGCTCGTTAAGTTGAGGTTGCCGATGATGGGAATCTCAAGGTTGAGGTTCAACTCGGCAAGCAGCTGATCGAGCCTGTCAAGCGCCATAGTGGCGTATTGTTCCGTAGAATAAACGGCAGTGTCAACATCGTCAAACTTCAATCCGTTTGCATTGTTGGGATTGAGCAACGTGCTGTTGTTGCCTTTGTAATCAGCCCTGGCATAGCCCATTACCGTAAGGGTACTCATTACAAGAACTACGGAGAGAATGAGAGAAATTACGCGAAGTGATTTTTTCATTCTGGTTTTTACCTCCTGTCGGGTTAAGATACATTAAGGTTGCTCCGGATTGACCATGCCCGGAACCGTGCGCCCGGACACGCGCCGCGACTGACCTCCCTTTGTGCCTTCGCCAACGCCGTCCGCCGGGAAACCGGCTGAAACGACACGCTGTCAATCCATTAAGAACACCTTTTGCGCTGAGGCTTGAGTGCTTTTGGGGGCACTACCCCCTCTGTGCGCTTTATGTTCAAGAGAATTATAACTAATATAAAGCGCCGCTGTCAACATATATATATAGGCAAATAAATTTTTGTAAATTTTTCTAATTTTCGGCGCCCGAATTTGTTAATTTTTCTGCTGCTTCAGGTCTGACAAAGCCTTGATAAATATGTAAAAGTTTTTTGCTTTACATTAAAATTTGTAATAATTTCACAAATAAATTCGGCGAAATACACAATGCAGTTTCCGTGCCCGGCATTTTCGCCGCAAAACTTCCTCAGAAGTGGCAAATCGTGTCATTTCCAACGCTTATTTTGCCATTAAAGAATATTGCGGACGAATTCCGGGTCCTGTTTCAGAGTGCCGGAGGTTGCGGAAACCCGCTCAGAGCAAACAGAAAGCCCGCCGTTTGTAAAGCATTATCACATTACAAGCAGCGGGTTTTATGCGCTGAATTTTCTTTTATTATATAAGATTTCTGTGAAAAACGGACATTTTTGCGTATTTTGTAAAGTTGTTTTACTTTACAAAGCGCGCAGATAAATCTTGAACGAGTCACCGTCCGCGTTGCCGTAATTATTGAGGCAGAGACCGGCGTTCATAAGCAGCGCGCCCGAATAGGCCTCTCCGCTCTCGTCCTCCACATAATACTTATCCGGATCGAGACCTTTGAGTTTCAGGAAGAAGGCGCGGTCCTCGGGAGTCCTCATAACAACGCTTGTGACCAGAGCCGCCTCTTTATTGCGCGAGACAAACATCCACGCGGCCCTGAAATCGTTCTTATCGGGGGTAATCAGGCGGTATAAATCGCCCGAATGAATCACATCGTAATACTTATGGTATTCATTGACCTGAAGTTTAACTGTTTCCCTGTCCTCTTCGGTGAAGGTGTTGGGGTCAAGCTCGTAGCCGAAGGTGCCCCAGAGGGCGATATTTCCTTTTGTTTCAAGGCACGCGCGCCTGCTGGCTGAAACGTGGGCGCCCATTGCGGAGGCGGGATAGCAGAGCGAGGTGCCGAACTGGATGCTCAGGCGCTCAATCGGGTCGGTATCGTCGCTACACCATATCTGCGGGGAATAATAGAGCATACCGGGATCAAATCTGCCGCCGCCGCTCGCGCAGCCCTCAAGCAGAATATCGGGGAAATCGGTTGTAAGGCGGTTGAGTATATCATAAGTGCCGAGCACGAAGCGGTGGAAGGTTTCCTTCTGCCTGTCTGCGGGAAGGCCCGCCGAGCCCGCCTCGGAGAGATAGCGGTTGAAATCCCATTTGACATAGTCAATCTTGTTTGCGGAGAGGATGCCGTACATAAGCGAATAGATGTAATCGCGCACTTCTTTTCTGCCGAAATCAAGTACGTACTGCATTCTGGCGATGCTCTTTTCCCTGCGGGGCACGTGAATGCACCAGTCGGGGTGCGCGCGGTAAAGGTCGCTGTCACGCGAGACCATCTCGGGCTCAAACCAGATGCCGAATTTAATGCCGAGAGCGTTGATTCTCTCAATGAATTTGTTGAGTGGACCGCCGAGTTTTTCTTCATTTACAATCCAGTCGCCGAGTGAACTCGTGTCGTCGTCGCGTCTGCCGAACCAGCCGTCGTCCATAACGAGCATATCTATGCCGAGTTCCTTTGCCCTTTCGGCGAAGGTGACGAGTTTGTCACCCGTGAAATCCATACCGGTGGCTTCCCAGTTGTTTATGAGCAATGGGCGTTTTATATGAGCCCATTTGCCTCTTATGAGGTTATCGGTATAAAGGCGGTGGAAGGTGCGGCTCATTTTGCCCAGACCCGCATCCGAGTAAACCATAACCACTTCGGGCGCGCTGAATGATTCTCCGCTTTCGAGAGTCCACTCGAAGCCCTCCGGATTTATGCCCATCACGGCGCGTGTGCCCGCAAACGGGTCAATCTCCGCCTCAAAGACGAAGTTGCCGCTGTAAACGAAGTTAAAACCGTAGGCGCTGCCGTAATCCTCGTTGCAGTCGTGATCGACAATGGCGGCAAAGGGATTGTGATGATGGCTTGACGAGCCTCTCTTGCTCGCTACGCCCTGCTTTATGTGGGTGAGCGGCGCTCTCTCAAGGCTTCTTTCCTTGAGCCACTTGCCGTAGAGGGTAATCATATCGTAATCGTGCGTGGCAAAATCAACGCAGCAGCTCATGATTCTTTCGATGCGCACGGTTTTGGCGGTAGGATTGATGACCTTCACGCTTCTGGTCATCGCGCTGTATTTTTCAAACACGGTGTAGAAAAGCACCGCCTCAACGCCCGTGACACTGTCGCGCACAAGCACCTCAAGAGTCTGCGCCTCGCTCTCATCATTTACAAACAGGGCGGGCAGGCCTTCAATCGCGGGCTTGCCGGGGTAAATCTTATGGGAAACATAGCGCATATCCGTTACGTTGTTGCCCTCTTCGTTTCTCACGGCGATTGCGGACGACCTGAAATCGCCCGAGCCTTCGCCCGGGAACTCAAACGGTGAAACATCGGGGGAAAAGCGGGGGTTGTCGATATTGATATTCACGGGACATTCGGAGGCGAAAAAGCCTCTGTCAACAAAGGATGTCACGTTGCTGTCGGGTATCTTTGCGCCGTAGTAAAGGTGAACAAGGTAGCCCTGCTCGTAAATTTCAAAAATATAACTCGAGCCGGCTGTGTCAAGTTTGAAAATCTTTTTTTCTTCATCGAAAAAAACAGGCATTGTATTTCCTCCTTATTCCGGGTGAGGCATATTGCCGCCCTTATAGTCAATAATAATACATCACAGCCTCATTTACAAGTTGTTTTTTGTTATCTTTTTTCTTTACAAATATATGCGGGCGTGATATAATAAACCGATTTATGCAAGAAGGTGACTTTATGAACTATATCAGCACCAGAGATCCTTCCGTAAAAGTCAGCGCTTCAAAGGCGATTTCCGAGGGCATATCCGCTGACGGCGGGCTTTTCGTGCCCGAGAGCATTCCTTCGGTAACGCTCGATGAAATCGCGGCGCTTTCAGAAAAAGGATATATAGAAAGAGCGAAAGACATACTCGGCAGATTTCTCACCGATTTCACCCCCGAAGAACTTGATTCCTGCGTAAGAGGCGCTTATGAAACGGGCTTTTCGGATAAAAGAATCGCCCCCGTTGCAAAGCTGAGCGACGGAGTATACATTCTGGAACTTTTCAAAGGTCCGACCTGCGCGTTCAAGGATATGGCGCTGCAGATTCTCCCGCGCCTGCTGACCGTTGCAAACAGCAAAGTGGCACAGGGCGTTGAGACGGTTATACTCGTTGCAACTTCAGGCGACACCGGCAAAGCGGCTCTCGAGGGCTTCAAAGACGTTGAAAACACAAGAATTCTCGTCTTTTACCCGAGCGACGGCGTGAGCGCGATGCAGAAACTGCAGATGTGCACCCAGGAGGGCGGCAACGTTGCCGTGAGCGCAATCAGAGGCAACTTTGACGATGCTCAAAACGGAGTAAAGAAAATCTTTACCGATAAAAGAATCGGTGATATTCTCCGCTCGCACGGCAAGGCGTTTTCATCCGCCAACTCCATCAACTGGGGCAGGCTCGCTCCGCAGATAGTATATTACTTCTCCGCCTACTGCGACCTCGTAAAAGACGGCAGTATCAAGTGCGGCGATAAGATAAACATCACCGTGCCCACGGGCAACTTCGGCAACATTCTTGCCGCATATTACGCAAGGGGAATGGGTCTGCCGGTCGCGAAACTCATCTGCGCTTCCAACAGCAATTCTGTGCTCACCGAGTTTCTCACTACGGGAGTTTACAACAGAAACAGGCAGTTTTACACCACCATCTCCCCTTCCATGGATATCCTTATTTCATCAAACCTCGAGCGTCTGCTTTACTCAATAGCCGGCAGCGAAAAAGTGAAAGAGTGGATGTCTCTGCTTGCAAGCGAAGGCAAATATACGGTTGACGGCGAAACTCTCGCTAAAATCAAAGAGGTGTTTGCCGCCGGATACTGCGACGATGAAGCCACAAAGCGCACCATAGCGGAGAATTTCAGAGAAAGAGGCTACCTGTGCGACACTCACACCGCAGTTGCCGTTACTGTTTACAATAACTACCGCGCCGCCACAGGCGACTGCACGCCCACGGTAATCGCGGCAACGGCAAGTCCCTTCAAATTCAGCGCCGCCGTGCTTGAGGCGATTGACGGCAGACAGCAGGGCCTTGACGAATTTGAAATGGTTGACAGACTCGCCGAAATCACTTCTCTTGAGTGCCCCGCTCCCCTCGCGGGCCTCAAGGATAAGAAAATCAGATTTTCAGGCTGCTGTGAGAAATCCGAAATGGAAAAAGTCGTGCTCGGCATGATTGATATTTAAGGAAACGAAAAATGTCACTTTATGTAATTGCGGACACTCACCTCTCCTTCTCCACGGGCAAAACGATGAATGTGTTTTCCGGCTGGGACGACTATGAAATCCGGCTCGAGAAAAACTGGCGCGCGCTCGTGAAACCGGAGGATACGGTGGTAATCCCGGGCGATGTTTCCTGGTGTATGAATATGGAAGACGGGCTAGAGGATTTCAGATTTCTCAACTCACTGCCCGGCAGAAAGATTCTGATGAAGGGCAACCACGATTACTGGTGGTCCACAAAGAAAAAGGCGGACGATTTCTTTAAGCAGCATTCGCTTGATACGCTCAACATACTGCACAACAACGCTTACGAATGCGGCTCAATAGCAATATGCGGCACCAGAGGCTGGTTTTTCGACGCGGAAAAGGATGAGGATAAAAAAATCATCCTGCGCGAGGCGGGCCGCCTGAGGGCAAGCATAGCCGCCGCAAAGCAGACGGGGCTTGAGCCCGTTGTGTTTCTGCACTATCCCCCTCTCACAAAAGAACGCAGATGCGATGACATATATTCCGTGCTTACGGACGAAGGCATAAAGCGATGCTATTACGGGCATCTTCACTCCTATTCGCACCTCACCGCCTACACGGGCGTGAATGAGGACGGGATTGATTTTCGCCTGATTTCCGGGGATTACCTCGGATTCATACCCGCTTATGTGCCCGAATCAGGCACAGACAATCAAGTAAATTAACTAACCGGAGGAAACAATAATGAGTTTAGTTTCAGCAAACAAAACCGACACCAACATTTACACAATCGAGATTTCCGTCTCTGCCGAGGATTTCGCGGCCGCTGTTCAGAAATCATATCTGAAAAACAGAAAGTCCATCCAGATTCCCGGCTTCCGCAAGGGCAAAGCACCCAGGCAGATGATAGAGAGACTTTACGGCAAAGATTTCTTCTATGAGGATGCTCTTGAAGCGATATTCCCCGAAGAGATTGAAAACGCATATAAAGAAGCGGACATCACTCCCGTTGACCAGCCCAAAGACCTTGATATCAAGTATATGGACGTTGAGCAGGGCGCGAATTTCACCGTTAAGGTAACCGTGAAACCCGAAATCACCGTGAAGGCATACAAGGGTCTTGAGGCGGAGAAGGCTGAAGTGAGCGTAAGCGAAGAAGATATCGACAGAGAAATCGACTTTATGCTTGACAGAGGCTCCAGAATCGTTGATGTTGATGACAGAGCGGTTCAGGACGGTGACATCACCGTAATCGACTTTGAAGGCTTTGTTGACGGAGTAGCCTTTGAAGGCGGAAAAGGCGAAAACTACAACCTCACCATCGGCAGCGGTCAGTTCATACCCGGCTTTGAGGAGCAGATTATCGGCCACAGCATCGGCGAAGAGTTTGACATCAATGTGACCTTCCCCGAAAACTATGCCGAAGAACTCGCTTCCAAAGACGCCGTTTTCAAAATCAAACTCAAGGAAATCAAGGTTAAGCAGCTGCCCGAACTTGATGACGAGTTTGCCAAGGACCAGGATTACGACACCGTAGCCGAAATGAGAGAGGGCGTAAAAGCCGACCTGCTTGCTCACAAAGAGGAGCATGCTCAGCGCGACTTTGAGGATGCCGTTATCGCCGTTCTGTGCGACAATGTCGAAGGCGAAATTCCCGAAGTTATGTATGACAACAAGGCTCAGGAGAGCGTTCAGCAGTTTGCAAACAGAGTTTCACAGCAGGGCCTCGACTTTGAGACCTATCTCATGTATATGGGCATGGACCTTGACACCTTCAAGGCAAATATGCGCGAGAGAGCCGTAAACGAAGTTAAATACGAACTTGCGGTTGAAAAGATTGCCGAACTCGAAAATATCACCATCGACGACGAGGCGATTGAAGAAGAATATAAGAAGATGGCTGAAAACTATGACCTTGATGTTGAAAAAATCAAGGAAATCGTTGCTTCCGACGTTATCGCAAACCAGCTTAAGATTCAGCAGGCGGCAAAACTCGTTATTGACTCCGCTGTAGCAAAAGCACCCGAAGCAAAAGCAGAAGAAAAGAAAGACGAAGACGCGGAATAATCCTTAAGGGGATTTACCGCAATAACTAAATGAAAAGAGGCAGTAAAATGTTACCTATTCCCTATGTAGTAGAGCAGACCAACCGCGGTGAGCGCTCCTATGATATTTTTTCAAGGCTGCTCAATGACAGAATCATTGTCCTTTCAGACGAAGTAAACGATGCGACCGCGAGCCTTGTGGTTGCCCAGCTTCTCTACCTTGAGAGCCAGGACCCCGACAAGGATATCAGCCTTTATATCAACAGCCCCGGCGGCTCGGTAACCGCAGGTATGGCTATCTATGACACCATTCAGTACATCAAATGCGATGTTTCCACCATCTGCATGGGTATGGCGGCTTCAATGGGAGCCTTCCTGCTTTCAAGCGGTACCAAGGGCAAGAGATATGCCCTGCCCAACAGCGAGATTATGATTCACCAGCCCATGGGCGGAATGCAGGGTCAGGCGACCGATATGCAGATTGCCGCCGCTCACATTCAGAGGACCAAAGAGAAACTCAATGCCATCCTCGCCGCAAACACAGGCAAATCGCTTGACGAGATTGCCCTTGATACGGACAGAGACAACTGGCTTACAGCCGAAGAGGCAAAAGAATACGGACTGGTTGACAAAGTTATTGCACACAGATAAAGGAGATTTCCCCTATGCCGAGAGATGACGATAAGCGTTATACTCAGAATCACTCCTGCTCTTTCTGCCATAAAAGTCAGAGCCAGGTCAATAAACTCATTGAAGGCGACGGCGTATATATCTGCGATGAATGCATAGCCCTGTGCAACAGCATTCTGGGCGAGGAGTTTTATGACAAAAACTCCGGCGCAGGCAAAGTAAAAGACTTTGACTCCCTGCCGAAGCCTCATGAAATAAAGGCACAGCTTGACGAGTATGTAATCGGGCAGGACGAAGCGAAGATTACGCTGAGCGTTGCCGTTTACAACCACTATAAGCGCATTATGGCGATGAAGGCGACGGACGTTGAAATTCAGAAGTCCAATGTGCTGCTGCTTGGCCCCACGGGTGTAGGTAAGACTATGCTCGCACAGACGCTCGCGAGGATACTCGACGTGCCCTTTGCCATCACGGACGCCACCACCCTCACCGAGGCGGGCTATGTGGGCGAAGACGTTGAAAACATCCTTCTGCGCCTTATACAGGCCGCCGACTATGATATTGAGCGCGCAGAGCGCGGCATTATCTACATTGACGAGCTTGACAAGATTGCGCGCAAGAGCGAAAATCCCTCAATCACAAGGGATGTAAGCGGCGAAGGCGTGCAGCAGGCGCTGCTCAAAATAGTGGAAGGCACCGTTGCCAATGTGCCTCCGCAGGGCGGCAGAAAGCACCCCCAGCAGGAATTTATACAGATAGACACCACCAACATTCTCTTCATCTGCGGCGGCGCTTTTGACGGCATAGAGCAGATAATTGAGAAGCGTATGTCCGGCTCAGCAGTCGGCTTTGAGGCGGATGTCAAGAGTAAGAAGGAATTTGAGAAGGCAAACCTGATAAGCAAGGTCGTACAGCAGGATGTTGTAAGATTCGGCCTTATACCCGAACTTGTAGGCAGACTGCCCGTTATAACCACGCTCAAAGACCTTGACAAAGACGCTCTTGTAAAAATACTCACCGAGCCCAAGAACGCGATAATCAAGCAGTACACCGAACTCTTCCGCCTTGACGGCGTGGAACTTGAGTTTGAAAACGGAGCGCTTGAAGCAATCGCGGAAAAGGCCGTTGAAAAGAAGACAGGCGCAAGAGGTCTGCGCTCGATAGTTGAGCAGACGCTCATGGGCGCTATGTATGACACGCCCTCCGACGCCGGCGCGCAGAAGGTTATCATAAACGCCGCCTGCGTAAACGACGGTGACGAGCCCCTCGTAATCCACAGCGCCGAAAACGCAGGATAAAAACAATAACAAAAAACCGCTGCCGTGTGCAGCGGTTTTTGTGTTGAATTCGAAATTCGCAATGCGCAATGCGCAATGAAGGGGCGCACAGCGCCGATGGTGTTTATGCTCACGCATATCCTGTCTTATGTTTTTTTCCACCTCATCCGTCTGTTTCACAGGCACCTGTCTCACCTGTCGGCTCGGTCGGTGCTTCTGCCTTCGGCAGAGGTCTCCACCGGAGACCCGCACCCTCAAGGGGAAGGCATAATTATGCTCCGCATATCCTTGTAGCGGGCGGATGATATCCGGTCTCACCTGTCGGTTCGGTCGGTGCTTTCGCTTCGCGAAGGTGTCCACCGGACACCCGCACCCCTACGGGGTGAGTGCTAAAATATGCAATCTGTTTTTAATCTTGCTTTTTGAGTGGCACTTAGGGAGGAGACAGAAAAGGATGAAAACGGAGCATTTGCGAATGAAGACAGTATCAGGATACGGCGAATGAGCAAAGGCTCCGAGAAAAGACAATAACAAAACATTCCTTATATCAAATCATAACCAAACTATAATCAAGGACTGCAAGTTACTAACTCGCAGTCCTTTTTAACTCTATTGTCTTTTCGCTTTTCGCCTTTTATGTCCCGACCGAATTATAAAGAGGTTTTTTCAAAGATATACTTTCTCGCCAGACATGCGTACTCATACGGATTCGCCTTCGCCGGATCCTGCTCCGCCTCAACGACTATCCATCCCTCGTAACCGCTCTCATCGAGAATATCGAAAACGGGTGTGAAATCGAAGTCGCCGTCACCGGGCACGGTGAACGAGCCTGCTCTGACGCAGTCAAGAAAACTCCAGCCCTTTTCTTTACCTTCGGCAATAACGGCTTTGCGCACGCTCTTAAGATGAACATGCTTGATTCTCTTGGCATACTTTTTAAGCACGCCGATTGCGTCTTCACCGCTGAATGCAAGGTGACCGGTATCATAAAGAAGATAAACAAGGTCGGGATCGGTTATACTCATAAGTTTATCGATTTCTTCTTCGGTCTGAACACCTGTGCCCATATGATGATGAACGGTGAAGTACATACCCTTCTCTTTTGCGAGACGGCCCATCTCGTTGAAACCTTTTCTGATGAGTTCCCACTCTTCGTCGGTATATACGGGCTTATCGCCGAAGATAGACTTGCTTGTGCCCTGAATTGAATTGCCCTGCTCGGATGCGCCGATTACTCTTGCGCCGAGATCATAGAGGAAATCTCTGTGTTTGATGAATGCTTCGATGGTTGCGTCATAGCCTTCGGAGAGAAGGAGTGATGAAAACCAGGCGTTGCAGATCTGCAGACCTCTGACATCGAGTTTATGCTTGAGGGTAGCAACATCTTTGGGGTATTTATTGCCGATTTCGCTGCCTTTGAAGCCGCTGAGAGCCATTTCGCTCACGCACTGCTCAAATGTATTTTCCGCGCCGAGGTCGGGAAGGTCATCGTTGGTCCATGCTATGGGAGCAATGGCAAGTTTTACTTTATCTTTGTTAAGCATATTGATTCCTCCGCTTAATATAATCTTGCTTTCCTGATGTTTTCCTGAAGGTCCTCGTAAGCAGCCTGTACTCTGGGGCTTGTGCTTACTTCGGCAACACCGACTCTCCACCAGGCGTCATATCCGTCGCTCATACTCTTGTGGGCAACCTTGATATCAAACAGGCAGGGAACGGTCTGTCTTTTGGAATCTTCAAGAGCCGCTTTAAGCTGCTCAACGGTTTCAACCGTGTATGCTTTGCAGCCGTAGCCTTCGGCAATCTTTGCGAAGTCAATAAGAACAAGGTCGCCGTCAAGCATACCTGTTTCGGGATTTCTCGCACAGAAGCGGGTGCCGAAAGTATCTGTGCCCTGATTATTCTGCAGGTTTTCGATACAGCCCCAGCCCTGGTTGTCAAAGAGCATTACATTTATCTTTGCGCCTTCCATAACGGCGGTGTAAAGTTCGGAGTGAAGCATCACGAAAGAGCCGTCGCCGCACATTGTATATACTTCTTTGTCGGGCTCGGCAAGTTTGATGCCGAGGGCGCCGCATACTTCATAACCCATGCAGGAGAAACCGTATTCAACATGATAGGTGCCGGGCACGGTGGATCTCCACAGCCTCTGCAGGCAGCCGGGAAGAGAGCCCGCGGAGCCGACCGCTATTGAATCGGGAGCAATTGCTTTATTGATTTCGCCGAGTGCTCTGGTCTGTGAAAGAGCGCCGGGAAGTTCAACGGAATAATTGCGGTCAACTTCTGCAGTATAGGAATCTTTCGCTTCTTTGATTGCGTCGCCCCACGAGGCGGTATAATCGCCCGCGAGCGCTTTATCAATTGCCTCAAGGGCGAGTTTTGCGTCTGCTATAACGGAAACGGAATCCATCTTGAATGCATCAAACGGGCAGATGTTGATTGAAAGCATTTTAACTTCGGGATTCTGGAAGCCCCATTTGGAAGCGGTGGTGAAGTCGGTAAGTCTTGAGCCGACGGAAATAACGAGGTCGGTCTTTTTAGCGAGTGCGTTTGCCGCCGCGCCGCCGGTTACACCGATACCGCCGAGGTTAAGCGGATAATCCCAGGGAATATTGCCCTTGCCCGCCTGAGTTTCGCCGATGGGAATGCCGTATTTCTCCGAGAAAGCCTTTGCGGTATCCCACGCCTCTGAGTAAGTGACGCCGCCGCCGATTACAAGCAGAGGCTTCTTTGCCGCTTTAATCATTTCAGCGGCTTTTACGATTTCGCGCTCTGTGGGAATTCTGCGGTCAAGGTACCATACTCTCTTCTGCAGGAAATAATCGGGGTAGTCAAACGCTTCACCCTCTACATCCTGAGGCATTGCGAGGCAGACTGCACCTGTTTCAGCAGGGTCGGTAAGCACGCGCATCGCATTGATGGCGGCAGTCATAAGCTGCTCGGGTCTTACGACTCTGTCCCAATATTTACAAACAGCCTTGAAAGCATCGTTAGCTGTGATGCTGTAATTTGCAGGCTGCTCAATCTGTTGTAACACGGGGTCGGGTTGACGGCAGGCAAAAGTGTCGCCGGGAAGCACAAGCAGAGGAATTCTGTTTGCTGTGGCGGTGCCGCAGGCGGTAACCATATTGAGAGCGCCGGGGCCGATAGAAGATGTGCAGGCGATAATTCTGCGTCTTCTGCTCTGCTTTGCAAAAGCCATAGCGGCGTGAGCCATACCCTGCTCGTTATGGCCCTGATAGAATTTAAGGCTGTGGCCGCCCTGCTCGAGAGCCTGACCTAAACCTACAACGCATCCGTGACCGAAGATACCGAAGATGCCGTCAACGAATTTTGTTTCAACACCGTCAAAACTGACATACTGATTGTCAAGGAATTTAACGAGTGCCTGTGACATTGTTAATTTCATTTATTTCTCCTCCGCATTAATTATTTTTCAGGGGGCCAGAAGTCTTTTTCTTTATCGGGGTCGGTGACCCAGAGATGCTCGTCTATGAAAACGGGGGTGATATAAGGATTGCCTTCAAGGTGCCTTATGCCCCAGTAATACCACATTGCATAGCCGGGAGCAGTGGTCTGCGGATGAGTTTCCTTATCGCAGATAAAGACCGTTGAATTGGTGTGAGTCTTTACAACATCTTCTCCGAGTTCGGCAAAACCATAGCCGTTTTCGGGAAGGAATTTATAGAAATAGATTTCGGGCTGCGGATGCCAGTGAGGGGGATAACTTGACCACTTGCCCGGGAAACCGATTACTTCGCCCATAACCATATTGGAATAAGGAGCGGTGGAATAATCGATAACTGTGCGCACAATTCTGGTGGAAGCTTCTCTCATCGTGCCCGCTCCCCTGTTTTCGTTTCTGCACTCTTCGGGGAGCCAGAGTTTTGAGGGGAAGGTGTTTTCGTTATCTGTTCTCTGAATAAGAACTTCAGCCTCCGAAAGAGCGGTGATGCTGATTTCGGTGCCTGAAGGAACATGAAGAATCCAGGGGCAGTAATCAAAACAGTTAGGTCTGTCCGCTTCGCGGGAATTGCCTTCCCATTCAAATACGACCTTGCCGCTTATGAGAAGATATCCTCTTTCAAGCGGAAGTTTCTCTGTATAAACATCGCCTTCTTTAAGTTTGAGAATGCCGAAATCCATAAGGCTGTTTACTTCTTTATCGCCCATAGTGGTGATTTCGTTATATCCGTAGTCATAACTGCGGGGTCCTCTGATATGTCTCTTGTCCATACTTTATGTTCCTTTCTTATTCGTCTATCGGCATGGTATCGCCGTATTTTCTTACACAGGTGCCGGGGTAATCCTCAACATAATCCGCAGAACGGACCATATAGGTTTCTATTATCTCGGGGCTGTCTTCTTTAACCTCTATTACTCTTCCGCCTCTGAGGTCGTCATCACAGTAGCAGTCGTAAGAGATGCCGCCGTCCATAGCAAGGCGGATATTGCAGTAATCGCCCTCAAAATCATTTATGTGGTCGTGCCCGCAGATAACAGCCTTGACTTCGCCGCGCTCAACGAGGGCGTTGAAAAGGCCCGAATTGAAGGGACCGCAGCCGACCGATTCACGCCTTGTGCCTTTGTAATAAGTCTGCGCGGTGTTTTTATAAAGCACAATAAACTCGGGCAGAGGGATATGGAAAGCCATAATTCCGGGAATCTTTTTGCTTGCAGAGGCGTTTAATTCTTCGGATGAATTCCAGTACCACATTATCTGATTGAAGCGGATACTGTCATAACCGCAAAACGGATAGAGCGGATCGGGCAGATTGAAAAACCACGGATCGGTTTTAAGGGAAAACTCTTTTATGTAGTCCCCCATACTGTCGTGAGAATCGAGACCCCACACGTTGAATATGATTTCATCGGAGTTTTCGCTTCTTATCGGCAAAACATAATTTGCCGTGCCCGCGGCTTCCTCCGGCCCGCATTTTGAAACGCAGCATTCAAAACTTTCATAGACGGGCTCCTGCATTTCATTGGTAAGACCGCGCTCGTCATCGTGATTGCCGAAAACGTGGCACCAGGGAATCTTTCTGCGCTCCATAGGGGCAACAACATCGGAAAGATACTCGGCAAACACCTGCGCGTCCGTAACCGCTGTGCGCCAGCCGACATCGCCGAGCAGCATCACAAGGTCCGGCTTTACGTTTTCGATAATAGCGTCAAGGTCGCGGATAAGACGCGTGTCGTAATTGCGGATGCCGTGCAAATCGGAAAAAGTGAGGATGCGGAATTTTCCGTCTTTGAAGCGCAGTGGTTTTTTAATATATAAGTTTTCTTCAAGCCGTGTCATAGATAACAGCCTTTCGGATAAATATTATGCGTAATTGATGCTGACGGCAAAATACATAAGCGCAATTGAAATGATAAGTTCAATCGCAAACAATTTCCAGGTGAATTTAAGCCATTTGCCGTAAGAAACATTTACGAGACCTATTGCGATAATCATAATACCGCTTGTGGGGTAAAGCAGATTTGTAAAGCCGTCCGCCATACAGAATGAGAGCACAACCGAGTTGCCGGAAATACCCACAAGGCTTGCGAGCGGAGCAACTATCGGCATAACGAGGAAGGCTTTTGCCGTACCCGAGCCGATAAAGAATTCAAGCACCACTATAAACGCAAACAGCAGCAGGATTGCGCCGAAAGGCGGCATATCGGAAATAAGTCCGTAAACCTTATAGAGAATTGTGTGAATAATCATACCTTCGCTCAGGATATATGTGATTGCGAGTATGAAGAAGATAAGAGGAATTGCGGGGGCGATTGTTTTAACACCTTTGAGGAATCCGCCGAAAAGCTGCTTGCCTCTGAGCCCCGTCTTATAGCCGGCGACAAGGCCGCCTACGGTAAAGAGTATTGCCATACCGGGCATTGAAAGCATACCGCCGAGCGACAGTGCGAAATCGAGAATTATGCAAAGCAGAACACAGCTGATGCAGATTAAAAATGCCCTTGTTGCCTTGGCGGTGCTTTTATCTTCGAGCACGGTATCGGCATCCGTAAGCCTGAACTTGTCTCTGAGTTCTTTATCTGTTTCGCGGCAGATTGATTTTTCGGGATTCTTTTCAATCTTTTTGGCATAAAGAACAACGAATGCGGTGAGTGAGGCGTAAACAACTGCGAAAGTAATCAAACGAAGCCAAAGCCCCGAAAAGACGGGAACACCTGCAAGTTTCTGCACGGTGACAACGTTGAAGGGGTTGAATGTGGCGGCGGTGAAGCCGAAAGCAACAGCGATAAGGCTGATTGAGATACCTACAAGGCTGTCCCACCCCAGAGCGAGGGCAACGGCAACCGCAATCGGAACAAGCGTTACCGATTCTTCCAATATGCCCGCGGTTGAACTGAGCAGCATGCAGATGAATATCATCACACAGATAAGAATATACTTTCTGTTTTCAAATTTCCTTATTACAACCGCCATTATGTACTTGAGGATATTTCTTTCATCAAGGATGAAGAAAGTGCCTCCGATAAGCACAATAAACAGAATAATGGCAATACCCGTTGTGATATTTTCCGAGCCGAAAACAAGCACAAGCGAGGCAGGGACTTTCCAGAGCGGCATTTTATAATTGATTTCGTGATATGTGCCATCGATTATCTTTTCGCTCAGGTCCTCCGCACCCGTAAGGTCTATTTCGCCCTCATCGGAATAAGATACAACGGAAATGCCGTATTCCTTAAGGCGGGCGAGATAGTCTTTATATCCGATTTTGTTTTTGCCGTCAACGGTAAAAACGCTGTCCTGCTCGCCGATGCACACAACGGCGCCGTCTGCAAGGCGGTAAGTGTTATCGGGATAAAAGCAGTATTCGCCTCTGGGCACAATCTGAGTGAGCACGCCCGCAAAGACCATAATCACTACGAGAATCGCACACAGACCGAGTATGGTTTTTTTATTGAGGTGCAGACCTGTATTCTTTTCTTCGTTTTCCATTACATTTTCAGTATTGTTTTCTTTTACTATTTCCCCTGACAAACAGAAACACTCCCCGTTACCGTCCGCCTTCTTAATGCGGGCCGGATGCACAGTTTTATTTATTATATCACCGTGCGGGGAGTGTTTGCAACAAGTATTTATTTTATAAATAAAAATTTATGCCTCGATTGAGCCGGTAAGTTCACCGCCGTCATAATCGATTTTAACAAGCGAGCCGGGAGCCGGATTGTCGGCAATAATCAGACGGGCAACAATCGTCTCCACCCTGCTCTGAATAAATCTCTTAAGCGGTCTTGCGCCGTAAACGGGATCATAACCCTCGTCCGCGATAAACGCTTTGGCTTCATCTGTTATTTCAAGGTGAAGCTGCTTCTCTTCAAGACGCTCTCTGAGAGATGCAATCTGCAGCTCGATTATTTCACCGATATCCGCTTTGCTCAGCGGCTTATAGAATACGGTTTCATCAATTCTGTTAAGGAATTCGGGTCTGAAACTGTTTTTAAGCAGAGCCGTGACAACCGCTCTCGCCTCTTCGCTTATTTCACCGTCTACGATGCCGTCAAGAATAGCATCCGAGCCGAGATTGGAGGTGAGAATTATGATAGTATTCTTGAAGTCAACCGTACGACCGCGGCTGTCGGTTATTCTGCCGTCGTCAAGCACCTGAAGCAGGATATTGAATACATCGGGATGCGCTTTTTCAATTTCATCAAACAGCACAACGGAGTAAGGCCTGCGTCTTACGGCTTCGGTAAGCTGACCGCCCTCGTCATAGCCGATATATCCCGGAGGCGCTCCGATAAGTTTTGAAACGGAGTGCTTTTCCATATATTCACTCATATCAATTCTTATCATATTGTGCTCATCGTCAAACAGAGCCTGAGCGAGCGCTTTGGCAAGTTCTGTTTTGCCCACACCCGTAGGGCCGAGGAAAAGGAACGAGCCGATAGGCTTTGAGGGGTCTTTGATTCCCGCTCTCGACCTTAGGATGGCATCACATACTTTTCTGACCGCTTCATCCTGACCGATAACTCTCTGATGAAGAATTGAATCAAGGTTGAGCAGTTTCTCTCTTTCACCTTCCATAAGTTTGGAAACGGGAACGCCGCTCCAGCGGGAAACGATTTTTGCTATTTCCTCTTCGGTCACTTTGTCACGCAGAAGGGTTGCGCCGCCGTCGCCCTGTGATTTTTCCTCTTCCGCTTCAAGCTCTTTTCTGAGTTCGGGCAGTTTGCCGTATTTTAACTGAGCGACGGTTTCAAGGTCGTAACTGTTCTGCGCCTTTTCAATCATCGCGTTTACATTTTCAATCTGCTCTCTGAGTTCTCTGACTCTGCCGATTGACTGCTTTTCGTTTTCCCATTTTGACTTGAGTTCATTGAAGATATCTCTTTGCTCGGAGAGTTCCTTGCGGATGTTTTCGAGCCTGTCAACTGAGAGTTTATCCGTCTCTTTTTTAAGAGCAGCCTCTTCAATTTCGAGAAGCATAATCTTGTGAGAAATATCGTCAAGTTCGGACGGCATCGAATCTATTTCGGTCTTGATTGAAGCGCAGGCTTCATCAACAAGGTCTATCGCCTTATCGGGAAGAAACCTGTCTGAAATATATCTGTCAGAAAGAGTTGCGGCGGCGATTATGGCGCTGTCCTGAATCTTGACGCCGTGATACACTTCATATCTTTCCTTAAGACCTCTGAGGATTGAAATGGTGTCCTCAACCGTAGGCTCGGGTACGATCACGGGCTGAAATCTTCTTTCAAGCGCTGCGTCTTTTTCAATATACTGCCTGTATTCATTGAGAGTGGTCGCGCCTATACAGTGAAGTTCGCCTCTCGCAAGAAGGGGCTTCAGGATATTGCCGGCATCCATAGCGCCGTCGGTTTTGCCCGCGCCTACAATAAGATGGAGCTCGTCAATGAAAAGAATAATCTTGCCTTCGCTCTTCTGCACTTCGGTAAGAACAGCCTTAAGTCTCTCCTCAAATTCGCCTCTGTATTTCGCACCTGCAACAAGCGAGCCCATATCAAGCGAAAAAACGGTTCTGTCTTTGAGCCTTTCGGGTACGTCGCCCTTGGCAATTCTCGCGGCGAGACCTTCTGCTATTGCGGTTTTGCCTACGCCCGGCTCGCCGATTAAGCAGGGGTTGTTTTTGGTCTTGCGCGAAAGAATCCTGATTACATTTCTTATTTCTTCATCTCTGCCTATAACGGGATCGAGTTTCTGCGCGCGCGCCATTTCGGTTAAATCTCTGCCGTATTTCTTAAGAGCGTCATAAGTATCCTCGGGATTATCGGAAGTAACGTTTCTGTTGCCCCTGACCTTCCTGAGCGCAGAAAGGAACGAATCGGAGGTAATACCGAATGAAGCAAAAGTCTTTTTGATAAACGGATCCGCTTTGTTAATGATGCCGAGCATTATATGCTCAACGGATATAAACTCATCCTTCATTTTGTCGGCGCAGTTTTCCGCTTCGTCAAGAGCGGAAGAAGCCGCCGGCGAAAGATACAAATCACCGCCGCTTACCTTCGGATAAGATGAAACTTCTGACTGAACGATATTTTTGAGCGATGTGAGGTCAGCCCCGATGCTCTGAACAAGAGTGCCTATAAGACCGTTTTCCTGACTGAGCAGAGCATATAAAATATGAGCCTGCTCAAGACGGCTGCTCGATGACTCCTGCGCATATTTCTGAGCGGTGTTAATCGCTTCAATACTCTTCTGAGTATATTTCTGAGTATTCATAAATACATCCCCTTTCGATTATCTGTATATTCATTACAATGTGATATTACCGCTCCGCTGTGAATAAAATACGCGAATATTATGAACAAATAATGAATTTTTAGCACTTTGCCATTGAGAGTGCTAATTCTGACAATTATAAGTTTATATCTTTCGTTTCTCTTGCTTAACGCAACGCTTTCACATTACACTCTATTGACAAACATATAATTATAAAATAGAATATCTTCATAAAGTATTCACGGAGATACGGCAATGAGAGTTTTGTTTATCAATCCCGAAACAGAAAGATACGCCCGGCAGATTGCTCTGCCCCTGGGCTTACTTTCCATTGCCACTTATCTTCAGGTGCACGGTCACACGGTTAAAATCCTTGACAGGGTTATAAAAGCGGGAAATATCAAAAAAGAGATTGAAGAATTCGCTCCCGATTTTGTCGGAGTGTCGGTTATTTCAATGAAATCATTTTATGACGCCGAAAAGGTTACAAAAGCCGCAAAGACATTCGGCGCGAAAGTTGTGTGGGGCGGAGTTTTCGCTTCCATAGATCCCGATTTCATTTTCAGCAATATCGATATTGATTTCATTTCAATCGGCGAAGGCGAAGAAACCTGGCTTGAACTTGTCACAACCGCCGAGCAAGGCGGATGTCTTAAAGAGATTCCCGGTCTCTGCTGGAGTGAAAACGGTGAAACGCAGTATTCGGAAGGCAGACCGTTTATGGACCTTACCACTCTGCCCGAACTTGATTTTACGCTTGTTGACGTACCGAAGTATCTGACATCACAGTACGGTTATAAACACACCTGCCACGAATATATGGCTAAAGGATGCGTAGGCAACTGCTCATTCTGTTTTAACAAAAAATTCCATAACTGCAAATACCGTATGAGAGATGTTGACACATTTCTCAGAGAAGTAAAATATCTTATGGAGCATTACGGCGTTGACTGTATCTATTTCTCAGATGAACTTTGGTGCAGAAACCGCGAAGAAATGAAATATCAGTGCGACGCATTCAGAGAATCAGGTCTCGGTTTCAAATGGGGTGTGCAGACGCGCATCGGCATATTTGACAAAGAAGATCTTCAGTATATGAAAGACTCCGGCTGTCTCTGGGTCGACTTCGGTATTGAAACAGGCTCGCGCGAAATGATGAAAAAGATAAACAAGGGAATTCCCTATGACGGAATTGAGCAGACTATAAAGGACTGCAACGATGTAGGTATAGTTACTCTCCCGAGTTTCATAGTCGGTCTGCCCGATGAAACAAGAGAAAACCTTTATGATTCGGTGCAACTGGCTAAAAGGATAAATGCTACTCATATGACGTTTTTCTTCTTTATGCCGAGCCCGGGCATGAAACTTTTCAATGAACTTGTGGAAAGCGGAAGATACGACCCGCCGAAAACCTTCCGCGATTATCAGAGAGCCAAATTCTTTACCGCGCCCTCCCCTAACTTTTCACAGATTCCTTCGCTTGAAATAAAAGTCATACGCGATTTCTTCCTTTGGCGCGCGTTTTCAAAACAATCATTCGGCGGTGAAGCGAGAAAATACGAGCTTGCCAAGAAAAACATTATTGACGTGCTCAAACAATTTCAGGGGCACGGAATCAGATTTGCGCTTCATCACTTTTTCTTTTCCGCTTACGAGTTTCTTAGCATATTCTTCTATGCGAATTTCTTCCCGGGAGTGCTTAAAAGATACGGAATAGATAAAAAGAACGATTTCAGAAACTGAAAATACGCTGACAGTATTCAGAGGTGAAAAGATGGAAAACAAAAAAATGCTTATAGGGCTCAACGTCTTTGACGGTGTTGTTCTTGAAAACAGGCCCGGTTTTGCCCTCACTATAGGCGACGGCAAAGCCGCCGATTACGCTGTCTGCCATTTTGACCCCAACAGAAAAAACTATGAAGATGCCGTTGAGGATGCAAAAAAGGTTGCTTCAATCTTCAAAGAACTCGATATGGATTTTGTGGCGAATTTCGAATTTCAGAATTTCGGCTATGACTGCAAATCTCCCGACGGCTTTGACTGGTCCTGCAAAGAAGGCGGAGTACACAGGCTTAATCTGCCTCCTGAATACATCGCCGCTCTGGCAAGCGAAGGCAACCTTGCGGGAATTGAGTATGATGAATTTGAGCACTGCATTATAAACAGAAACCTTTCAATCGAAATGGCTTCAAAAAGAAAAATCAAACCGCCCGTTTTTGCTCTGAGCGAAAGCGATAATCTTAACGAGCAGAAAGCTCTGCTTGAATCCCAGTTAAAAGAATTCGCAGGCAAAATAAAAGACGCAGGCTCCCCCGCTCTGTGCGGTGAACACGTTTTCCCGGTGCTGTTTCATATTTTTGCCTCCTGCGGCATAATTCCCAATTTCAAATCACAGAAGGAATCCTGCTCAAACATTCAGTTTGCTATAGCCGGAGGCGCCGCACTTCAGTACGGAATACCGCTGTGGAACTGTGTTGACTCCTGGTACAGGCTTACCAATCCCGGTCACTCGCCGGAAGAACTTTATTCCAACCTTGAATTCGCCTATTATGCAGGTGTAAACCGCGTTTATGCCGAAAGCTGCTCGCCTATGGAAAAAGACGGGGCGCTTACGCCGTACGGAAAGAAGTACATGGAATTCTGCGGCAAATACAGAGGCAAAGAACGCAGTTACGACATAAGCGACTACACGCCCGAAATATGCATTATCAGGCAGGACGATTCTTTCTGGGGTCAGAACGATCCGCTAATATGGAAGAAGATGCTTTACGGCAACAAAAAAATAAAGCCCGATAAGTATTCAAAAAAATACATCAGGGCCATACGCCTGGTAACTCACGGCAAGTCGTTTAAAAACAGCATTTCCTGGGATAATATAGCGCTTTCGTTCCTCACAAAGCACCGCTCATTCCTGCCGATGAACAGCACGGCGGTATTTGATGACACCGTCGGGTATGATGCTCTTAAAAACGCTAAACTCTGCTTCCTTTGCGGCAGAACTATAAGCGAAAATACGCTTTCTGCAGTTTCTTCTCTTGTGAAAGAAAACGGAACAACAACCGTAACGCCGAAGAGATTCCTTCCCGAAGAACTGAAAAATAAAGCAAAAGGGAAATACTGTGAAATAGAATACGGCAAAGGTAAATATATCGTTACGGATAATCTTCTTTCGGGCAGGTTAAAGAAAGCGGTTAAGCCATTTATCGGAAACAGCGATGAAATAAGGCTCACTTTCGGAAGCGAAGAAATCCGCCTTAAAATCTCCGCAGACGGAAATACAATTGAAAGAATATAAAATAACAAACATAAAAGGACCGCTCTTTCGGGCGGTCCTTAAAATTATTATTCAATTATCAGAATATAAGCGAGGGGAAGAATCTAAGTGCGGAGCCGATACCTTCGATAATCTTGATAAGGATTTCGGACATAGTATCGTAAGTTTTGATGGTGTTCTCATCGGCCATGTGCTTTTCCTGCCTGTAGGAATACTTGGTAAGCACATCCCACATAAGAGATTTGAAGCTGCTCATTGATGAACCGGATGTCTTGAAGTTGACGAGTTCATCATAATTGATAACAGCCTCTGCCTCTTTGCTGTCGCCGCCGTCTTCGCCGTCGCCTTCACTTTCGGGAACTTCACTCTTGAACTCAAGGAAGCTGAAAGGAAGATCCTTACCGTCACCGTAAAGATTGGCTGTGGACTCGAATATATTCTTTGTGCGCTTTACAAAGTTCATACCTGAGAAGGTGTCGAAATGAGCGCTGTCAAAATCTACGATAATAAAGCGGTAAACAATGCCGTCGGGAGCGGGAAGTTTTGCTTCGCAGTCGGGATTGGTGCACTTGCCTTTGTTTTTATCGTAAATGTTGAAAATCTTCTTAGCGCCGATTGCCTGACCGCAGGAGGGGCACTTAAGAGCATAATAAGCAACGATGGTGACAGCCTCAATGTAATGAGTGGGAATGGTAAGGCTGATTATATCATCAAGTTCAAGTTCGCTTGCTTCTTTCATCGTAACGGCTTTGCCCTCTACGATGTGATACATGCACTTCGCTTCACTGCCGTAAGTGAATTCGCCGTTGCTGATATCGGGAATCTCATTGAATCTTTCGTCTTTGGTGTAATCATATCCGCCTTCATCGGCAGCGGGGGGATTGGTGTCCGTAACGTCGCCGTCAACAGCAAAAGCAGCGGCGCCAACAGAGAATACGAGCAGCATTGCAAGCATAATTGAAATAAGTTTCTTTGTCATTTCTGAAGCCTCCAATAATAAGATTGATGCTTTCAAAAGCAATCGGTCACCGTTAATCATCATAACGATGCTATTATACAGAGATATATTATAATATTTTTTTGTAAATGTCAACAATTTACCTGTTTTTTTCAATAAGATATACAGTAAAGAGCCAAAAATAAAATATCTTTTCTGTTTTTCGCGTTTTCTGTTGAAATAAACGCAAAAAAAATGTAAAGTATATTATTGGAAAAAAGATTCAGGCAAAATGACAGGAGGAATACTATGTCAAGATATGAAGAAGCGAAAAAAATATACAGCGCTTACGGAGTGGACACCGACAAAGCGATTGAAACTCTGAAAGATGTCACGGTTTCCGTACACTGCTGGCAGGGCGACGATGTTACCGGGTTTGACAGCCGCGAGGCTCTCTCGGGCGGAATACAGACCACCGGCAACTACCCCGGCAAAGCGAGGACTCCCGAAGAACTTATGGCGGACATAGACAAGGCGTTTTCTCTTATGCCCGGCAAGAAGAAACTCAATCTGCACGCCTGCTATGCAATATTCGACGGAGAAAACCCCGGCAGAGACAAAATAGAGCCCCGTCATTTTGCGAAATGGGTTGAGTTTGCAAAGGCAAGAAATCTCGGCATAGACTTTAACCCCACATTTTTCTCTCACCCTATGGTAAAAGATAATCTCACCCTCTCTTCTCCCGACGAGAACGTGAGGAAATACTGGATAGAGCACGGCAAGGCCTGCATAAAGATTTCGGAATACTTTGCAAACGAAACGGGTATTCCCTGTGTTATGAATATCTGGATACCCGACGGATTCAAGGATATTCCCGCCGACAGACTCGGTCCCAGAAAGAGATTCAAGGAATCGCTCGATGAAATCCTTTCCGTTGACTATGACAAATCAAAAGTCTATGTAACGCTCGAGAGCAAAGTTTTCGGCATAGGACTTGAAAGTTATACTGTAGGCAGCGCGGAATTCTGCCTCAGTTATTCGGCTTCAAAAGGCATCACTCCCCTTATGGATAACGGTCACTATCATCCGACCGAACTTGTGAGCGACAAGATTTCCTCGCTTCTGCTCTTTAATGATAAGATTGCGCTTCACGTAACCCGCCCCGTGAGATGGGACAGTGACCACGTAATCCTTTTCGACGATGAAACCAGAGAAATCGCAAAAGAAATCGTCCGAAACAACGCGCTTGACAGAGTGTTTATAGCAACCGATTACTTTGACGCGGGCATAAACCGTATCTCCGCCTGGGTCACGGGCGTGAGAAGCGTACAGAAGGCTCTGCTCTTTGCTCTGCTTCAGAGTAAAGATATCAAAAAAATGCAGGACGGAGCGGACTTCACCGCTCTTATGGTCAAGCAGGAAGCGCTCAAAACCGCTCCTTTCGGTGATGTATGGAACGAATATCTTGAAAGGCAGAATCTTTACGACAGTTACATTGACGAAATAAAAAAATATGAACAGGAAGTGCTGGTGAACAGAAAATGAAAGATATATTCGAAGCCCCGTTCTTAAAAGAAATGATGAAAATAACCTCGCTGATGTACAAACTCGGCTGGGATGAAAGAAACGGCGGAAATATCAGTTATATTCTTGATGAAAATGTTGTAGGCGAATATCTTGACCTTAACAATGTGATAAGGACCATACCCACAGGCTTTGACGCGAAAGAGTTAACCGGCAGAATATTCATCGTGACCGGCACGGGCAAATACTTCAAAAACGTAAAGCACGATCCGGAAACGAACCTCGGAATAATCAGAATTGCTAAAGACGGTACTACCGCAGAACTGCTGTGGGGCTACAAAGACGGCGGCAGATTCACGAGTGAACTGCCCGCGCACCTTATGAGCCACATCGAGCGCCTTAAGGTAAACCCCGAAAACAGAATCATCATGCACTGCCACCCCGATTACACGCTTGCTATGACACAGGTGCATGAAGCGGACGAAAAGAAAATCACGCGCACGCTCTGGGGTCAGATGACCGAGAGCATAGTCGTTTTCCCCGACGGCATCGGAGTGCTCCCCTGGATGGTATGCGGCAATAACGAAATCGGAAGAGCGACCGCCGAGAAGATGAAGCAGTACAGACTTGTAATCTGGACTCTGCACGGAATTTACGGCGCGGGCAAAGATATGGACGAAACCTTCGGACTTATCGAAACGGTTGAAAAGGCGGCAAAGCAGTATATGCTCACCGCTCATCTGCCCAAGGCAAACGCAATAACTGACGACAACCTCAGGGACCTGGCAAAAGCCTTCAATCTTGATTACAGAAAAGATTTCCTCGACTGATAAAATCACAAAATGAAGGAACCGGAAGTTTTCTTCCGGTTCCTGTTTTTTATGCGAGATATTTTTCAACTTCCGCTTTCCAGCCTTCGTATGATTTCGATCCTACCGCCGGCTCGGGAGAGAGCAGATTTCCCTGCCCGTCAAAGAAGACGGTCGTAGGCACATACTGCGTAGTATAGTTTCTCAGTTCTTCGGTGAAATGAAGGATGGGATAGGTGACGCGGTTCATTGTGATTATCATCTTTGCTCTGTCGGTCATATCCGCCGTGCTGAACATTCCGAGAATCACAAGACCTTTATCTTTGTAATTATCATAGAGTTTCTGGAGGTCGGCTATCTCGCCCACGCAGGGGCCGCACCAGGGCTCCCAGAAATTTATCATAATCAGTTTCGCGCCGGAGTAATCCTTTTCGGTCACTTCCCTGCCGAATACATCTTTTGCGGTGAATTTAAGCATAACTTTCTCCCTTACACTTTTGCTTTGGGTGTTATCAGTTTAAGGAAAAATGTGGTGATTTTGAAAAGGAAACTGAAAAACGGCTTGATTTTTCTTATAAAACTGTTTGCGGTGTTTTCGTTATACTCATCAAGTCTGCTCGACTGCTTATCGACCGAATAGGGCTCAATGGTACCGTTTACAACCTCTGTGCCGAGTTCATAATCAAACTCCATGGCGGGAGTGTAGAAATTATACTGCGGATAGAGGGCGTCGGAAGTCACCGTCATATCGTGATTGAGCGTAACGGTATAAACAAAAGCGTTGCCGACTTTCGGGAAGTCATTATGATGAAGGTCTTTTATAAACCATGTGGTTTCGGGGAACATACAGGTGGATGCGTCTATGCATTTGTCGGGGCTTATGTACCTGCTTTCGGCAGCGGCAATATATTCGTCGCTGAAAGTTTCGCCGGTTTTTGTACATGTTGCTCCGAGAGAAGCATTGTCAACCTTGCAGATACCGTCCGAAAGAATATCGGCATCTTCGATAACGGGCAGAGGCTGTTTGCCGTATTTGACAACATTTACAACTCTTACACCGTTTTCGCTCGCCTCTTTGATAATTTCATCGGCGCGGTTCATATAGTTGTAATGATAATTGTCAATCTTCTGTATAAGTCCGGCGTATTCATCTTCAACTCCGCCGAAAACAAGTTCTTTTGCCTGCTCATAGTACTTATCCTCGACCATAGCCCAGAAACCGGGGAATGAGCCGAATGACGCTCTGAGCGCTTCGGGAATTATTGCATCATAAATCTGCTGATAAACATTGTTGACAGCCCAGCAGACAAGATCGGTGCCGTAAACATCGCTCGCGACTTTAAGAATCTTGATTATCGTTTCGTCATTGATTTCAATGGTGTCGCCCACTTTGATGTCTACACCGAGTTCAGTATCGTTGAGATATCTTTCGAGAGCATCGGCATCAACATAAAGGTTGCCGCTGAACGCTTCGCCTACGGGAGAGGCGCCTTTGAGCGCGGATGCGTAGAAAGTGAGATCCGTCATTCTCTCATCGTGATAGGTCTCATAGTAAGTCATCGCGAGGCAGGCACCTTCGCATCTGCCGCACAGAGAGAAAGTTTCACTGCCGGTCATTTCAAGGACAAGGTCGATATAGTCCCTGAGAGCCTGCATATTTTCGGTGGGATCGAGACGCCAGTCATAATGGAAATTGAACTGATCGAGGTCAGGTGATCTCTGCATTCTGCCGTAAACAAAATCTCTGTTTTGCAGGCGGGCAGTTCTTGACTCATAAACCGGCTCGCCGTTGCCGTCAAGCCTCAGATACTGAAAACTATCGGTCATAAAGTCAATGATTATCTTGCAGAAATCGGACCAGTCCTGAGTAACAAACGCTTTTAGGAAGACATCTATGTTATCCTTTAACAGCCCGATCAGTTTATCAGTCTTGAACGAAGCGCTTACTTCGTCATCCTCAAGCCCTGCGTTAAGCACGGCAATATGAGTGTTGTAACCGAGTATATAGATAACAGGCTGATTGGTCTGCTCAGCGGCGGCTTTCTGACTGCCGCCGATATAAACGGCGGTAATCAGAAGAGCGGCGCACAGCATAACAGCCGTAATTTTTCTAATCGCTTTCCCCATAGTTTTAACTCCGGAATAATTATTTGTTGAGTACATAGGATACTACATCGGCATCGGTATCAACGTGTGAGAAGAAGAATTTTTCTCTCTCTTCGTTATTAATAACGGTAACGGGCTTAATCTGGTTAAGCACTATGCCTTTGTCTGCGAGATACTTGTTGTAATCAACATAAGTATCGGGCTTAAGGAAGAGCACTTCGGGAGTATTGAGCATACCCCAGCGTCTGTACTTATAGAATTTCTCGTTGATAGCGTCAAACTGAGAATCGATTTCCTTTATGAGCTTCTGTCTGGTTTCCTCATCGGGAATGCCGCCCTTAACTTCGCAGAGCATTGTGTATCTGGGAGGCTTGGTGGAGAAATCGGGATAGAAGCTGAAGCCCTGGAATTCGAGGTCAAGAGCCTTGGCAGCATTGGATGCCGCGGCAACAACCATATCGGTGGTGGTCTTTTCGTTGGCAACGTTCATTGAAAGATTCTGTCTGAACAGAAGTTCAACTTCGGGAGTGTTGTTATACATTCTTGTAACTTTAACAACGTCCTCGATTTTATATCTGTAAAGACCGGAGAAGTTGGTGACTATCATTTCATAGTTCTTGCCTACTTCGAGTTCGTTCATAAGCAGAGGTCTCTGTGAGTAATCCGCGTGGTCATCATCCTCGCCGATGGGAAGGAACTCAAGGAAGAGACACCAGGGAAGAAGAACGTAGTCATTTACATTGAGGTCTGTGGGGGCTGCAAAGAAGCCTTCTGCCGCCGCGTAACCCATATTGTGAATGGGAACGTTGGGACCTATATGCTTGCGGAGTTTTTCAACGTAAACGAGAAGGTTGGAGCCCATCATGCCGTATGCCCACTGGAGTCTCGGCCAGATTCTGGGAGCAATGGGATCGTCAAAACCTTTTTCAAATTCCGCTCTGAGCTCAGCCGCTCTCTTGGGATTGGGCTTGAACTTCTTTTCAAACTTTTTGCGAAGTTCGGGAGTGATGTCGATATTGGGGTTGATAATACCCTTTTCGATATCGTCGCAGAGCATTTCCCAGTTTACCTCAAGATAGTCAAACATCTGGGTAAGAAGGGTAACAACGATTGATCCGAGGTAACTTACCTTTTTGTTTTCAAGGCAGAAACGAAGGTGAAGATAAGATGTGTCAAGTTTATCCTCAAGGCTGGGGAAGAGGAGTTCAAGCGGAGAGGTGCAGAAGAAGGGAAGGATGCATTTGAGATAACGCAGAGGAATCTGACCTGCGCCGTTGCACTGCTTGCCGTCTTCGAGTTTGTGACCTGAAAGGTTGAGAGCAAGGGGGCCTACCTGGTTATACATGGTAACGCCCATATTCTCTTTCATCCAGTGATAAGCGGTTGCTACGGAAACAGAGAAACCGATGCACTGCATCTTCCACAGGTCATTTATACCTTTAGGAAGGATTTTGGGCTTGCCGACTGAACCCGAAGAAGAAGCGTAACGGATATTCTTGCCGGAAAACATGATTCTGTCTTCGCCGTTGTTAATCATTCTGTCAACATAGGGCTCGTAATCGGCATAACTTGAAAGAGGAACTTTATCCTGAAACTCTTTGATTGAGTGGATATCGCCGAGGTTGAGTTTTTTACCGAGTTCGCAGTTTTTGTTTCTTCTTAAAATCTTTTTAAGAACTTTCTCCTGGGCTTTGAGCGGATTTTTTGTGTAGTGTTTGATTTCCGCTCTTGAAACATCGCCGAGGAATACGCCGAAACCAGAAAAAGTAATCATTTGGATTTCTCCTGTTCTTTTATAAAATTTTATCTGAAAAAGTATATCATAAAAATTATAATAAGTCAAAGCAAAAATGTCGGACATTTTTCCGAAATGTCCGACACATTTATGTATTTTTTCAGTTCAATCCTACAAAAGGTTTAGTGAAAATCTTAAGAATATACCGCGAGAAAAGAGAAATGTGAAGCAGGATTTTAGAGAAAAACCCGGAAACGTTATCTTTTACCGCCGCTGCGTTATTATTCACTGCATAACCGTCAATCGAGCCGTCGGTATCGTTTATTTCATCGCTGTCATAAGCAAAGCCGTAGAGAAGAGGAGAAGCTATGGCGACAATCAGGTATTCCCCTGCCGTGACCGGACCGAATGTTTTTGCCATAGTTTTTGTAAACTCTTTACAGATACCGCCTGTACCGAGCGATGAAGCGATGCTATTGGCCGCTTTGAGGAAAACCTCGTCATTGACATCCGAGAGTGCGTCAAGCAGAATAAGGTCCGCAACACGCAGCAGCAGAGTTACCTCAGGCCCGTCAAGGGCATAGGGCTCGTTGCCCGCGTAGTGATAAGAGAGAATCTCGGTTGCGAGGTCCCACCCGTCGGCAAAACTAGTTTCCGGCAGGTCAATGCCGTACTCTGCGGCAAGTTCTTCAACACTGCCTTCTCCGTAGAGAGGCATATCCATTATTCTGAGAAGGCCGTCTATCGCGGTGTAAACTACGGGAGCATAGAAGGCGTTTTCGTCTATACCGAGTTTTTCGGGAGAGAGCGAGAGAGTAAGCCTGTATTTTATGCCCGCCTTGAAAAAGCCTTTTGAGTAAGAAGCATAATCTTCATTCATAAGGGAAATCTGCTCGTCTGTGAAGCCGTCGCAGGCGGCTGTGAGAGCGTCGGTATCTATGCTGTCTATCGATTTCTTCTCATATGTAATTGTGTCATCGGTGAAGGTAATACACCTGTATTCAAGCGGATACATGGTGAGAGAAGTTGTTGAGAAATCGGTGATTATGTTGCCGAGCGTGCTCGTGTATGAAGCAACATCGTTGCCGTGCTCATGCCCGGTGAATACAACCTTGATACCTGCGTTTGCAAACTGCTCTGCTGTAAGCGTGTGATTTCTCACAATAAAGTCGTGGCTGATAATCCTCTGCACGGGCATATGGTCAAGCAGATTGTGGTGCATCATAAGCACGGGATATCTGCCCTGCGATTTAATCTTCTTCGCCTGAGAAACCACCCAGTTAACCCTGTCCGCCGTAAGACCGTCTTCGGTGGATTTATCGGGGTCGCAGCTGTCGGCAACTATGAGGGTGTATTTTTCGTCGAGGTCAACGGTGTATGAAAGTGTGCCTTCGAGAGTTTCCTTCGCTTCGGCATAGCCGAAATCCGCGTATATTTCACGGAAATCATCGTTGGTAGTGGCACAGTTGTTTCCGCAGTCGTGATTGCCGTTGCACACATAAACGGGTATGCCCGTTTCGTCTTCAAACGCCTTGAGTTTGGCGGCAACATCGTAATGCTCTTCGGGTGTTGATTTGCCGTTGTCGGCAAGGTCGCCGGAAATCAGCACATAATCAAGACTGTCGTTTTCTCTGCACTGCCTGAGAAACTCATCAATAATAAATCCGCTTTCGTCCTCCATGGCCGCGCGCCTGTTGGCATAGAAATATATCTCATCGTCAATATCGCCGCTTATTTCCTCTCTCGGCTGATTATAATGCAGATCTGAGGCAAGGGCTATATTGAGACAAGCCCCTCCGGCATTTGCGGAAAATGCCGGAAGGGTTACTGAACAAATTATTATTGCTGATAAAAGCGCGGAAAGAGTCTTTTTCATAATCAGAAAATCTGAACTTCGTGGCCGTTATCTTTCGCGAATTTAACGAGGTTTTTGCACTCTTCGTGAGTAACAACCTTGAAGTTGTTTGCATCGGTGAAAGAATCGTTACTGAGCTGAACATCGGATCTGATGGTGAACACCTGAAGAGCGGTGCAGCCTGCGAAAGCATCTTTGCCGATTGTTTCGACACCTCTGATATCAAACTGAACAAGATTTGTGCAGTCTTTGAACGCCTCGTCTTCGATGGCTTTGAGAGCATTGCCGGAAGTGTTGAACACAAAGCCTGCGGATGAAGATGCAAATGCCTTCTTCTCAATGGTAACAACGCTCATGGGGAGGTTGACCTTTCTGATAAGTTTGCAGCCTTCAAAAGCGCTTTCGCCGATAACGGTAACGGAAGCGTTTTCGATTGTATCGGGTATTGTAAGTTCATCAACGGATTCAGTCGCGTTATATTTTACTATCTTTGCGCTGCCGTCTTCAAGAAGAACATATTCGTAGTCTTCAAATGTCAGGGTTTCTTCTTCGGGTTTGTTTTTGGTGCCGCCGTTTTTGCCGCATGCCGCGAAAACGCAGAGTACGGTAATCACTGCGAGAACGATTGCTGTAAGTTTTTTCATTAAACTGTCCTCCTGTTTATTGAATGCCTGCAATCTTACAGTTTTCAAGATGCTCGCTGTAAGTTTCGGCATAATAATATGTGTTGTTTGCATCCGTCACAAAGAAGTAATAATTATCATCCGACGGATAGAGCGCCGCCTTGACGGCTTCGATGCCGGGGTTGGTAATCGGGCCCTCCGGCAGGCCTGTGCAGTTATAGGTGCTGTAGGTCTGAAGATAACGCTCATAGTCGCTTTCGGAAACATAGGGCTTGACGCTGTCTCTGAGATAGAATGTACAGGCGTCGCACTGCAGTTTCGGAAATTCGGGGCTGGCAAGTCTGTTGTGGAGCACCGCTGAAACTCTGGGCATTTCGGATAAGACATCGGCCTCCTCCTGAATAATGGAGGCAATGGCGATTATCTCATCGAGCGAGTAGCCGAGTTCAGCCGCCCTTGTGCGCATTTCTTCTGTTATCTGAGAATTGAAATTGACAACGAATTTTCTTATGACCGACGACACTTTTTCTCCTATGTAAAAATCGTAAGTGTCGGGAAAAAGATAACCTTCAAGCAGAAAAGCGCGCTCTGAAGGCGAATCAATTTCAATACCGTATTTTTCAAGATTTTCCGCATCATTGACGGCACCGGTAAATTCAGCCGCAGAGCAAACTCCGTTTTCTTCGAGCCTTTGGGCAATCTGAGAAACGGTAAAGCCCTCGGGAAATGTTACCCTGACGATATTTGAGCCGGTATCGTTTTGCTTTGCGCTTGTGCCGGCGTTTTCAACCCTGCCCATACTGCAGGCACAGCACACGGCAAGCACAAGCAGACTCAAACTGATACATAATGAATTTTTTATTGTTTTCAGCATACAGTATTTATATCACAATATTAAAATAAAATCAAGTTAACAAATTGTTAAGCCCGTATGATGTAAATCACACGGGCTTAATCGCAAACAATGATTATTTATTCTTCCTTGCCGCTCTGTGGATTGCTTTGCCTATTTCAAACACGGGAACTGTGGTTGCCGCAAGGATAATCGAGATGGCAAGTTCATTGAACTCGAGAGTGAAATGCTCTTTTGCATCGGCAATCGGGAAGAAGATGTCGCGCAGGAACGGAACATAAATCGGAAGCAGTGTCAGGAAGGCGGTCACAACAAACGCTCCGACAAGCCACCAGTTGAAATTGCGGAACATACTCTTTGAGAAGAGCGAGCCCTGACGCGAGCGCATATTGATGGCGCAGAAGAGTTCACCGAAGTTTACGGCGAGGAATGCCATGGCAACTGCGTTGAGGCACATATTGTTATTGGCATCGGTCGCGCCCCAGATTGCGGATAACTTTGCGCCGGGGTTTGCATAGAAGAAACCGATTACATATGCGGCAATTTCAATAAACGCGAGGTATATACCCTGCCATACCATATCGAAGCCCGCGCCGCCCGAGAAAATGCCGTCGGTAGTGGCACGCGGTTTGCGGTGCATAAGGTCGCCCTCCGCTTTTTCCATACCGAGCGCAAGGCCGGGAAGCGAGTCGGTAACCATGTTGACCCAGAGAAGATGGATCGGACCGAGAATGGTGAAATTGAATATGGTTGAGAAAAACATTATGAGCACTTCGCTCATATTGGTTGAAAGCTGGAACTGAAGAACTTTGCAGACATTGTCGTAAATCTTTCTGCCTTCTTCAACGGCATTGACTATGGTTGCAAAGTTATCGTCGGCAAGCACCATATCGGCAACGCCTTTGGTAACGTCTGTGCCGGTGATACCCATGCCTATGCCTATATCGGCGGCTTTGATTGAAGGAGCGTCGTTTACGCCGTCGCCGGTCATTGCGGTGACCATACCGCGCGCTCTCCACGCCCTGACTATTCTTGTCTTATGCTCGGGCTGAACACGGGCGTAAACCGAGAATCTGGTAACTTCTTCAACAAGTTCTTCATCGCTGAATTTATCAAGATCCGAGCCGAGTATCGCCTCGCTCGCGTCGCTGATGATACCGAGTTCTCTGCCGATTGCAACAGCGGTATCTCTGTGGTCGCCCGTAATCATTACCGGGCGGATGCCCGCCTCACGGCACTCGTCAATAGCGGCTTTTACTTCCGGTCTTACCGGGTCAATCATACCGGTGAGGCCTACGAAAACAAGTTCTTCTTCAAGATCTGAAGCCTCGTATGATGCGGGAGCACTGTCATATTTACGCGTCGCAACGGCAAGCACGCGCAGCGCTTTATCTGCCATTGCTTTGTTGCTGGTTACTATATCCTGCCTTACCGCTTCGGTAAAGGGAACAACTTCGCCTTTTACAAGAGCGAATTTACAGTGATTGAGAACAACATCGGGGGCGCCTTTGGTATACTGTACTATGCCTTCGGGAGTCTGATGAACGGTTGACATCATCTTTCTGCCCGAATCAAACGGCGCTTCGCCTATACGGGGATTAACTTCAACAAGGTCGTTTTTATTGAGATTCAGAGAATATGCGTATGCAACAAGTGCGGCTTCGGTAGGCTCGCCCGTAACTTTGCCCTCAGAATCTATCTGAGCGTCACAGCAAAGAGCCATAGCCGTTGCTATAAGGTTTTCGTTATCGCCGTAGTGATCAACAACGGTCATCTTATTCTGGGTAAGAGTACCGGTTTTATCAGAGCAGATAATCTGAGTACAGCCGAGAGTTTCAACGGCGGTAAGTTTTCTGATAAGCGCCTGGCGCTTACTCATAGCGGTAACGCCGATTGAAAGGATAATGGTAACAACTGCGGGCAGGCCTTCGGGAATTGCGGCAACCGCAAGAGCGATTGCGGAAATGAAGGTTGAGAGCGCGGCGTTGCCGAAATGTGCCCAGGTGAAACCGCTTTTCTCGGTAATCACTGTTTCAACAAGACCAACAATGAAAACGAGAATCGAAATACCGATAACAAGTTTGGTGAGGAATGCCGAAAGTTCGGCCATCTTTATCTGGAGAGGAGTCTGCTCTTTTTCGGACTGGGAAAGAGCGTCCGCAATCTTGCCCATTTCGGTATCCATACCTACGCCCGTAACAATCGCTTTGCCTCTGCCGTAAACGATAACGGAGCCGCTGTAAAGCATATTTTTACGGTCGCCCAGAGGAATCTCCTCGTTGCCGTCTTTGCACATAAGCACATCAACGAATTTGGTGACGGGTACGGATTCGCCCGTAAGCGCCGCCTCTTCCGCCTTGAGAGAATGGCTCTCGATAATACGGCAGTCGGCAGGTACGGCGTCGCCCGCTTCAAGCAGCACAACATCGCCTACGCAGATGTCTTCGCTCTTGATTACTACAACTTCTCCGTCGCGCATTACCCTTGATGTGGCGGCGGTCATCTGCATAAGAGCTTCCATAGCCGCCTCAGCCTTGCTCTCCTGGATAAGGCTCATAATGGTGTTGATTATAACAACGACCAGAATAACAAGCACATCGGCAAAATCAACAAGTTTGAAACCGTTGCCCGCCTTAATCGCTTCAAACACCGCAACGCCAGCCTGAATAAGGGCGGCGATGAGGAGCATAATAATCATCGGATCCGCGAGGGAGTTAAGGAATTTTTTGAAAAGGGAATCCTTTTCGGGCTCCTTCAGTTTGTTTTTTCCGTTTTCGGCAAGTCTTTTCTGCGCTTCGGCGGAAGTAAGACCGTTTTCGCCGGAATCAAGCGCTTCGTAAATCGCGCCGACATCTTCGAGATAATGTTTCATTGGGGCAAAATCTCTCCTTCTGTAATAAACTGAATTACAAATTAAAAACCTCTAACATAGCAGGGCGCTATGTTAAAGGTCTCGCTAACATAAAAATGCACCGGTAGCCAGCCGTAAAGGCGGTTGTTGCCTAAGGGTTGAAACCTACTCCCCTCTACCGCGGTGTTTAATTTATTTGATTTTACTATAAAAAAGAATTAAAGTCAATAATT
>JAEEHB010000059.1 GCA_016280595.1 Clostridiaceae bacterium | reverse complement strand
TCATTCCGGGTCGAAGCGTGACGCCGCTGCCGGTGGCAGATAAAGGCGTTACGCTGAGATGAAGAAACAAGGAGTATCACGACGCGAACCAGCGAGTGAGACGACTATGTTTCTGAGGGGAAAGTCGAGGAATCTCAACAGAGATCCTTCGGCTCGCTCCGCTCGCTCAGGATGACAGTTGTTTTTAATTCACCGCTAGTTTCTGATGTTTCTTCTTCAAAGGCACTTAGGGAGGGAACAGAAAAGGATGAAAACGGCGTCTTTACGAGTGAAGACAGTATCAAGATACGGCGAACGAGTAAAAACGCCGAGAAAAGACAATAACAAATTATTCCTTATAACAAATCAGATTGCATAAAGAAAAGAAGTTCGAGTTAAAAACCCGAACTTCTTTATTATTTGTCTTTTCGGTTTTCGCCTTTTATGTCCCGACCGGAAGTTACCTGTATAAGGGGCCGTAGGCGGCACAGGCACGGTAGTCTGCGCCTTCCAGATCCTTCGTACCGAACGCGCCCCAGCACGCCGGACGGAATATCTTCTCATCGGGCACGTTGTGAAGCGCAACGGGGATGCGGAGCATTGACGCCATTGTGATAATGTCCGCGCCGATGTGACCGTAGGAGATTGCGCCGTGGTTTGCGCCCCAGTTGTTCATAAGGTCATAGGCGGACTTGAACGGGCCTTCGCCGTTGCATCTGGGTGTGAACCAGGTGCAGGGCCAGGTGTAGTCGGTCCTCTTCCAGAGAATATCGGAAACCTCGTCGGGCAGGTTGACTGTCCAGCCTTCCGCAATCTGAAGCACGGGGCCGAGACCTTTTACTATGTTGAGACGGATCATCGTGGCGGGCATCTCCGCTCTGGTGAGGAATCTGCTTGAATATCCGCCGCCTCTGAAGTAGCCGTTGTCGGCTGCGCACCAGGTGGTGGCGCCGAGCATCTTTTCTATATCTTCATCTGTAACGTTGTACCACTCTTTGATGAGCGCTTTGCCGTCTTCGTCTTTGACCTCTCCGCAGGCGTCAAGGCAGCAGGCGCCGGAGTTGATGAGGTGAATGAAACCGTCGGCGTCTTTCGCCTTGCCTTCGATATCATAGCCGGTAACTCTCTTTACGCTGTCGCCGCTCCAGTAGGTGCGCACGTCTGCAAACATCTGAGGTCTGTTGGTGAGCAGTTTCATAATGAGCATGCTCGCGCAGTTGAGCGTGTCGTTTTCGGTGGCGAGCACATAGGGCTCTCTCGCGCCGTTCCAGTCAAAGGAGGTGTTGAGCAGAGCCTCGGCGAAGTCCGCGTTGGGGTAGAAATCGGTCCACTGTCTCTGACCCTGGAAGCCCGCGGCGATTGCGTTGTGGCCTACGGATTCTTCCTCTCTGCCGGCGGGCAGATTCTTGTTGCCGTTCATAAGGTCCTTGATGATGCACATCATCTTGACGGTGAATTCCCAGTCTTTTTCCTTCTGCTCGGGAGTCTTGCGCACGAAATCGGGGTTTTTATCGAAGCCTTCGGGGCAGTTTGCCTTTGTCCAGGCGAGAGCCTTTTGGAATTCCGCTTCGTCGTAGATATTTTCTTCCATGCGGCGGATTATTTCAACTTCGTCAACGCTCTCAACTCTCATGCCGAGGTATTCCTCGAAGAAATCGGGGTTGATTGTGGAGCCCGCGATACCCATGCAGATTGAGCCTATCTGAAGGTAGGATTTGCCTCTCATTGTGGCAACCGCTACTGCCGCTCTGCCGAAACGGAGAAGTTTTTCTTTTACATCCTCGGGCAGGGTGGTGTCGTCGGCATCCTGCACGTCTTTGCCGTAAATGCCGAAGGCGGGCAGACCTTTCTGCGCGTGAGCGGCGAGCACTGCCGCAAGGTAAACGGCGCCCGGTCTCTCGGTGGCATTGAAGCCCCATACGCCTTTGATTGTGTTAGGATCCATATCCATTGTTTCGGAGCCGTAGCACCAGCAGGGTGTGACGGAAAGAGTGATGTCAACGCCCTCTTTTTTGAATTTTGCCGCGCAGGCCGCTGCCTCCGCAACACGGCCGATTGAAGTGTCAGCAATAACAACTTTTACGGGTTCGCCGTTTGAGTAGCGGAGATTTTCCGTGAAGAGAGCGGCGGCGGTTTTAGCCATATTCATGGTCTGCTCTTCAAGGGATTCCCTTACTTTGAGGGGACCTCTTCTTGCGTCAATGATGGGTCTGATTCCGATAACGGGATATTCGCCTATGAGCCTGCTTTTTGCCATTTGACATCGTCCTTTCATTTATGAAATAACAGTTTTGTATTTTTCGTACGCTTCGTCCCACGCGGCTGTGTCTTCGGGCAGATACTCGCTTGTCTTTTCGCTTCTTCCGATTATCTCGCGGGCGCTTGTCACATCCGCGATTGCGCCCTTTGACATAAGCTGCACTGCGATGTTGCCGAGCACGGTTGCCTCAACGGGACCTGCGATTATTCTTTTGCCTGTGGAGCAGGCGGTCATACGGCACAGGAGAGTGTCTTTTGTGCCGCCGCCGATTATGTGAATTTCGGGGTAGGTTTTGCCGGTGCAGATTTCGAGTTTCGCGTAGGTGTCTTTATACTTGAGCGCAAGGCTTTCGTAGATGCAGCGCATAATTTCGCCGACGCTCTCGGGCACGTGCTGACCGGTGCGCGCGCAGAAATCACGGATTCTCTGCGGAATGTTGCCGGGCGCTATGAAATCGGGGCAGTCGGGGTCAATGAAACAGGCGAAGGGTTTTGAGGCGAGCGCCTCTTTTTCGAGGTCCGCGTAGGAGTAATCGCCGCCGTGCCTGTTCCAGTGGCGTCTGCTCTCCTGTATGAGCCAGAGCCCGATTATGTTTTTGAGGAAGCCCACGCTGCTGTCGTAACCGCCCTCGTTTGTGATGTTCATTTCAAAAGTTTCGTCGTTTATCAGCGGATTTTCAAGTTCCGTGCCCGCGAGCGACCAGGTGCCGCAGGACATGAACGCAAAGTCCTTTTTCGTTGACGGCACGGCGGTCAGCGCGCTCTGAGTATCGTGACCGCACACGCTGATAACCGGCACGCTCTCAACTCCGAGTTCGGTGCAGATATCGTCGGAGAGCATACCGAGTACCGAGCCGGACGGGCTTATGTCGCAGAGGAGCGAGGGAGAAATGCCGAGCCTTTCAACAAGGTCGCTTGCCCATACTCTCTTGTGAGCGTCAACCATCTGCGAGGTGGTGGCTATGGAGTATTCCGCCGTTTTGTTGCCCGTGAGGAAGTAGCCGAAAAGGTCCGGCATAAAGAGAATTTTATCCGCTCTCTCAAGCAGGTGAGGGCGGTATTTTTTAAGTGAATAAAGCTGGTAAACGGTGTTGAATTCGAGAAACTGGATGCCTGTCCTTGCGTAAAACTCGCTGTCGGGCACCGTTTCGGAGCATTCGCCGATAAGCCCTTTTGTGCGGGTGTCGCGGTAGTGGACGGGGTTTTCGATAAGGCAGCCGTATTTGTCAATCAGGCCGAAATCAACGCCCCAGGTGTCAATGCCTATTGAATCGATTTTGCCTTCAAGCGCGGCTTTGGATATGCTCTGCTTTACCTCGTGAAAAAGGCGCAGAAAATCCCAGTAAAGCGTGCCGCCGACTCTGACAGGGTCATTTGAAAAGCGGTGAATTTCTTTTGTGGTAATCTTTTCGCCGTCAAATTCGCCGATTATCGCCCTGCCGCTTGAAGCGCCGAAGTCAATAGCAAGTACGCGCTCAGCCATCGATAACGACTCCTTTTTTGAGAATTATGTTTGCGTAAATCGCCGTTTCGCCGGTGGCAACCACGGCGTATGCCTTTTTGGCTCTTTCGTAGAAAGCAAATCTTTCCACGAGTTCAAATTTCTTTTCGCCTTCGAGGGCTGAAACGGTGTTTTTATACTCTGTCCAGATAGGGGGAGTATCGCCGTCGGAGCCGTTGCCCATAAGAGCGCAGGGCGCTTCAACATAAGTGTCGAGCGGCATGAGTTTAAGCACTGCCGCGAGCACCTCGTTTGCGCCGTGGCCGTCAAGACGTACAAGCCTCTGAGCAACCGACGCGGCGGGGAAATTGCCGTCGCCTATCACTATTTCGTCGCCGTGACCCATCTCCATAAGGATTTTGAGAAGTTCGGGCGAGAGGATTGAAGGAATGTTTTTAAGCATATATCTTACCTCCGTGCAGGTTTATTGCCTTATTAAAAGTCCGCAGAGCCGGTTGTTCTGGGGTAGGGAATGGCGTCTCTGATGTTTGAAATGCCGGTGAGATACATAACAAGCCTTTCAAAGCCGAGACCGAAGCCGCTGTGCTTTACTCCGCCGTATTTGCGAAGGTCAAGATACCAGCTGTAATCCTCGCGGCTGAGTCCGAGTTCGTCTATTCTCTTTTCAAGCAGGTCAAGGCGCTCCTCTCTCTGGCTGCCGCCGATGATTTCGCCTATACCCATCACGAGGCAGTCGCAGGCGGCGACGGTCTTGCCGTCGTCATTGAGTCTCATATAGAAAGCCTTGATTTCTTTGGGATAATCGGTAACGAAAACGGGCTTTTTGAATATCTGCTCTGTAAGGAAACGTTCGTGCTCCGTCTGCAGGTCGCAGCCCCAGCTTACTTTATAGTCAAACTGATCATTGTGCTCCTCGAGCATCTTAACGGCCTCGGTGTAACTTACTCTGCCGAAATCGGAGTTTGCGACGGCCGTGAGCCTCTCGATAAGGCCCTTGTCAACAAACTGATTGAGGAATTCAAGTTCCTGCTGGCAGTTTTCGAGCACATAACTTATAACATATTTGATCATCGCTTCCGCGACATCCATATCGTCGGAAAGTTCGGCAAATGCCATCTCGGGCTCAATCATCCAGAACTCGGCGGCATGGCGCTGGGTGTAGGATTTTTCCGCCCTGAAGGTGGGGCCGAAGGTGTAGACCTTGCCGAAGGCGAGAGCCATTGTCTCCGCCTGTAATTGACCGGATACGGTGAGGTAGGCGGGTTTCTTGAAGAAATCTTCGCTGAAATCCACGCTGCCGTCTTCGTTTTTGGGCACGTTTTCAAGGTCGAGGGTTGTCACCCTGAACATTTCGCCCGCTCCCTCGCAGTCCGAGCAGGAGATGAGGGGAGTATGAGCGTATACGAAGCCGTTGTCGATGAAAAACTTGTGTATCGCGTAAGCGGCGCTTGAGCGTACTCTGAAAGCGGCGTTGAAAAGATTTGTGCGCGGGCGCAGGTGGGCGATGGTCCTCAGGTATTCCACGGTATGCCTCTTTTTCTGCAGAGGATAATCGGGGGAGGAGCCCGCCTCAACGCTTATTTCATCCGCGTTTATTTCGAAAGGCTGACCCGCGTCGGGCGTGAGCAGCAGAGTACCTGTCACCTTGAGAGCGGCGCCTACGTTTACCTTGATGATATCCTTGAAGTTTGCAAGTTTCGCCTCTTCAAAAACGACCTGCACGCCCTTGAAGCAGCTGCCGTCGTTAATCTGGGCAAAGCCTATGGTCTTTGAATCCCTGATTGTCCTGACCCAGCCGTAAACGGTAACTTTTTTGTCCGCATAGGCGGATGAGTCCGTGTAAAATGATTTGATTTCGGTTCTTTCCATTTTTGCACCTCTTATACTGTAAGTCTTGCGCGGTTTAATTCAACCGTCTTTATGCCGATACCTTCAACGCCGGCAAGTTCGTCAACGCTCATAAACCTGCCGTTCATCTCACGGTATTCAATTATTGCCTGTGCTTTGAGTTCGCCGATTTCGCTGAGCGTCATCAGTTCTTCGGCATCCGCCGTGTTTATGTTCACTATGCCGCCCGGCTGTGTTTCGCCGGTTTCATACTGAGCGAATCTGTCCTGCGTGAAAACGACAGTCGCGGCGGTGTCGTGCCTGAAACGGGGGCTGTCCGCAAGTTCAAACACGGTAAACACCGAGGCGAGCGCGAACGCGGCGGCGATGAGAAGCAGATACTGTTTCTTCATATCAGAAATTCGAGCCGTTCCAGCCCCAGTGGCTTACTTCCTCATATTTCACATAGATATTCGAAAGGGGTATTCCGAGTTCTTCATTGTAAATTTCGCAGATTGCCTGCGTCAGGCGGTCATAGGCGGCATCCGACGCCGAGCCGTAAAGGCTGACATCGGCGAAGGCGTAATCTTCTGAAGTGTCGCCCCTGAAACTCATAAACGCTCCGTCTTCAAACGAGAGCATGAGCCACGCCTCGCTCTTGCCGGGGATAAGGGCGATTGCCTGACCGAGTTTGGATTTCAGAGACTCTTTCTTCGCGTCGTCAAGAGTGACGCTTGTGGTTGTTTTGATATAAGGCATTTATTTTTTCTCCTTCCGGATGATTTTATCAGTTGATGCGCACAAAGTCGCCCGCGGGCGCGCTCGCTCCGAGCACGGGGCAGTCGCTGTCCGTATAGTTTACGCAGATAACGGCGCCGTTGTCGTATTCGGTGCAGAATACGCCGTCCTCAACTTCATAGTGGTCGGTGATTCTCGCGTCCCTTAAGTCGTTGAGCATTTCGTGAGCCCTCGTGTAGAAATCCGCCGCCGCGTTTATTGTGTTGTCATAGTAAAACGGGTCGGATTCGCCGTCGCCCGCAATCGGGGTGTAATTCCAGATATAATGCGGACAGGCGCCGTATTCGATGCATCTGAGCATAGTTTCCTTTTCGTTTATGGAGGTGTTTACCGGCTCGCCCGAGTAATCGGCAAAGCCGTGCAGGATTATCTGCATAAACGGCACGGGGATGTACGCGCCGCTCTTTGCTATATCGGTGGTTACGGGAAGGTTGATTACGGCATCGGTATTTTTGAGCATATAGAAGTTGCCTGTGTCAACCATAACCGAGTTGCTTGTGGAGAGCGGGGAAACGGCTGACGCCATTATTTCGGAGCATTCCTGCCTGAGCAGGCCGTTCTTTGAAAAATCGGAGTAGAGCACCGAGCCCGCGTCACCTATGCAGTAGCCCGAAAAACTGTGGTCCTTTGAAAACGAGAGCGCGCTGATAATCACGTTTTTGAGGTCGCTGATTTTGCGCAGGGTGCGCACGCCCGGGTCGGAGCCTGCCGCCTCAACCACAGGGTTGACGGGTGCCCATGTGCCCTCCTCGCCGCAGATGTTGCCGCAGGGCGAGGATATGCCTTTTACGGCTGAAAGAATATCGATGCCGATATAGAGTTTCATTTTCTGCGCGGTGAGGTAGTCATAGAGTTCTTCGAGTTTGCTCTCGCCGCCCAGACCTCTTATCAGTTTCGCGTCCTTGAGGTCCGTCTGGTCTGCGCCGCCCGTAAGCACGCTTTCGTAATTTACGTTTATGTTGTTGATACCCTTGTTTTTCATACGGATTACCATATCGTAAGCCTGGTCGAAATCCGTGAGGGTTTTATTGTATCTTATGCCCGCGAAACTCTTTTTCGTTACGCCGTTTAGCGTGAGGAAAAACGGAAGATAGTCGGAGGTCTCGGCCGTCTTGATTGAGAGCACGCCGTTTCTTATCAGCTGCTCCCTTACTGCGGATGCCATGCCCGCGTAGGAGGCGTTGTTTGCGGAAAGGAAACGGTAGCACAGGCTGATTTCGGTGACCGTAGGAGTTTTTGACACATAGAGAGTATTGTTTTCGTAAGCGACGGGAGTGATGCGGTAAGCGGAGTAAACTCTGTTGAAGCCCGAAAGTCCGGTCGCTTTTTCCGCCCTTATGCCTGCCGCCGCGTCGCCCTTTTCGGTAAGGGCTATAAACGCGCCGCTGCCTCTGCGCACGCCGAAGCAGGCGAGTATGCTGCGCGCCTGAGATTCTTCCGGCACACAGAGGTCGCCGCCGTAAACGGAAAATGAAAGCGACTCGAAGGATTCGTCATAGACGGAGGTCTTTATTATCGCTCCGCAGCCGTCGGGCACAAAGAGAAAGTTATCCGTGCCCATATCGTTGTATGCGCCGAAGTAGTTGAGCACCTCAATCTCTTCAATCGAAGCGTCCTTGTTGCCGGTGATGTTGCTGTAAGTACAGCGCGAGGTCATATTGCCGTCCGCGAGTTCAACATTGAGTTTCACCCTGAAACCGATATCGGTTTTGTCCGGCTTTTCCTTTTCGGCGGCTTCTCTCGTTGAGAAAATATCATAGATGAAGCAGATGCCCTTTTCGCTTGTTTCGGTTTTTGCCCTGCCGTAAGCGAGAGCGTTATCCTGGGAGTTGAGCATATAGATATCGGTGCCGCCCGCAACCTTGAGAGTGACAAGGCTCGAAGTTATTTCGCTGTCCGCGTTTCCGCCGGCATCCTCAAGCACGGGGAGAGAGGTCCACAGCACGCCGGATGATGTATCATAAACGGCAAAGGAGTTTGAGTCTCTGTCGAGTTTCAATTCTATGAGGCCGGAGGTGGCGACCGTTTCGGAGTATGCATCCCTTGACTTCGCGTAGTGAAGCGAGGCGGCATCTTCCGACGCGGCGGAAATAAGCATCCTGCCCGCCGCCGCGGAAACGGTCTTCACGCCCACTTCCTCTTTGCCGCAGGAAGTGAGCGACAGGCAGAGAAGCAGGGCGAGAAACGCCGATATTGCTTTAGAAAGTTTTTTCACCATAGTAAGTAACATCCTTGGCAACTTCAAAAGTAAACCTTACGCCGCCTACAGTGTTTATAACGCTGTAACTGCAGCCGTGATTTTCCATAATGCTTTTGACAATCGAAAGCCCGAGACCGAATCTGTTTTCACTTCTGCCGTGAGCCTTGTCGGCGCGGTAAAAACTGTCCCAGATTTCGGAGAGGTCTTCCTTTGCTATATTGTCGCCCGTGTTGGCGACGGAAATCCTGTAACTTATTCCCGTATCCTTATAATCGACAAGGATAATCTTTTTGCCCGCACAGTGGGAGATGGCGTTTGTAAGATAGTTTTTGAGCACTATTTCTATTTTATCGCGCTGGGCAAAGCACATAAGGTCGGAGGGCACGTTGTTGATAACCGTGATGCCCGCCTGCTCGGTCTGGATTTTGAGATGGTCGAGCAGGGAGGCGACATCCGCGCCTATGCAGTAGCGCTCGGGCTCAAAGGGCGCGGCCTTGCTCTCGAGTTTTGAGAGTTCAAGCAGTTCGAGCACAAGGCTGTTCATCTTGCTGCTCTCTTCCTGAATTATGCCGCAGTATTCCTTTATCGTTTCAGGGTCGTTGCTTATGCCCTCGCTCAGACCCTCCGCGTAGCCGGAGATAATCGCGATGGGAGTTTTGAGTTCGTGCGAAACGTTGCTTATGAAAGATTTTCTCGCGTTGTCGAGAGCGAGACGCAGTTCTATATCTTTTTCGAGCTGTTTGTTTTTGTCTTTAAGGTCGTCAAGCGTTGTGCTCAGGGTATCCGAAAGCACGTTTATGTTTTTGCCGAGTTCGCCTATTTCGTCTTCGCCGTAGTCGTTGCACTTGCGCTTAAAATTGAGGCGCGCCATATCCTTCGTGACATCGTTTATTTCCACAACGGGCTTAATGAAACGCGAAACGATGATGAAGAAGATGATGCCGAGCACCGCGATTACCGAAATGCTGAAAACGGAATAGATTCTGTCCGCCGTGTCAACCACGTTTTTGACGTGGGCAACGGAGTAATAGACATAGATGAGTTCTGCCCTTGATGAAGAGGACCTGTAAACGAAGTAATCCGCGTTTGTCGCGATTCTCTTTTTTATTTCGAGATTTTTGAGGCCGTAGGTGTTGTTATTGTCGCTGTCCTGCATGGAGGAATACTGTGACGAGGTTGAGCCGGAGGTGGAAAACCTTTCGCTGCTCAGAGCGGGGCCCGAGCCGACGGTGGTATAGACAAGGTAATTGTCGGAGTCGGTAATCTCGATATCCATGTTGTTGTTTTTCGCGAGGGCGAAAAGGTCAATATAGTAGGTTTCCGAGCCGGAGATGAGAGAATCCGCCGTCTGCGCGAGAGCGCGCATTTCCCTGTAAGTGCTGTTTGTGAATGTGCGCATAAGCAGGGGATAGGATGTGAAATTGATAAGAACAAGGAAGAGAATGATGACGGCGAGCAGCAGCGCGAAAAGTTTTACCCTGACCTTGCTCTTTATGAGCGTGACGGGTGATTTCACGGGCTGTTCACCTCGATTTTATAGCCTGCCCCGTAAACTGTCTTGACGTGTGTGTTGCCCCACTCGCCGAGTTTTGTTCTCAGCCTCGCAACGTGTGAGTCAACGGTCCTCGAGTCGCCTGTGAAATCAATGCCCCAGATATCGTCAAGCAGATTGTCCCTTGAGAAAATGCGTTCGGGGTTTGTTATCAGTTTCACGAGCACGTCGTATTCTTTCGCGGTCAGTTCAACGGGTGCGGAATTGAGCGTAACGGTATGGGCGGCAAGGTTTACCTTGAGCCCGTCGAGCGAAATGATTTCCGAATCAAACGAATCGATTTTTGTGCTCCTCTTGAGCAGAGCCTCAACTCTCTTTACGAGCACGGTGGGGCTGAAGGGCTTTGTGACAAAGTCGTCCGCGCCCGATTCAAACGAATAGAGTTCGTCAAACTCCTGGCTTCTCGCCGTGAGCACTATGATGGGCACCTTGCTCTTTTCGCGGATTTTCGCGGTTACTTCCCAGCCGTCATATTCGGGCATCATAATATCGCAGATAACGAGGCTGATGTCGTCATTAGCCTCGAATTTTTCTATCGCGTCCCTGCCGTCAACCGCTTCAACGGTTTCGTAGCCGGACTTTTTGAGAAAGTCGCAGACGAGTCTGCGTATGAGGGCCTCATCATCGGCAACAAGTATCTTGCTCATGGTTTCACCGCCTTGAAAAAATATTTCCCCATAATAATTTCATAATATTTTATCACAATAAGATATAATAAATCAATAACTTTTTCTTGCGGGCATAAAAAGAGGGCACCGCCGTCAGACGATGCCCGTTGAAATGCTTGAGATTACTGCCAGAGTTTAAGGTCCTGATCGTAGGACGAAATCATAAACTGCGGGTGTGCGGGGTCGCAGTCTGCGGTCAGTTTTCCGTCGTAATCAACCGCCCAGAAGAGGAAGCCGGAAAGTTCTGTGCCGTAACTGCACGAAACGTGAGGCATACCGCAGATTGCCCAGGTCGTTTCGGGGAAGAGCGCGGGTGAAAGGTCAACAACTTTGTCGGGTGAAACCCTTGCCGGGTCTTCGGGCACATAGCCGTCGCCGAGAGTTTCGCCGAGCGGTGCCACCTTTGCGCAGCCGAGCACTCTGTCGGACTCAAGCGTGTTGTCGCCGTTGCCGCCGCCTCCCGTATATACGGGGATGCAGGCGCAGTTGTAACTCGCGATAACGCAGACGGAAACGCCCGATTCTTCAGCCCCTTTGAGCACGCTTTCGCGCCTTCCGGCGAGCGCCTGATACTCCTGAGTCAGGGCTATGAAATCGGCGTATTTTTCTTCTTCGCCGCCGAACATATACTCAATCGCCTCGTCATATCCCTCGGGCAGTACAAGCGCCCATACGGAGGGCATCGTGCCGAAAACGGGCTTGAGGAATTCGGAATAGGCTCTGTCCTTGAGTTTGGGCACGAGTTTGTTGTTCACGAGGTTGCAGAGTCCGCCCATAATCCTGCTCTTATAGAGCGCGTCAAACAGGAATCCGAGCGCCTTGTTGCCCGACGCGAGATTCTGCTTTGCGTACATATACAGGATGTACGGGTCGATTTCAATCATACCGCGAAGCACGTCGGTCGTAACGTGAGTGCCGCAGAAAGTGGACGAAAGAAAGATTACGCGGTTAAGTTTATCCGCGCCGTATTTATCAATGTACGAAAGGGTTTCTATGCCGCCCATTGAACAGCACACGAGATTCACTTTATCCTTGCCGCTGTCGGCGAGTGCCTGATTAATGAGCGCGTTGATGCCGTCGGCGTGAATATAGGGGTCAAGGCGCCAGTCATACCTGTAGTAGTAGACATTTTCCGCACCGTAACGGTCAACTGCGGCCTTTATTATTCCCTCCTCGTTCACATCGCTCAAGCCCTTGAGTTCGGGGTAATTCGCGACGGAGAGCGGGTAACTGTTAACGCTCACATCATACTTTGAGTTGCCCTTTTCGTCACACGCCATAAGGCCCATGATTTCGGTGACATACTCAACCACGGTATCGGTGAAATAGTCTATATTCCAGTGGATTATACCCGCGCCGATGCCTTTGAATATCGTTTTGATTATGTCGCCCGCGGAAATCTGACCGAGGCAGTTCTGCTCCTCGGGTGTGCCCGCCTTATAGGTCAGGCCTCCGAATTCCATACCTCTCACAAGCACGAAGGGACAGCCGTCATATTCAGCCGGAGCGGCGGGCTGTTCGCTCTGAGCAAAAGCGGGGGCGCAGAGCCCCATAGCGAGAACGAGAGCGAGTATCAGGGAAATTGTTTTTTTAATCATTTCATTTCCTCCCCGTGAGTTATGCTGAAATTTTATCACAACGGAATATGTATTTCAAGCCTCATACAGCCGCTTGTGTCCGCAATGCGTGAGACACAATACGGTGTCAAATAAAAAATCTTGATATTATATAATTCTTTTGTTATAATAATCTGTTGTATTATGTTTTTCGGAGGGCGGGATACCCAGATGACTCTTTCACCCGGTTTGCTTAAAGTCATTTCTTTTTTGCTTACTGCGCTGTTTATGCCGCTGTCCGGCATCACTTACGGCATAGATGTTTTTTCGTCGGGCGCGAGGACAGATACCGCCCGCGTAAACGTCGCCGGTGCGGGGGCGTATTTCCGCTCGCAGGGGATTGCCTGCGACGGCGAAAACCTCTATTTCTCGAGCAAGACCTCGCTGATCAAAACGGAAAAGGACGGCGTGAAAACAGTCTGTATTAACCTCGACGCGATTCCGGATGAACTTTCGGAAAAATACGGCATCGCCCATATCGGCGGCATCTCCTGTTACGGCGGAAAACTTTACGCCGGCATGGAGGACAGCAAGGTGTGGAAATACCCGGTAATCGGCGTGTTTGACTGCGAAACGCTCGCTTTTGAAAAATACTATGTGCTCGACTGTGAAAAAATCACGAGAGGGCTCCCCTGGGTCTGCGTTGACCCCGAAACGGGTCTTCTCTGGTGCGCCGACCACTCCAAAACGCCCTCGAAACTCTACGCCTTTGATGTGCGGGGTGATATGAGCCCCGCGGGCGAAATAAACCTTGACGGCGATTTCCCGTCCGTACAGGGAGCGGAGTTTTATAACGGCGCTCTTTACGGGGCGTCAAACGACGAAAATCAGACAATCTACAAAGTGGATATCAACAGCGGAAAAGCGGAAAAATATATCGCGAGAAACCTTACGCCCGGCAGTGAGGGCGAGGGGATGACCTTTGCCGAAAGAGACGGCAGGACGGTAATCCTCGCGATAGATATGGGACCTCTTTTCGTAAACGCATTTATCAGGGAATATGAAATCATCTGAATGAGGAAGGGATGAAGAAATGAAAAAAACGCCTGCGGTATTAACGGCGGTTTTCGCGCTCGCATTTGTTGCGGTTGCGGCTGTGCTCGGCGTGAAACTCAAAAAGCAACTGACTGTCGACGCGGATGTCGCCCGTCAGACGGCGCAGAGCGCGTCCTTTGAAACTCAGGCGAGCGAAATCACCTCGCTCACGGAGCAGAGCACGGGCTTCTTTTCGGGGCTGTTTACAACAAGCGCGCCCGATAACGCCTTAACTTCACTGACGGCTCCCTCCGTCACGGCGGCTTTAACCGAAAGCACGGTTACTCTGCCCGCCGGCGAAACCTCTGCAAGCGCCGCCGAAAGCGAAATCTCGCTCACGGAAAAAATCACCACCGTTGCGACCACAATCGTCAACACCGCCTTCAACGAGGCTTTTGCGATGCCGAGAGTGCCGAAATATATCCCGAGCGAGAGTAAAGTCGATTTCAACACGGCAAGCCTCGCATCATATAAGTATTACCCCGACGGCGATTATTACTACACGGACGACAAAAACGCCTGGCAGAAGAATTTCGGCTACAATCAGGTCTATGACAGCCTCGCGGTTGCCTCCTGGATGTATTACGACACCGTGCGTACAACCTTCAAATACGAGGGCAAGGACTGGCTCATACAGATATGGAAAGGTCAGTACGGCTATTACTTCGTCGGCGAGGAAATCGGCGTTTACACCAAAAAGAGCAGCGGCGGCAATCAGTATGTCTGCGCCGACAAGAGCGACTGGCTCAAGATGGAAATGTGCTTCGTGTGGGATGAATACCACGACGGCAACTACAAGCCGAGATTTCTGCGCCCTTACGGCGAATACTGGTGGTGCACCGGCTTCGTTATCGGCATGGAATCCTCCGCGTCTATGAAATCAAGAGAGCAGTTCCGCATGATAGCGCACATCACTTTCAAGAGCACCGAAATGGCGGAACTTTTCGCAAACGCATTTGCCGCAAACGGCTTTAAGAGAGTGTCAAAACTCGACAATAATGTGATAGACACCTTTGTCCAGACAGGGCCCGATGTAGCCTTCGTCTGGCAGAATATAAACCAGCACAAAATCTGATAAATCAGTCAGGGTGACGCGCGGATTCCCGGCAGATTCCGCACGCACCGGAAAGGATAGATTACTATGTACGAAAAAGTTTCTTCAGGTCTCGATTTTGTCAGCAGAGAAAAAGAAGTTCTGAAATTCTGGAACGAAAATGACATTTTTGAGAAAAGCATGAAAATCCGTGAGGGCTGCCCCACCTACACCTTCTATGACGGCCCCCCGACCGCAAACGGCAAGCCTCACATAGGCCACGTGCTCACCAGAGTTATCAAGGATATGATTCCCAGATACCGCACCATGAAGGGCTAC
>JAEEHB010000058.1 GCA_016280595.1 Clostridiaceae bacterium | reverse complement strand
TGATGAATATATAGCCGCTCATGAAGAACTGTTTGGAGATTACCCGGTTTCACGTTGTAAACCATATGAGCCGCGGAAATTGACAAAGTCTGAATTGCTTGACGCGTCCCGGCGGCGTGCTCGGCGCAAAATTTTTGATTACTGTATCTGCAATGAGTTCGATTTGTTTGTCACGCTCACGCTTGACGGCAGTCTGATTGACCGGGGGGATTATTCGGCGGTCATCAAAAAACTGACAAATTTCTTGGGAAATCGGGTGAAGCGGCGCGGTTTGAAATATATCGGCGTGCCTGAATATCACAAAAACGGGGGTATACATTTCCATTTCCTCACAACGTCTTGTGGCTTCAAATTGGTAGATTCCGGCACGGTCTCGGTTGAGGGTAAGAAGAAGCCTATCAAGGTTTCGACCGCCAAACGTCAGAAGATACCGCAGTCTGAATGGCATACGGTGTATAACGTTGCCGATTGGGAGCTTGGCTTCTCCACTGCTATTTACACATACGGTTCGCGGGGGGCGTTGGCGCAGTATATGTCAAAGGAGCTGTGCAAATCGGTTCAGAAATCTTTGGTTGATAATGGCAGTATTGACAAAATCGGCGGGCGCTGGTATTATCATGGGGGTGACCTGAAAAAACCTGTGGTCATGTATGATAATGTCAATTTCGCTGAAATGGGGCAATACAGCTATGACCTGCATACAGACGGCGGGGAGTTCAAGGTCTACAAATTTAACGAGAATGGAGAGGTTTTGAGATGACTGTTCCGAGTTACAGACTTACACTCGGTGAACCTTTGTTACCACAAAGAATGTTCACCACTGACAAAAATGGCGCCGTTTGTATGGCGCGGTATGCCGAAGGCTTTTATGATGAGGTTCGCCTTGAGTACGGAGATTATGACAGCGAATCCGGTAACTTTGATGTTGTCAACGAGGTACGTTTTTGATGTTGCTGGACGCTGTTATTGAGGTCACTTCTTATGACGTGTCTTCTACTAGGCTGTTGGATTATATCAAGATACCTGACGGTTGCAGGGCTGTTACATTGCCTTGCACGACTCCTGACGGGTTGCCGAATCACGTACAAGTGTTGGTATTGAAAAAAGGCGATAAGCCGTGCCGTAGAATTTCTATATGCCAGTGAAAAAAACGGAGCATTGTCCTTTTTATGGGACAATGCTCCGTTTTACATTTTGGGGGCTGATTCCGAATTGACATTTTCAGGATTGTAAATTTATGGTATAATGGAATTATGAGAACCGATTATTTGAACCCGCAACTATACAATCGGCTGTATAGCGTGATGACGTATGAGAACGTTCTTGCCTTGCGAATCAGCCTTGAAACGGGGTTGAGGATTGATGATGTTCTTTCTTTGCGTAGCGATCAGCTTAGTGGGCGGACAATCAGGGGGGTGGCTGAGAAAACCGGCAAGCCGTTTAAAAAGGTGATTTCCGCCGATTTGGCGAAACGGTTGCGCCAACTCGGGCGAAGTGGGTACATATTTCCGCACCGGACGAAACCGGGGGAACACCGCACGCGCCAAGCTGTTTGGTCAAATATGAAAAAAGCGGCTGAGGTTATGGGGGTACAGCTGAACGCCGCGCCACATTCGGCGCGAAAGACATACGCCGTGGAGGTGTTCAGGGACAGAGGGCTTGAGGCGGCGCAAAAAGAGCTTCAGCATGACAGAATGAGCACTACAATGCTATATGCGTTTAGCAACATGATTTTGCAGGGAAATTGTGATAATTCGTCACAAAATGCGCTAAATTCGACAAATTTAGAGGAATTTGCGGAGTTGATTGCGAAAAAGGTTGTGGAGTTTCTTCACAAATAAAAACTCCCCCTTGAAAAAGGGGGAGTTTACAGGTACAATAGGGACACCGCCAACAATCAGCCTTGCACGGAGCTGAGAGCGGATTGGACTGCGCATATGAACCAATTTAAAAATATTCCGAGGGTCAAGCTCTTTTAGGAGAATCAGTGCCGCAGGGTGTCCCTGAACGGTTGTTACCCGTTCGCCGCAGTTTTATTATAGCATTGTTTTTGGCTGATTGTCAATGGTAAATTTGAAAAGGAAGGAGAAAGTGACTTTTTATCGAGTAGTCGGGAGCCGCGCCACCTTGTACCCGGAGCGGAGTTGCACAAAAACCCTCATTATTTTGTAAGCGGTCAATTTGCATTGGTCAGCCGCAAATTGCTACCGCGAGTAATTCGGGGGCGCGCCTGCGGCGCGAAAGACCATAAACGGCTTTAGCCGTTTGCTTTACACTTCCCCGAATTATACAAAATATCGGTTTTTGTGTAGCTCCGTGGAGGGCGAACAGCTGGCGGTGATAGGGTGAGTTCCGTTACCTGTGAGCCGCGCTCCCCCCACGGGGGGACGGGAGGGGGGGGCTTGCGCGTGAATTAGATTCCGTGCGCCCTTGCGCGCCCTGTGTTCCTCTGTGCTTCGCTTTCCTCCTGCCTTGACCCTCTCCTTTAAAATCGTTTTCGGGGGTTGCGTCAAGGGCGGCTTTGCCGTTCAATTTACCCTTGACGCAACCCCCGGGAGCGATAGAATGAGAAGCGGTCAAGGTAGGACAAGCAACGGTTATCTCTATGGGCGTTTCCGCACGCAGTTACCGCAGGAGCCGAACGCCGCGAGGGGGGCAGGGGGCGCACTGCGCATCGAGCGGAGAAAACCGCGAAGGTAAGGGCGTGCCGCGAACCCTGAACCATATCCAAGCCCTTAGTCGTTGTTTATGTGACAGCACACAACAGCGGCGCAGAGCGCCCCCTGCCCCCCGGAAGGCGGGCGGCGAGGGGCTGAACCTGTGGCGGTGAACCGGATAGCGGCAGGCGGTCAGACGACCTGCCGTGCGCCTGTTAGAGGTGCGCTGTGGGCTGTGTGTTACTGTGTTGATTTTGGGGGGCGCCCGCACACGGTCAGCGGGCAACATTTGCCCGCTGGTCGTGTGCATAGGATGGCGCATGGGTGGGGGGGCACCGATTATGTGCAGGAGCACAGCGCGGAGCACCGTTGCCGCATGGCGGCAATGGGCACACAAGCGAGCACGGCACCGGCGCGGAGCAGGACGCGCGAGCAAGGCAAAATGGCGCACCGAGTTTGCACCGCGCGGACGTTGCGCCGACATTGCGGGGGCTGTCCGCGCCGTCTGATATGATACGTCAGTTTTCGCACAGTCCGCACGCACCTCTGACGGGCGCGCTCCCTTCCTCGGGGCTGTGGCGTTCGGCTCCGCGTTTCGGCTCCCTTGGGAGCCGGTGCCGCGCCGTTTTCGGCGGCGGCTTACTACTTGATAATAGTCACATTATTTAGTCAGTTATGATTAGCAGTGACCTTTTTTTACAGACAACAGCAGATTGTTTTTTTAACAGCCGC
>JAEEHB010000057.1 GCA_016280595.1 Clostridiaceae bacterium | reverse complement strand
TCATTACTCTGACCCCCTGAGGTTGATTTATGTGTTTTTATTATTCAATTTCAAAGTTTTCTGTTTTCAGGTCGCAATAATATCTTCCGCTCTCGGCGGTAAACCTGAGCACACAGTAGTCGGGATCGGTGACGCCGCCCTTATAAAACATTGTGTCGCCTTTTCGCCATATCATATCTTTGGTTTCCTGATTCGTCAGCACTTCCATTTTGCCTTTGAGCATTACTCCCGTATACTTTACGAGCCCCTTGTGGTAAAAGTAGATTGAGGCGTTGGGGTTTTCAAGATACTGCTTTACTCTCATTGAAGAAGTATTGGTCGAAAAGTAAAAACAGCGCAGGCCTTCGATTTTTCGCGGCATGAGCATTGCTTTTACATTGGGGAATCCTTCACCGTCAACCGAGCATATAAAAGCGACTTTTTGCTTTGCAATAAAAGCGGCAATGGTTTTATTATCCATATTATCTCTCTTTCAGTAAACAATCACAGTGTAATAAAGCCTTCAAGGCGGATATCTCTTGAAGAAGACGCGGCACAGATGCGGAACTTGCCGGGCTCAACCACCCACTCATATTTCGCGTTCATAAGGCGGAATGAGTTGAAATCCAGGCTGAATTCCAGAGTCTGCTTTTCGCCGGGAGCGAGGGTGACGCGCTTGAATGCTTTAAGAAGAATCGGCGGAGTTACGACAGTGCTCTCGCAGTCTTCAACATATATCTGCACTGCCTCGTCACCGCTGACTTTTCCGGTATTTTGCACGGTAACCTTCACGGTCACATCGGTGTCGCCCGTTTTTATCAGTTCAAGGTCCGAATATTCAAACGAGGTGTAACTCAGGCCGTGACCGAAGAGGTAAAGCGCGCTCCCGTCACCTTCAATGTAATCGTTGCTCTTGCCGGTAAACATTGAATAATAGCAGGGAATCATACCGCTGCTGCGCGGCAGTGAATAAGGCAGTTTGCCGCCGGGATTGATTTTGCCTGTAAGCGCTTCGGCAACAGCTTTCGCACCGCATTCGCCGCCGAACCATGTTTCCAATATCGCGCTGCAGACTTCACTCTCCTTTGACAGTTCAAGAGGTCTGCCGTTTTCAAGCACAAGCACAACGGGTGCTCCGAGTCCGGACAGGCGAAGAATCAACTCTCTCTGCCTGCCGCTTAAAGTGAGTTCGCATCTGTCGTGGCACTCGCCGCTCGTGAGTTCATTGTCGCCGCCGACAAATATAATAACATCCGCTCCTTCGGCAAGCCGCACGGCGTCGTCAAGAGCGTCTTCAATCTTCGCGAGTTTTTCGCGTTTAAGGTGAGGCTGGTCTGCCGCTATGCCTGAAAGTTCAAAATCATCGCATATACCGCAGCCGTCAGCCTGCACTATATCTATGCCGGGAAGCGCTTTTTTCAATTCTTCATATACGCTTGTTATTTCCACATAAACCGGTGTGGAAGAGTAGTTGCCTATCTGCTGATGATCGGATGAAGGACCGATGAGAGCAATTTTCTTTATCTTTGCGGTGTCAAGCGGAAGCACACCGTCATTTTTAAGAAGAGTGACGGATTTTTCGGCAATTTCAAGCGCGGCCGCCCTGTGCTCCGGGCAGTGCACCACACTCTCCCACCGGGTTTCATCGGTGTAGGGATTTTCAAAAAGCCCGAGCAGAAATTTAAGGCGAAGAATTCGGCGGCAGGAATCATTGATGTTTTCTTCGTCAATCCTGCCTTCATTAATGAGTTCAACCAGGGAATTCACCCAGAATTCGTGGCTGCATTCACATCCGCCCAGGCAGTCGAGCCCGTTTTTCTTTGTAAGATAGATTGTTTCTTTATCGTCTTCGGTCAGGTGATGCGTTGTTTTTACGCGCTCAACCCCGCTCCAGTCGGAGCGGCAGATTCCTCTGAGGCCGAATCTTTCTTTGAGCACCGTTTTAAGGTAATGTTCGGAAGTGATAACCACATCGCCGTCAATTGAATTGTAACTGACCATTGCGTCATAGGCGCCCGCTTCTTTTATACCCGCCTCAAAAACGGGCAGATAGCAGTTTTCAACCTCGCGTGTGCCGACATTTGCGGGCGCGCAGTTTACGCCGCCCTCGGGCACGCCGTGGACACAGTAATGCTTCGGCTCGGCAATAACGGAATCGTTTCTTGAAATATCGCCGTTTTGCTCGGCACTGACAACCGCGTAAGCGAAGCGGGAGGAAAGATAGGTATCCTCGCCGAAAGTTTCTTCGGTCCTGCCCCAGCGCGGGTCTCTTGCAACATCCAGATTAGGCGCAAGAATTTCGTGAATACCGAGCGCTCTCGTTTCGCTCGCGATTACACGACCCGCCTTTGTGCCGGCGGAGGTGTCAAAAGTTGCCGACCAGGCGGTGGGGCTCGGCAAAATCGTGCCTCTCGTGCCGCAGATTCCGTGAAGCGCCTCGCCTGTGAATATTACGGGAATACCGAGCCTTGTGTGCTCCACGAAAAAGCGCTGTATTCTGTTCATAACAGCAGGCACAGAATAATTATCGTGAATACATCCAAGACCGCTCTCGCCGAAATCCCTCGCGAGTTTTTCATAATCATACTCCGAATCGGGTGACACGGACAGGCGGTGATTCGGATCGATTTTTGTACAGTATTCGTTGCCGAATTTAAGATCGAGCTGACCGATTTTTTCCCTGAGAGTCATTCTGCCAATAAGGTCGTCGAGCCGCTCTTCAATATCGAGGTCAGGATTAAGGTAAGGAAGCACGCTTTTATCCATAAGCAATCTCCTCTGTCAGTATGTATTTATAATTCAGCCGGTTCGGTGATGAAGTGGAAACTGTCAATCCAGAGTTCCGCGCCGCTTTCGGGCCTTAAAACAAGGCAGATGTCACTCACATCATCAAGCAGCGTATCGAAGCGGAAGAAATCGTTGCGGCGGCAGTACCATTCAAATGAATCCGTCGGATTATCGGCGCGCACCGTTCCGAGAAGGCGTCCGTTTTCTCCGCCCGCCATAACATCAATTGACGCCTTTCCGCCGACGCAGTAATAATCAACGGAAAAGCCCGTTTTGTTATTGAGATTTCTGATTTTGGGATAAGTGAGCACCGCTTTTTCTTTGCAGGAAACGCAGAAGCCGAAAAGGCACTTGTTTTCAACCTTGCGAACATTTTCGCCTTTCATATACCACTGTGCTTCAATTCTGTTCCAATCGGAATCATACTGCCCGACGCCGTATTCAACAATCATCTGATCGGTGACAAGTTCACCGTTTTCTTTTATATGCACGTAACACAGACCGCTTGAGCGGTACATTTCGGTCTGCTCCTTGACAGTAATTGCCTGAAAAAGCTGACCGTTCCACTCGCAGAAACTGCTGTGGTCAATTGTGGATGCCATGTGCCCCATGAAATGATAAGGGCCGTAAACGCAGTCCGAAACGGCGTAAAAACCGCCGTAACTGAGATAGTATTTTCCGCCGAATTTGTTGAGAGAGGCCTTGTCGTCACCGCAGTGGTCGAGAGAAATTTTGCGAGGGGTTTCGGCAAAGGAAATCATATCTTCATTAAGCCTCGCGATGAAGTAGCCGCAACCTTCGCCGTAGCACCAGGCGGGGGCACCGAAAACAAGATAGTACTCCCCGTCGTCATCCTTGAAAACGCAGGGATCGTATTCCCTTGTCGGAGTAAGATTTCCGTCAAGAAGAGGACGCCCGAGAGCATCGGCGAAAGGACCGCCGGGGTTATCCGCAACGGCAACGCCGATTCTGCTGCTTCCGTCGGAGAAATAGTAATAGTATCTGCCGTTTCTTTCCGCCGCGTCAACAGCCCAGCAGCAGTCGGAAGGCCCCATAAAGAAATCCTCCGGCCTTATCACCGATTCAAGAGTCCATTCAACCGCATCATCGGTTGACCATATATGCCAGTCGTGCATACAAAATCCGCGTGCGTCGGGTACGGCATCGTGAGATGCGTATAGATACAGCCTGTCATTGAACACATGAATATGAGGGTCGCAGACGCCTGTGCCGGGTATTACCGGGTTTTTCTTTGAAATTACTTTTTTCATATTATCCTCACATTATTCTGCCGAAAATGTTTCCGGAAAAATCTTCAAGTGTATAATCATAGTAATTATAACATAATAAGTTTTAAGTGAAAACTATTTTTATAATTTTTATTAAAGATATCGATAAAATTTCAATCCGTTAATTTATTCAATTTGTCTGTTGAATAAGCGGAAGTATTGAACTATAATGTAAACAGAAGATAACATCTTCCAAGGCAAAACAAATGAGTTTAAGATTAACGAGGAGGTAATGTTATGAAAAACTCAGTCAAAAAATCATTATCCGTAATTCTTGCCGTTGTAATGATTGCGGCAGTCGCCCTTCAGGTTAATGCCGTGAACTTCAGCGAAACGAAGACAAGCGCGTTCATCAAAAAATTCGCTTCCGAAAAAGCGCTGAACGTTCAGATAGAAGACATTAACGAAAATCCCCTTAGCGTAAGCAACATTGTGCTTTCGGCAAAACTCAAAGACGATGACAGCGTAGATATCAAAGCAAGCGCCAATGTGAAACTGAGTTTTCTCTCAGCAAAAGCATACTTTGACGGCAAAGAACTGCTTGCTTATCTCTGGATTTTCAAAATCAACGCTTCCAAGATTGCAAAAGACGCTCTTGGCTACGATCTTGTACTCACGGAAGATCAGACCGCTCAGATCGCCTCAATTATGAAAGACATCATCAAACTTGCCGACAGCCCCGTTCTTTCGGCTCTCACAGTTGACAGTCAGACCGATACAAGTGAAAAATTCTCGGTTTCCGCAATGGCTCTGCTTACTGCGGCGTCAGGCGCAAGTGAAGCGGAAGTTCAGGCCGCTATGGCTTTGGCAGGCTATGACATCACCGGCAAGACCGACAAGGAAATCAAGGATATGCTTGTAGCCGCAAACAAAGCCGGCGCTCTCCTGCCCGTGCTCAAAGCCGCAGGCTCAGATGTAACTCAGGAAGACCTTGACCTTGTTATGGATTATATCTATGATACATTTGAGTTTACCTACAGCGGCAACGATGTCAAAGATATCGCGGTATACGGCGAAAACGGCGAAGAAATCTTTAAACTTTCATCACAGATTCCTTTTGCTGTCAAATCAATAGGCGCAGGCGAAGGCAATGTAAAGAAAGCCCCTGCATTCGGCATTGACATCACCGGAATGATAAGCGGAATTATCAAAAGCATTCTGAGCAATCTCGCATAACAAATTACAAAGGGAGCCGCAAGGCTCCCTTAAGTTTACACTAAGCAACAGTCTCCGAGCAAAACTCGGAGGCTGAATTTTTATATGTGTTTTTAATCAACTTCGTTAAGATATTCTTCAAAGGTGATGCCTTTATCCATTACTTCTTTTGCGATTTCGACGGAGTCAATATAGCGGAAATGCCAGGGCTCGTAGGAATAGCCCGTTATTGCGTCCTTACCTTCGGGGAAGCGGAGAATAAAACCGTAATCGGCGAGACGCCGTTTGCGTCTTTGCTCCCCTTATGTCCGCGGTGATCGTAGATTATGCACCTTGCCTTATCCTGCAAAAGTTCAACGGGCTTTTCGTAAACCTCGTGAGAACTGGTCCAGCCGTGCATCATAATCAGCGTATCGGGGCCGCTTCCTTTGTCTTCATAATACAGTTTTTCTCCGTTTTTGAGTGTGAAATAACTCATATTTCAATCTTCGCAGGTTTATTGGTTTTAATTATGACGCTTCAAAATGAAGGGATACATCAGCATCCGGTCTTACCGAAAAGGCAGCGTATCCGTTGCCGGCTTCAATAAAGTCAACGCCCTGCGCGCCGGTGAAAGTATTGTTACTGTAAATGACCTCGCCGCCGAGAGCGACCGTCTGCCCGTCTGTGCAGGGCACATATACGGTTGCCGCCGCTCCCCCGGGAAGAGAAGCGTCAAGGATGAATTTGCCATCCGCTTTGGTTTCGGTGACTTTGATATATCCTTTTACGGACGGGACAACGCACTTGACGGTATCGTTACCGCTCAACTCGGGTTTTATAATGTATTCTTCATACCCTGCTTTCACAGGTCTTACGCCTGCAAAGTATTTGCTCATTATCACAAGAGGACCGCCCGACCAGGCGTGATTTGATGTGCCGTCGGCTTTCACCCAGTTTTCCCAGAGGGTTGAATAATCCTCTTTTATCATTTTTTCGTATCTTTTGAGCATTCTGCTTCTTGCCTCGTCGTATCTGTCCATACGGCAGAGGGCTTCGAGCACATAATATTCCATATAGGGGCTTGAGTTGTAAGTGCCGGTAAGCACTGAAGTAATTGCGTCGTATTTATCTTCGCTCGCAAGCCCTGAAATAACAGCAAGAGCATTTGCTCTGTCATCGGGGCTGAGGTTACCGCTGCTCTTGTAGCCCTTATTTGTCCAGAGGGATTCATAGCCTGTTTTTATAAGAGCCATACGCGCTGTAATATCATCGCTGTTTTTACCGAGAATATCAGCCATCTCTTTGATGCACGAAAGAGCGTAGTAATACCAGGCGTTTTCAATCGCCGCCACATCGGCGTAGTTGCCCCAGTCAAGCCAGTCCCACGAGCCGGTGCGGTGCTCAACGAGATTATCGCTTCCGATTTTCCAGAGGTTGACGTAATTCAGCGCGGCATCATATACGGATGCGAGGAAATCCCTGTCGCCCGTGTACATATAGTAAGTGCGGAATCCGCAGATGCCCGCAAGTTGCTGCACGGGAAGTTCAAAGAAACTGTCGGTTGAAGGAACTACAGTCTGCAAAACATCATCTTCAATGTGACCGAGCATCGATGCGACGCCTTTCTGATACAGCAGGTACGAGTCAGCGTCAAGCGAATACATCATCATTGCCATTTCATTGGTCACATCGCCCCACCACTGCGCTCTCTCCCTGTCGGGGCAATCCATAAAATTATCACGCATTGTCACATAAAGGGTGCGAAGGGATTTTTGCCAGAGGGCATTCAGTTTTTCGTCCTTACACTCAAAGAGCCCTGAAAACTCTGTGTTGTAGCCTGTTTCTCTGTATTTGAGTTCAAGTATTTTCACGCCTGAAGGAAATTCGTAAGTGATATGCTCGCCGTTAAACCAGCCGAGCGCTTCAAATTCCTGCTCGCCGTCTTTTGTGATATAAGTATCGCTCACGGCACCGAGCCAGGTGTTTTCGGTAAATATTCTGATTTTTTTGCCCGCTTTCGCCTCTACCTTGAGATAGGGCGTGCACTGAGCGTTATAGGGGATATCGAGTGTGATAATTCTTTTTGTGATGAAAGTACGGCCAGCGAATTTCGCTGAATTTTCGTAATCTTTAAGGCCGTAATCTTTAAGCATGGGTATGCCGCGCGGATAGAGTTTGCCCCAGGGGGCACAGCCACCCTTGCCGTTTTCTTTCGCGTTTTGCCACGCGCTGTCATCAAAGGAGGGTGAAAGCCAGTCGCCGGTTTCTTTTCTTGCGTCGTAGTAAATGTTTGATTCGGGCAGCCTGTAATTCGGCTGTGAAACACCCGAGTCTTTAAGATAAGCGGCGTTGCGGCAGACTTTCCAGCTGCTGTCGGAAACAATATCGCCCGCCTCAAATATGAAGCCTGCTTTGCCGCTGTCGGTGCTTGAAAAACTTGTGTCCTTGCCCCAATACCAGACAAGGGCGCAGATGACATTTTTACCCGCTTTAAGATAAGGTGCAATATCAACGGTGTCAAAATAACTGTCGTCGGGCGTAGGGCCTCTTTTTACGCTGCCCTCAAACACCGCAGTCTCGCCGTTTATGTAAAGCCAGTATCTTGAATCGGCGGAAATATAAGCGCTGAGTGAAGACGGCACCTCGGAAAGGTCAACCGTCTTTCTCATACACATCCAAACGTTTTCTTCGCTGCCGTCGGATGAATCCCAGATATATTCCGCTGTCCAGTCGGTTTTTGGCTGTGTGTCGATGCGGGTGTAGGGTACGGTTTTATCGGGAACGGTGTACTCGTTTCTGAAAAGCATTCCTATATCAGCCCCTCCCGAGAAAAGATTTGAAAAGAAAGTAATAACGGCCATAAAGAAAGAAATGATTCTGTTCATTTTTCTTTCACCTCGTTAATTTACAGCGTACAGTCTGCCCGCAAGCGCAAGGCTCTCCTCCGGATCAAGCAGAGGCGAATATTCAAGCCCGCAAGCGCCCGTATATCCCGCTTTGTCAACTGCGGCAAAGATATTTTTATAATCGTTTTCGCCGTACTGCAATTCGTGCCTGCCGGGGTGACCCGCGGCGTGCAGATGGGCGATATATTCAAGGTTTTCCGTAATATTCGGTATTATATTTCCTTCGCTGACCTGCTGATGATAAATGTCAAATACCACTTTCACATTCGGACTGTTTACTTCACGCACAATATCAAACGCTTCGGCAGATGAGGTAAGATAATAGCCGGGGTGATCGACCTTTATGTTAAGCGGCTCAATCATCACCGTTACGCCTGCGCTTTCAAGTATTCCGGCGCCTGCTTTAAGCCCGTCAACTATTGACTTATGCTGTAACTCTCTGCCTGCGCCCGTGTCGGGGCCTACCTGAGTAATCAGTTTCTTTACGCCGAGCATGGATGCCGCTTCGCAGCTCTCTTTTATGCCGTCAAGCCAAAGTGAGCGGCAGTCTGGGTCGGTGAGCCTGAATTCGGAGGTGCACATACTTAAAAGAGTTACGCCGAAAGTATCAAGCGCCTTTGCGGCTTTTTCAATATCGAGATGTTTCCAGTCGTATATCTCGGCATATTTGTATCCGAGCCGTGATATTTTTTCAATCGCCTCTTTAAAAGGCAGATTATTGAAAAAGCAGGGCAATGGTACACAGAGTTTCATTTTTCGTTCCTTCCTGTCGGTGATTATTTCTTTTCCCAGTCGCAGATTCTGCCGTAATAATCAATCGTTCCGTTATCGCCCACAATTGCAAGCACGCCGCTTTCATTGCCGGTGATATACACTCTGTCGTGCCTGCAGATTTTGATTATGCCTGCAAGCACATCGATGTTAAGCGGGCTGTTGTTGGTGACAACGCAGGTATCGGGAAGCAAAGCCGAAATAAAATCGGAAGTGCTTGAGCCCGCATTGCAGTGATGTCCCACTTTAAGCAGATTGACTTTGCCTATTTCGGGGGCAAGGCGGGATTCGTCGCCCGTATAATTATCAATATCGCCCGCGAGGAAAATCTTCGTGCCGTTCTTTTCGAGAAGGACACCGAGAGAGTTATCATTTTCACCTACTCTTTCGGAGTTTTCGGGGTCAACGGTGTTCATTATCGTCACTGTGAAATTGCCGAGAGCAAACGGAGCGGAATCGGGCACAATCACGGGCACATTTCTTTCGCGCAGGGCGGAAACCATCTGATCGTAGACTTCCTGATTATCCCACGCCTCAATTTCATATTCGTTGATTTTACTGCTGTCATATTCTTTGAGATAAGCGCGGTCAACGGTTACATCCGGGTCGCTGATGATTGTATCAAATCCGCCGATATGGTCGGAATGAGCGTGAGTGCCGAGCACAAAATCGAGGTGAACTTTTCCGTCTTCACCCGCGCAGTTCTTTTTGAGATAAGAGAGCACTTCCTGCTCGTAGCCCGCGAGTTCAAGACTGGGAAAATCACGGGGATTATCGGTATCCTCTCCACCGTCAACCATAGCAAAATGACCGTCGCTCTCAATTATGATAGCGTCCGAACTGCCCGTTTTGAGAAAATGAATACGGTCGCTTCCCGTAACGCTGTCTTTATATGCGGGCAGGCTGCGGGCAACAAGCACCTTGAGGGCGCTCAGATGAGGAAACGCGAAACAAAATAAAGAAAGAAGCACGGCGATTAATCCTTTCGCGGATAATTTGCCTGTCATAGTAAAACCTCCGTATACTTTAAGTTGAATTTCGGGCGCGGAATCGTTTTATTTAATTATATCACGCGCAAAATATTTTTCAACAAAAAGAAAGATAAACACCCCGAAGGGTGCTTATCCGAAAAACTTATTCTATGCTCACGCATAATTATAAAACAGATCCGAGTCCCGGCTCAAGTGCTTTTGCCATACAGTAAAAGCCGAGGTCGTTGGGATGACAGCCGTCAACCGTGCCGGAGTCACCGCCGAAAGCAGTCAGCATCTGCGTTCCGTCTATGAAATAAACATTTCTGTCTCCGCTTTTAACTGCCGTTTCATAAGTTCGTTTTACTATATCGCGGCGGATTATATCATCTTCACAGGGTACGGGCTGCGGGCGAGAAAGCATAAACACCGGAAGGTCGGGCTGTTTTTCGCGTATGATGCCGAAAAATGCGGAATGCGTTGCTTCAAGATGCCCTGGGTCGGGCGCGTTATGGTCGTAGTCAAGCACAAACGCCGACATGCTGAGGTCTGCGATATATTCCGCCATACAGTTTTCGCCCTTCGCACTGCCCGAAAAGCCGAGATTGATATGATCGCACGAGAGAAGACGAGAAAGAATATTCTGGTAAGCGTTGCCGGGGCGTGACGCACATCCGCCCTGTGTGATGGACGAGCCGTAATAAACAACAGGCTTGGTCACGGCATAATCCCGCGCTTTCATAAGCGTTGCGCCTTCGGGAAAACCGAGTTCGAGTTTCGTGACGCCGCTGTAAAGCGGAAAATGCACGGTGATTTCACAAACACCTTCTGTCCCGGTATAAAGTTCGGCTGTGTATCCCGTTTCAACGTCAAACGGCGGCACAAAAGTTCCGCGGTAAACTCCGTCTGCATAAAGGTCAAAGCCCGCCGAGCCCGTCAGGGCAAAGTGAGGCATCTTTGTCACAGAGCGCATCTCAGCGCGCAGAACGATTCTGCCCGCATCGGTGCGAAAACGCACGCGCCCACCCGCCGTGTGCAGATTCAGGCCTTCAACGCCGTCGTTTGCCGCGCGCGCGACATCATAAGGCAGGCGGTAATAACCGTTTTCATCGCTCAAAAGCCCGTGAACGGTGAACGGCGGCTGAGAAACATCGAAAAAAACAGTCTGCTCCCCGCCCGAGGCTTTCACTCTGAAATTATTATCAATATCTTCAATTCTCATAATTATGTTTCCTCGCAGTTTTATCCGTCTTTTATTTCTTTTTTATGCGCAAGGTGAATACCTATATGACCTATGCCGAGAATAATTCCGGCGGCAAACAGAAACGGGTTTTTGCCGTAAACGGCAATCAGCAACACGGCGCACACGGGCAGAGTTGCTCCTGCAACGGGTATGCCGAGAATACTGCTATAAAAATCTTTCATCGTTTTATCGCTTCTGAAATAACGAATCCAGAAAATCTCATATAAAAGCATCAGCAGGAAAGCGCCCGCGAGCCATAAAAGCCAAGGGCTCAGCCCCTGAGGATTGAAAGACGAAAATATCAGGAGCAGGCAGGATACGGCAACCTCCCCCGCCCTCTCAAAAGCAAGGAGAATTTTGTTTTCGTTTTTTGCGTATTCGTCATAGTTTTCGGGCTTGTTTTTCGTCCAGAAGAAGTTAGGCACAAAAAGCATAATAAGAAAAATCAGCCCGGTGTATGAAAATCCGAATTTCACTTAAATCACCTTGAATTGTTATTCAAAATCTTCTTTCGTAAAATCTCCCTGCATAACCGCAAGGCCTATGTATTCCGCACCGCCGTTTCTGCCGTTATACCATATGCGCCACTCGTCTTTTTCTTCGTCATAAAGAGCGGAGGGCTTGTAGCAGGAATCGCAGTCCCATTCGTCCTTGCCGGGTGACACGAGAGGATTGAGTCTGCACCTGTGAAAGTCCGTGACGCCGTCAAGGGAATACGCGCAGCAAATGCAGGCGGTATTGATATCGCGGTAACCGATATAGAAAACAAGATAGCCGAAATCCTTGTGAGGAATAACCTGACAGCCGCCGATACGCTCCTGCTCATACTCATTCTCGGGAGCGTTTGTGAGTATGGGATTAAGCGGTGATTTTGTGAAATGAATGCCGTCATCACTTTCGGCATAGCAGAGCACATTGGGCTCATAGGTTTCGCCTGCGCTGTACCACATTCTGTATTTACCGTTTTCATAAAGCACGCAGGGATTCATCACCGATTCGCCCTCAAAGGGAAACTCGGGAGAGAGCACGGGTTTATCGGTTATTTTGTGAAAATCAAGCCCGTCTTCACTTTCGGCAACTCCTATATAACTGTTGCCGTGAGCCTGACCTGTATACCACATCAGATATTTATCGCCGTTTTTCAAAACGCAATTTCGGTTAATCGCGTCCTCCCAGCCTGACGAAGCATCGGGGTAAAGGGTTGAGCGAGGAAAAGTCCAGTTTATGCCGTCGGATGAAAAAGCAACTGCGGCGGTGTTGTTTTTGCGCCACGAATAATCCATACGAAGCAGTCCGTTTCCCGCTTTTGTCACATAAACATCAAACAGCGTGCCCGTTTCGGTGTTGCCGTAAACGGGGTTGCCTATATACTTCTTAAACTCTTTCATAGCCGCCGTCCTTTCATCAGCCGGAATAGTCAAGATGCGCTTTTCTCGCCTGACTGTGCTGCTGTTTTCTGGGAATTATATATTCTTTGCCGTCTTTAATCAGTTTTGCTCCGGTCTGGTGATAGTGAAATCTTACGCCGTTTTCAATGCACTGGCGGCTCACATCGAGCACCCAGTTAAAGTCGCAGGGCCTTGCGTGAGGGCCGGATTCACCGCCCAGCGAAACGGAGCCTATAAGCGGCATGCCGCCGGGCAAAGTAAACTCTTTGAAATAAGGCCTCAGATTTACGGCGGAAAGCATCGGCTCAATCATAACCGCATAGTGACACATCGGCACGCCGAGATATACGGGCAGGCGTCTGTCCGCCGCCTCCTGGTTTTCAGCCGTCACGGCTATGGTGACATTGTCCCATCCTTTTCCCCAGTCGGAAGGGAGATTATCTGTAATCCTTTCGGGCCTTTTGGTTATCATAAAGAAATCGCAGTCGGGGCGTCTGCGTATTATATCCCACGCGTCATCTCTCCATTTATCCGCTTCAGGGTGAAAAAAATCGGAAGAAAAGCAGGTGTAAACGAGAGAGCCGGAGGGCACTTTATATCTGCCCGCATACTCGCCCGAGCGGAATTTTGCGACAGGGAGGCCGAATGAACTAGTTTTATAAACAACAGTCGGGTCTTTTCCTATTGCTTCATCGCGGCGGTACATATAGCAGTTAAGGCAGCCGGAAGAAACCTTTGTGCATCCGTGCCACAGATTCCACGTGACCGTTTCGGGAGGACGCCCGTCTGTATTCTGATGAGGGAATAAACTGAGCTGTTCCATAACCTTCCTCCGGGTTTACGGCTTCAATCTTTCAATAACAAATCAATCAGAGCGCCCACGCTTTCGCAGGTGTGAGGCGCTTTTGCAACCACAGCCGGCTTGCCGCTTTCAACAGCCCAGCCGCCGTGCGCAAGAATCATGTCAAGGTCGTTGTAGTCGTCACCTACCGCGGCGGCGCTGTCGGGAGGCAGGGAGAAGTAATCAAGCACAAACGACACGCCCTGCGCTTTACCCGTGCCTAGGTTTCCAATATTTATATGCGGTCCGTTGACAAAAATGCTGACGATATCGCCGAATTCGGGCATAAGCTCGTCCTTTACCTGCAAGGCCCTTTCGGCGCACGGAAACTCGGCGTAATAGTGATGCCTCGGCTGACCGTCGCTTTTTGAATATGATTTTATATCATCATACTTTGCCATAGCGTTTTCAAGGCGGGCAAAGATATCTGCGGGTATCAGCGATTCAAAGAGCACCTCTTTGTCTTTTGATATTATCAGAGAGCCGTTGCAGACAATCAGATAATCAAACGGGAGATTCACCTCTTTTGCGGTGTCGTAAAAATCTATCCCCCGCCCCGTTACAACGCCGAAATACCTGCCCTGCGCGCGCCAGGAGTCAATGGCGGCGCGGGTGTGCTCATCAATTTCGCCGTTTCTGTTGAGAGTGCCGTCATAATCTGTGGCAATCAGCATCTTTTTCATAAGCCGCTCCGTGTTTGTCTTTTATTTCAGTGACGCATAATGAAGTCCGCTATATCATTCGATACTTCTTCGCCTATATGGCGCTCGGTGCCGTATTCCTTTGAGGCTTTGAGTATGCTGTCATAAAGCGCATCAACAAAGCAGTGATTAAGATTCGGGTACAGTCTGAACTCCGTATTCGCTCTTCCTTCAAGAAGTTCACAGAACTTTTTATAATCGTCAGACGCGAGCACCTGGAAGTCTTTGCCGCCCTGCATGATAAGCGCGGGCTTTTCGCTTTCGAGCAGATAATCCGCCGCCGTTTTGGCACCCATTTCCTTGAAATAGTAAAGATTAATTCCGCCTGCGAATTTCTTTTTCTTCGCCTCTTCGTCACTCATTTCATAAAGGTCGTCAAACTTCTTCGCGAATATTTTGTATTCAAGCGAAACGATAAACTTCAGCACCGGGTTGCCTTCGCCCGATCTTTTGAGCTGATTTATAACAACTTCTTCAAGGCGATAAGGCGTGCCTGCCATAAGAATGAGCCCCCTGACATCCGCTCCCTCGGCATCAATTCTCGGGGCGAGCATTGCTCCCATACTGTGGCCGAGAATGAAGATACGCCCGGAGTCAATCGCGGGATTCTGTTTCAGCATTTCTGTGGCAAGCAGCGCGTCGTCAATCGTCTCTTCTTTTACGCTTACAAGTTCCTTTTTCATTTTCTGCGCATAGGCAAAGGTACGCTTGTCATAGCGCAGAGAGGCTATGCCGCGCTGTGCGAGAGCCTCGGCAAGGTCTTTGAAGGGAGTGAGTTTCATCACTTTTTCGTCCATATTGCTCGGGCCCGAGCCGTGCACCATAACTACCGCGGGCACGGGTGACGAAACATCGTCGGGAAGTGTAAGAAGTCCATTGAGCGGATACTGCGTGTTTTCGCCGACAGTTATTTTAATGCTTTCCATAGCGTAATCTCCTTATTCAATCCTGCTGTAAAACGTAAGTGCCGATAACCGTTTTTGAGGCGAGGTAAACATCAAGATATGTAAATACCGCTTTGCCGTCTGCGGCGCTTATGCAGAGCCCTTCCGCCTCGGCGGTACTGCTGCCCATATCTCTGATAACCGCTTCTTTCGTTTCTCCGGTATTCAGATTGACCGAGTAGGTCGGCTTTTCGGTTTCGCCGTCATTACTCGAAAGATACAGCGTGTTACCGAGAATATCTCCGCCTGTGATTTTGGTGATCACCTTATCAATCTTAATGCTGCCTTTATATGAGAAATCTGCAAGACTCAGAATTCTCACTTCGTCCACTTCTCTCGCCTGAGTGTAATAGACGGTGCCGTTCTTTATGCAGAGCCAGGGGAAGTGACCGTTGCCCTGCCCTTCTTCGGGCAGAATGTGATATTCGATAAAATCAAGAGTTTCGGCGTCAAATATCATAACGGCAGGGTTTTTGAACATAAACGCCTCGCACGCGCAGTAAATCTTTCCGTCATAATATGCACAGTCGCCGAGGTGAGAATATCCCTTAGCAATTATATCTGCAGGCAGGCACATATCGTTGCACTGAACGATTTCGCCGCTGTCCGAATCAATCTTTACAATCGCGTTGTAGTTAAGAAACTTGATACAGCCCGTGCCGTAGTAGTATTCGCCGTCGGTCGTTATACCCTGACAAAAAGCGGCTCCGTCGGAGTAAAAAAACTCGTATTCGTTTACGGGAGTAAGGTTTTCCGTAACAACACAAACAGGCGGATTGACCGCGCCGCAGAGCATAAACAGAGCAGCAAAAAGAGGATATACCGATTTTCTGAGTATTGTAAAAAGCAAGGTCACAGGCGTCCTCCTTTACGATATTTGTCAGATAATTTTCAGCACGGCGCCGGGCAATTCGCTGAGGGCTGTTTCGCCTTGCGCGTTTTTCATAAGATCGCCGGGCACTTTGAGGCAGTTACCCGATAGCGAAACGAGGTCCGTCACATCACAGGCTTCATCCGAAAGCAGATTTTGCATATAAACGCGTCTGCCGTCAAGCGTTTCGTCATAATAAACCGACACGCTGTCAAAAACTCCAAACAGGCCAACAGGTGCAGAAGCGTCTTTGCCTTTTACGCTTATATCCGCGGGCAGTATCGTATCAATGCCGCAAGTGAATGTGCGCGGAGTTGCCGCAACGCAGAGTGCGGAGGAATCCGGGTGTACGGAGCAGACAACATAGGGCTTTTCGCCTTTTGCCTTAACTTCCGGCAGCGGCATATTTCTTGAAACAGCCGTCGGGGCTGTGACATAATAATCTCCTTCGGGCACATTCGGCCAGAGGTTGCCCGGTCTTTTCGGGCAGTGCCACACATCTTTGAGGCGCTCCTCTGAAATATGCAGTTCGCCTTTGTTTGCGGCAAAGGGCGGAGCGATTCTCTGCCAGCGCAGAGCGCAGATAGTTTCGGAGACTTTTCTCGGAGGAAGCGGAAGTTTTTTCCGCTTTTTCTCGAATTCGTGGCGCATAACGCCTATTGCGCACCCGAGCGCGGCTCCGATAAGGCCTGTATCTTCAATATTCAGTACGGCGCAGTCTCCCTTGATATCCTTTGCGGCATCAAGGCAGAGCGACACGCGGTCAACGGTTGAGGCGTATTTCAGCTCGTGAACAACATCGTATGTTCTGAGGTAATCGCTCACCGGCAAAACTCTTTTGAGATAGGCTTTGACGTGATCGGGAACGGCGTGTCCGTTTTCGGGAGTTTCGAGCAGAGGTCTTCCGACAAGTCCGTGCTCAATCATAAGACCGGGTGCATATCTGCGCATACAGTCCGTCAGCATTTCGCAGTAGTCTGCGTCGCCCTGATGCGCACCCCAATCGGCTTTGATATATACCACTCCGGCTTCAGCGCACCATCTTGCTCTCTCTTCCCAGTAAAGGCGCTCTTCATCCGGTGTCATTGATATTTCTCTGCCTCTCACAAGTGATGGAGTCTGCGTGGGCACCCAAAGACCGAGCCCGCGGTAGCCGAGCGCAAGCACTCTTTCCGAAAGGGCTTTGAGGCGCTGTGCCGGGGATAAACCGCGCAGTAAAGGAAAGCGCTCGTCGTCCGTTTCAAGCAGGCCGAAAAGGCGTCTGTCGGTAGCGCCGTAAGGCACATCCCAGCCGTCATCGAGCACGGCAATAAGATCTCCCCTGACGGTGTCAAAGCTTTTAAGGATCCCGCTTTCTCCGAAAAGGAAATCCTCGCACATCGCATCACGCGAAGGGACGTAGTCAGCTTTTGGATATCTCGCATGCATTTCGTCGCACTGCGAATCCCAGGTGCAGAAATAGTTTCCGGTGTTTACGCTTTTATCGGGTATAAGATTCATACTGTCAAGTCCAATCAATTATATTATTCGATGCCTGTTAAGTATTCCATAGGAGTAAACCGAAGGCCGTTTACACTCTGCTCGGTATCTGTATCGGTGAAACCGAATCTGTGATAAACGGGCACGGCGTAGGGCGAAGAATTGACCGTGATTTTTTCGGCAGTACAGTCGGCAAGCACGGCATCGAAGAGTTTTCTGCCGATACCCTGCCTCTGAAATCTGCCGTCAACAAAAAACAGCGCGATATGGGAGCCGCCGTTTTTTGTGGCAATCACGCCCGCCTGCTCGCCTGATACAAACGCGCCGTAAAAAACAAGGCGCGAAACATAGCCGCTGTCGTGAATGCTTTTGTAGAATTCGTTTACGCCGTCTTCGCTGTAACCGGGCGCCTCAAACTCCATGAATATCTTCCAAACGAGCGACAGGGCGGGATCAATATCATCGGGCTCAAGTTTTCTCACGGTCACGTCGGTTATCATATTTTTATTATTCTTTTTTCTGCCGAAAAATCGGGAAAAGAATTTCATATATATCAGCCTTCCGGTTTTGTAAAGTATTCGAGCAGGCCTTCACAGCCCTCGTAAATGTCGCGGTAAGCAGTCTCAAAATCCCCGGTATACCACGGGTCGGAAACATCGCCCGGTCTGTGCGTAAAATCCATAAGCATACGGATTTTATCATCTCCGCCGCGCAGAATACGGCTGACGGAGCGGACATTGTATCTGTCCATACACACAAACATATCGTATTTATCAAGGTCGTCCGCTTTTAACTGCACGGCTCTCTTGCCGTCTGACGAGAGGCCGTGACGCTCAAGGATTTCGCGGGCGGGCGGATAGACGGGCGCGCCTGTGCCGTTCCACACATTTTCGTTGCTTGTGGCACTTGACTCAATGATAAATTCATCGCTTCTGCCGGCTTTCGCAACCATATCCGAAAAAATAATCTCCGCCATCGGGCTGCGGCAGATATTCCCGAGGCAAACAAACATTATGCGCTTCATTCTGTCTTCTCTTTCGCTCTCATTTCGTCTTTATTTTAAGGCTTCTGAGATACGCCTTGCGCTCATCCGATACGCGGTAACTTTCAATCGCCTTCTGTATCGCTTTATTGTGCACCCACGCATCGAGTTTTTTCGTTTCGATAAATGGCAAAACGCTTTCATACTGCTTCGCGAGCGCCGTTGCAAAATACCAGGCGACCATCATATTCACATAGTATTCGTCCGAGCGGATTGCGGCAACCGTTTCGGCGTATGAGATATCAAAATCGCCGTCAAGAAAATGCTGCATTAGCATACCCACGGCAAATCTCACGGTGTAAGTTTCGCCGGAAGAAAGCCAACGGTTGATATAGTCAAGCAGTTCACTTTTATGCTTTGCAAAAACTTTGGGCGAAAGCTGGTCGCAGGTTGCCCAGTTGTCGACAAAAGGCAGAAAACGGTTTACTTCAGACGCACAGGTGTCAAAATCTTTCTCAAGCGAAAGGATGAAGGCGTGAAGCTGATTTTCATCAAAACAGCGGTGCGGCAGTTTGCCGAGAAAAGCTTTCGCCTGCGGAGTGCCCGCAAGTTCACGCGCATAGGCGCGAAGGTCGGGAGTCCTTACGCCGATAATACTTTCGGGCGAAACGGTCGGTATGAGTTTTGCCTGAAAGTCGCGGTATTTTTCATCCCGCATTTCAAACAGTCTTTTCTGAATAACGGTTAAAGCCATATAATAATGCCTCTTTTCAGTGCTCCGTGCCGAGCAGGTCGATATCCGCGGCGTGGGGTTTCATACCCTCTATGCAGATGCGCGCAACCTCCGGCACTTCCATACCGAGCATCTCACAGCCCTTAATTATCAGGTCGCGGTCACACTTGGCGGCAAACTTTTTATCCTTGAACTTTTTCATAAAACTCTTCACTTCAAGGTCGGTGATACCCTGAGGTCTCATCCTGGCGCAAGCCTGAATAATACCGGTGAGTTCATCAACCGTGAAAAGACTCTTTTCCATATTTGTTTCGGGTTTCACATCGGTGCATATGCCCCATCCGTGGCTGAGTATGGCTCGCACATCAGCCGCGTCTACTCCTTCGGCGAGCAGTTCTTTCTCGGTATGAAGAAGATGCTCCTCCGGATATTTTTCATAATCGTAATCGTGCAAATAACCGACAGCCATCCAGTGCTCTCTGTCCTCGCCGAAATAATCGGCCATAGCACCCATGGCATACATTACATTTCTTGCGTGAATAACAAGGTGATACTCTTTCACCTGACTGTCGTTGAGTTCGCGCGCTCTTTCGAGTGTAAGCATTTTTATCTCTTCCTCTTGTATAGTTTTCCCCGGATTCTCATAAAGCGGGTATTTAGGTTATTATATAATACGCGTGCGCGAAAATCAACTTGAATATATGATTTATGTGCCGAATAAAATACATCAATACCGAAAACGGATAACAGGACTTGAACCGGGTCGTCGCGGGCTTCGTCATTTAAGTGTTCGTGCAGGAGGCAAATCGTTTTGCCATTTGTATGCAAAAAAAGCGACAGGCCTGTTGGTCTGTCGCTTTTTTTGGTGCGGATAACAGGACTTGAACCGCGTCGTCGCGGGCTTCGCTTAATCGTTTCCGCGCCTTGCAAAACCTGTACGCACGAAAACTCATCCGCTTCGCCGCTCCTCCTACTCCCCAAAAAGTCTTTTTGGACTTTTTGTGGACCCCATTTCTTGAAAGAGTTCGTGCAGGAGGCAAATCGTTAATGTCAATAAAAAAAACAGAGCACGCTGTTGCGTACTCTGTTTTTTTGCCCTTACTAGACAATTATGCAACTTATAATATCCTTTATTTTTCAAGGAAAAATGCTGTATAAAACGCTCTTTATAATATATATTGCAGACTTCTTGTGTATTTTCCGAAATGTCCTTCAAAAAAATTATTTTA
>JAEEHB010000056.1 GCA_016280595.1 Clostridiaceae bacterium | reverse complement strand
TCACCGCTCACTCAAAGAGCGCGGTAATAAGACTTGAGGATGATGAAAATGAGTGATTATCTGCGTCCCGAATTAAAGGGGCTTGACCCTTATGTGCCCGGCGAACAGCCGACGGGCAGAAGTTACATAAAACTCAACACAAACGAATCCCCGTTTCCGCCCTCCCCTGCCGCTGTCGAGGCGGCTTCGCAGGCGGCGAAAGGGCTCAATCTCTACAACGACCCCGACAGCAAAGCCCTCACCCACGCGATGGCTCAGCGTTTGGGCGTACCCGACGAATGTGTGCTGATGACAAGCGGCTCGGACGAAATACTGAACTTCGCTTTTCTCACATTCTGCCACAGCGGATGCCCCGCCGTTTTTGCCGACATCACCTACGGCTTCTACAAGGTGTTTGCAAATGTAAACAGAGTGCCGTATGAGACGATACCGCTCAAAAGCGATATGACGCTCGATTATAAAGACTATCTCGGCATAAACAAAACGATATTCATAGCGAATCCCAACGCACCCACGGGCCTTGCGATAAGCAGGGATGAGATCGAGGAAATAGTTAAGAGCAATCCCTCAAACGTGGTCGTGACAGACGAGGCTTACATCGATTTCGGCGGCGAAAGCAGCGTGCCTCTCACGCAGAAGTATGACAACATTCTCGTCACGCAGACTTTCTCAAAGAGCCGCTCGATGGCGGGCGCGCGTCTTGGTATGGGAATAGGCAGCAAAAAACTTATCGCCGACCTCAACACGGTCAAGTTTTCGATAAATCCGTATAACGTAAACTCAATGACGGGCGCGGCGGGCATAGCCGCCCTGCAGGATGAGGAATACACGAGGGCAAACTGCCGCACGATAATCGAAAACCGCGAATACACCACGCTGAAACTCAGAGAACTCGGCTTTGAAGTAAACGATTCAAGCACCAATTTCGTGTTTGCGAAGCATCCGCTCATAAGCGGCGAAGAGGTGTATCTGAAACTCAGGGATGCGGGCATACTCGTGAGGCATTTCACCCCCGAAAACATAAAGGAATATAACAGAATCAGCATAGGCACAAGAGAGCAGATGGACGCGCTCCTCTCTGCGCTCAGAGTAATAACGGAGGAAATAAAATGAGACTTGCTACAATCAACAGAAAGACGGCTGAAACAGACATAGTGCTTAACCTCGACCTTGACGGAAGCGGCGTTTGCAACATCAGCACGGGCTGCGGTTTCCTTGACCACATGCTCACCCTTTTTGCAAAGCACGGCAGATTTGACCTTGACGTGAAATGCGTGGGCGACACGCAGGTGGACTATCATCACTCGGTTGAGGATATCGGCATCTGCCTGGGCACGGCGTTTGAAAAGGCGCTCGGCGACAAGAAGGGAATCACCCGCTACGGCTCGGCGATTATCCCGATGGATGAAGCGCTTATCCTTACCGCCGTTGATATTTCCGGCAGAAGTTATCTCGGTTACAATCTCACCTTTGCCACCGAAAAAATCGGCGATTTCGACTGCGAACTCGTAGAGGAGTTTTTCGCGGCGTTTGTGCGCAATTTCCCCGTTTCGCTCCACATCCGTCAGCCCGAAGGCAGAAACTCGCATCACATAGCGGAGGGCGCATTCAAGTCCGCCGCGAGAGCGCTCAGAGAAGCTGTTAAGATTGACGCCGATTTCTCCGGCGAAATTCCTTCAACGAAAGGTATTATCTGATGACTGCCATTATTGACTACGGAGTAGGCAACCTTTTTTCGCTCACCTGCTCCTTTGACGCAATCGGGGAAAAGGCGGTTGTGACCTCAGACCCCGCAGTGATAAAACAGGCCGACAGAATCATACTGCCGGGTGTCGGCGCATTCGGCGACGCCGCGCTCAAACTCATGTCCTCCGGGCTTGACAAAGTCCTCAAAGAGGAAGTGAAAGCGGGCAAGCCTCTGCTCGGCATCTGCCTGGGTATGCAGCTGCTCTTTGAAAAAAGTTTTGAATACGGCGAATACGAAGGTCTCGGCCTCATAGAAGGCGAAATAAGGCCGATAGCCGAAGTGATTCCTGCGGATTACAAAATTCCGCACATCGGCTGGAATGCTCTCATCTTCAGAAATGATGACGGCGGACTTTTCAAGTACATAAAAGAGGGCGATTTCGTCTATTTCGTTCACTCCTTCTATGCAGCGAAGTGCGAGAAAAACACTGCCGCAGTTGCGGAATACGGCGCTCCCCTTACGGCCGCCGTTGTAAAAGGCAACATTTACGGCACGCAGTTTCACCCCGAAAAAAGCGGAGATGTGGGTATGGCGATACTCAGGGCTTTCTGCGAAAGGAAGTGTGAGGCATGCTGATTTTTCCCGCGATAGATTTATACGGCGGCAAGGCGGTGCGTCTTTACAAAGGTGATTACGCGCAGATGACCGTTTACAGCGACAGCCCGCTTGATGTGGCGCGCGATTTCCGCAGTCAGGGAGCGACCTGCCTTCACATAGTTGACCTTGAGGGCGCGAAGACCGGCGAAACTCCGAATATCGAAACCGTGAGGCTGCTCGCGAAAGAGAGCGGACTTTTCTCTGAAATCGGCGGAGGCATACGCTCGCTGGATGTTGCCGAAAAATACATTTCTTCCGGCGTTGACCGTATAATTCTCGGCACGGCCGCCGTGACAGACGACGCTTTTCTTGAAGCCGCGCTCAGAGAATACGGCAGAAAAGTTGCCGTGGGCGCGGACATCAAAGACGGTTTCGTTGCCGTGAAGGGCTGGACGGAAAACTCGCAGTATGACGTTTACACCTTCTGCGATAAAATGGAAAAACTCGGCGTTGACACGCTGATTGTGACCGATATTTCAAAGGACGGGGCTATGCTCGGCACAAACCTCGCTCTGTATGAAGATTTATCGAAGAAATATAAAATCAATATCACCGCTTCGGGCGGAGTTTCTTCGCTTGAAGACGTGAAAAACTTAAGAAAAATGAATCTCTATGCCGCGATTATCGGCAAGGCTTATTACACGGGCAGTATTTCTCTCAGAGAGGCGGTTGAGGCGGCGAAATGATTACTAAAAGAATAATACCCTGCCTGGATGTCAGAGACGGCAGAGTGGTGAAGGGCGTCAACTTCGAAGGGCTTAATGATGTTTCATCGCCCGTTGACCTCGCCGATTACTACTCGCGCTGCGGGGCGGATGAACTTGTGTTTTACGATATCACCGCTTCATCCGACGGCAGGAAACTCTTCACGGATATTCTCTGCGAAACCGCAAAAAAAGTGTTCATCCCCCTCACCGTCGGCGGCGGGATAAACACGACTGAGGATTTTGACAGAGTGCTCAAATGCGGCGCGGATAAAGTGAGCGTAAACTCGGGCGCAATAAGAAACCCCTCGCTCATTAACGAGGCGGCGAAACTCTACGGCGACCAGTGCGTGGTGATTTCAGCCGACGTTAAAAGAGTTGACGGCGTTTTCAGGGTATTCGCCAAAGGCGGCAGAGAAAACACCGGAATGGAAGCGATAGAGTGGATAAAAAGATGCGTTGGCAACGGCGCGGGCGAAGTGGTGCTCAACTCCATTGACACCGACGGCGTGAAGAAGGGCTTTGACCTTGAAATGCTGGACGCTGTGTGCAACGCGGTGAGCGTGCCCGTAATCGCGAGCGGCGGAGCCGGATGTATAGATGACTTCGTAACTCTTTTCAAAACTCTGCCGAAAGTTGACGCGGGTCTCGCGGCATCGATTTTCCACTTCGGCGAAGTGAGCATAAAAGACCTTAAGCAGCGTCTTGCGGATGAAAACATAAATGTGAGAATACAGAGGTAACGGTATGATTGATATAAACACACTCAAATTTGACGAAAAAGGGCTCATCCCCGCAATAGTGGTTGACGCCGAAACAAAGCGCGTGCTCACCCTCGCCTATATGAACAGGGAGAGCCTCGAAATCTCAATGGAGAAAAAACTCACCTGCTTCTGGAGCCGTTCAAGGCAGGAACTCTGGCTCAAAGGCGAAACGAGCGGCAACTATCAGCACATCGTTTCCATCACCGCGGACTGCGACAGGGACGCCCTTGTGGTGCTCGTGAAGCCCGACGGCCCCGCATGCCATCTGGGCACCGAGTCCTGCTTTGAAAACCCGGTATTTGAAAACGACGAAATCGGCTATTTCACCCTCGAAAGACTTATGAAACTCATTGAGGGCAGGAAGACTGAGAAAAAAGAAGGCTCCTACACGACCTATCTCTTCGAAAAGGGCATCGACAAAATGCTCAAGAAGATAGGCGAGGAGTCAACGGAAGTTATCATCGCGTCAAAAGCGGGTGACAAGAAAGAGACGATATACGAAATTGTCGATCTTACCTATCACGTGATGGTGATGATGATTGAGATGGGGATTTCGCTGGAGGATGTAAGGAATGAACTTGCCTCCCGCCATGTAATAGATACCAAAATCAAGCAAGAAAAAATGACATAACGGTCGGCGAATATACGGCGAAAAACGAAAAGACAATAGAGTTAAAAAGGACTGCGAATGTAAAAACTTGCAGTCCTTGATTTTTATTTCTTCTGATTTGTTATAAGGAATGTTTGATTATTGTCTTTTCTCGGAGCCTTTGCTCATTCGCCGTACTTCAGTACTGTCTTCATTCGCAAATGCTCCGTTTTCGCTCGTCTCTTCTCCTCCCTGAGTGCCACTCAGGAAGTGACATCTGAAAGTGTTTGAGTTTTTTAAACACATTGTAGGGAACGCCGTTCCGGCGTTCCGTCTTCAATTATTCATTATCCAATTAAAACGCACACCGCGATAAATCGTCGGTGTGCGTTTGCTCATATTTCCACATCCGCGTAGACGGCGAAGTGGTCGGAGTAGAACATTCCGTTGATTTTCTTGTTGATTACCTTGAACTTCACGGGCTTGACGGTTTGTTTGTCAACAAAGACATAGTCGATGATGTCGCGGTATTGCTCGGGCCTGAAGCCGTGGAAGGTGTAGCAGTCGTCGCTGTCGGGCGCGAGCGTGCGCGCGTCGCCCATATTCGCGCTTATCATCGTCGCGTAGCAGTCGGAGTCGGGCGTCACATTGAAGTCGCCCGTCGCAACTACGGGAAGGCCGCCGAAGGACGCCGCCTTTTCCATTATCATCTTCGCGCCGTTTACCTGCGCCTCAACGCTTATGTGGTCGAGGTGCGTGTTTATGTGAATGTAACTTTTGCCCGTTTCCCTGTCGGTGAGTTTCACATAGGTCGCCATTCTCGTGCAGGCGGAATTCCAGCTTTTCGAGGGCACGTCGGGAGTTTCCGAAATCCAGAAATGACCTACATCCGAGGCGGTGAATTTATCCTTGAGGTAAAAGACGGACGCGAATTCGCCGTCCTCTTTGCCGTCGTCTCTGCCGATGCCTACCCAGCCGTATTCGGGCAGGCCCTGCTCAAGGGCTTTCATCCAGCGGATGTGCGCCTCCTGCACGCCGAAGGACGAGGGCTTCGCCTCTTTTATCATTTCAATCACAAGGGGTATTCTGTTTTCGATACTGTGCTCTCCTTCGCCCCAGCAGAGCACGTTTGCGGAAAGTATTCTGTACATAAAAGCACCTCTCATTTATTTGTAAGCGTCATCATTGTTTTCACAGGGAAATGGTCGGACGGGTATATGCCGTTGTATTTCGCGGTGAGTACCTCGTAACTTTTCACTTTGGAGCAGAAATCATTTACAAAGACGAAATCTATCGGCTTTTTCCTCGATGCCTGAGTGATGAGGGAGTAGCCGTGAAATGTGCCGGTGTCTTCGCTCACCTTCGCGAGATACTTCGAGTCGCGCATGCCGCTTTCAAGTATGCGCTCATACATGATGCTGCCCTCTTCGTCGTTGAGGTCGCCCGTGAGGATTACGGGGATATCCGGGCAGAGCGCCGCGATTTTCTGAGTTATAAGCGAAACGGATTCGTTTCTCGCCCTCGTGCCGATATGGTCGCAGTGGGCGTTGAAATGAGCGTAAGTAAAGCCAGTCTTTATATTCTTAAGTATCACATAGGTGCACACTCTGTTATACGCCGCATCCCAGCCCTTTGAGGCTTCGTCCGGCGTTTCGCTCAGCCAGAAGGTGCCGCTCTTTACGCATTTGTATTTATCCTTGCGGTAGAATACGGGGCTCGCTTCTCCCGTGCCGTCGCCGTTTCGCGCTTCGCCCTTGCAGGCATAGCCGTCAAGGCCTTCTCTGAGCCACGAATACCAGTCCTCACTCACTTCCTGAAAGCCGATTGAATCGGGCTTGTTTTTCATAACGAGGTCAACGGCATACGGCGCCCTCTTTGCGGGCTTGTATCTGCCCACTCCGCTCACCTTCACGTTGAAGGTCATAACCGTGACATCCGCCTTTGAGGATGAAACCTGCTTTTCGCCCTTTGCCACCTGAGTTACGGGTGAAAGCGGCGGATAGATTGACAGCGCCATAAACAGCGTAAGGAAAAACGACATTATTTTATAAACCATATACTTCCCCTCTCCCGTTATTCGCCCTTTGCAAATGTTTCATCCGCCACGGAAAGCAAAAATGAATACATCGGCGAAAACGCTTTGAAGTTTTTGCGGATTATATCAATGATTTTATCGTCTTTAAGGTCGTCAAGGTCGGGGCTGTAATAAATGAAACCGAAATCTTTTCTGCCGTAATAGGGCTCCATACCCTTCGGGCAGCCTGCGGGCATTCTTTTGTATTCGCTGCCGAAGAAGTTTACGCCCACCTTTTCGCACTTGCGCGCGGCCGCTCTGAATTCGGCAGTCCTCTCCCTGATTGCTTTTCTGAAATTCTGCATCACGGCGGAATCGTTGCCGAAAAAGCCGATGCCCATTGAATAGTTTGCGGGCGTTATCTCAAACCAGAAGCAGGGATAGTTTATCCACTGATGCTTGTCGCGCATAAACATTATCCACATATTCTCGCGGTACATGGATTTATCTCTTGAATATCTTGTGTCGCGGCGCACCCTCGAAACCATCTTCACGGGGTTTGTGACCATCATCGAGTCAAGGCTCACAAGCTCGCTGCCTATTATGCCTGCTATCTGCCTCATGGGCACGGTCACGCCCTGCTTGATTGCTTCCTTATGCTCCTCGTAAAACGCTTTTGAATCCCTGAATCTGTTATCCGCAAGCAGAAAGAGAGAGTCTCTGCTTATTCCGCTGTATTCCATCAGGCAAGCCCCTCCCTGCAAAGATAATCTGCGGCAAGCATAACAGCCGTTTTGCCGCTTGGAAAATTGATGCCGCCCTGCATCCATACGGCGTAGGGCTCCCTCAGGGGAGCATCGGCGGAAAGTTCGATTGACGAGCCGAGTATGAAAGCGCCCGCCGCCATAATCACCTTGCTGTCATAGCCGGGCATATCCCAGGGCTCGGGCACAGCGGAGGAATCAACCGGGGCGCCTGACTGTATGCCCTTGCAGAAGGCGCAGAGGCGTTCGGAATTTATGAGTTTGATTGCCTGAATAATATCATATCTCTCTTCGCCGCTGCCGGGTGTCACCTCAAAGCCGAGTTCTTCAAAGAGCGAGGCAGCAAACACAGCCGTTTTAAGCGCGGATGTGACAACATTCGGAGCGTTGAAAAGCCCCATATACATATTTCTGCTCTCACCCAGAGTACAGCCGACCTCTTTGCCGAGACCGGGCACGGTCGCCCTGTAGGAGCAGAGTTCAACAAGGTCTTTTCTGCCGGCAATATAGCCGCCCGTACGCGCAATCGAGCCGCCCGCGTTTTTGATAAGCGAGCCTGCGATTAAATCCGCGCCGTGCTGTGTGGGCTCCGTTTTCTGCACAAACTCGCCGTAGCAGTTGTCAACCATCACGACGGCATCGCAGATGTTATGAACGGTATCCGCTATTTCGCCGGTTTTTTCCACGGAAAGGCTGGGTCTCAGGGAATACCCCCTTGAGCGCTGAATATACACCATGCGCGGCTTTAAGTTTTTCACGGCTTTCGCGATTTCCTCAAGGTCGGGGTAACCGTCGGACCCGAGTTCAACCTGCTCATATTTTACGCCGTAATCTTTAAGCGAGCCCATACCGCTGCCCTTGATTCCGATTACGGGCTGAATTGTGTCATAGGGTGTGCCCGTGACGCAGAGCATTGTGTCGCCCGGGCGCAGTATGCCGAAAAGCGCTATGCCGAGAGTGTGAGTGCCGCAGGTGAAGGAATGGCGCACAATCGCATCCTCCGCCCCGAAAGCGCGGGCGTAAACGGCATCGAGTTTGTCGCGCCCTCTGTCGCCGTAACCGTAGCCTGTGGAGCCTGCGAAATCCGCCTCCGAAACCTTGTTTTCGATAAAAGCGGCAAGCACTTTCTGCTGATTGTATTCGCCCGTTTTTTCAATTTCGTCAAATCTTACGCGGGCTTTTTCAAGCGCTTTTTCCGAAAGAGCACTAACCCTTTCGCTTATGTCAAAAAAGGCCATCTTACCACCTCTTGTAAATCCTGTTAAGGTCTCTGAAAAACGCGCCGTCCGCATTCTGCAGCTGCTCGCGGGTGACTCTGTAACTCCAGTTGCCGCTCGCAACGCCGGGCGTGTTTATTCTTGTGTCGGAGCCGTACATAAGGTAATCCTGCACGGGTATAATCGCGAGTTCGCTCACGCTTCTGAACACTTCTCTTATGAGCAGAGGAGAGGCGTGACCCCAGTCGCCGCCCGGGAAGTTTACATATTCGAGCATCCTTCTTCTCTCGTTATCGCTGCACTCCCACAGGTAGCCGAAGATTGTGTTGTTATCGTGAGTGCCCGTGTAGGCGATTGAGTTTCTTATATAGTTGTGCGGCAGGTGAATGCTGTCGCCGTCGTCAAGGAAGGCAAACTGCAGTATACGCATACCGGGGAAGCCGCTCTCGTCAACGAGCGCGCGCACTTCGTCCGTGATATCTCCGAGGTCTTCGGCGATAATTATTTTATCCTCGTGCCCCTGCCTGATCGCGTTTACAAAGTCCATACCGGGGCCTTTAATCCATTTGCCGTTTTTGGCAGTTTTTTCGGCAGCGGGCACGGACCAGTAGGACTCAACAGCCCTGAAATGGTCTATCCTCACGCCGTCAAACATTTCGAGCGTGTGGTCCATTCTCTCGCGCCACCAGGCGAAGCCGTCTTTTTTCATCTCGTCCCAGTCATAGAGCGGGTTGCCCCAAAGCTGACCGTCGGCGGCAAAGTAATCGGGCGGCACGCCCGCAACTTCCTCCGGGTAGCCCTTCGAGTTGAGCTTGAAAAGACTTCTGTTTTCCCACACATCGCAGCTGTCGTCGCTCACATAGATGGGAATATCGCCTATGATTGAAACGCCCTTTTCGCCGGCGTATTTTTTAATCTGAGCCCACTGGGTGAAAAACTCATACTGAATAAAGCGCCAGGTTTTCTCAACGGACGGGTCGCTGATTTCGTTTACGGTCCACTCCTGCCAGGGCCTGAGGCCGTTTTCCCCGCGAAGCGCCATAAAGCGGCAGAAGTTTTCAATGTGCTTATGCGCTTTCATAAACTCATCAATCTTACCGGTATGCGTAAACCTTTCGCCCGCCTTTTTAAGCAGGGCAAAACGCTCCTTCGCAAGGCGGTCAAACTCGCAGTAATATGGAGTATTCTGCCTTGCTTCTTTTAATTCCTCAGCGGTGAGCAGACCTTCTTCCGCGAGCGTTTCAAGATCGATGAAATAGGGGTTGCCCGCGAATGCAGAGAGCGATTTATAGGGCGAATTATGGTCGTCGGGCAGGGTGAAGGGAAGCACCTGCCACACGGAAAAGCCCTCGCTTCTGATAAAATCTATGAAATCTTTCGCGTTCTTTCCGAAACTGCCGATTGAATAATCCCCGTAGAGGGATGAAATGTGCATAAGTATGCCGCTCTGTCTTCTCATTTAATGAATTTCCTTTCGGTCTTTTTGCTGTAAAAATTTTACCACAGCGGCATAAAAAAGTAAACTGTTGATTTAACGCGCGTTTTAATGTAAAATAAAGCGGCGGAGGAAATAATATGGATTACAGATATATATTGTGGGACTGGAACGGCACCCTGCTTGACGATGTGTCGGCCTCGCTCGCGAGCGTGAACGATATGCTCGCCTCAAGGCAGATGCCGCCGCTCGATTTGACACGGTACAGGGACTGCATCGGAGTGCCGATAGTGAAATTTTACGAGCGCGTTTTCGACCTTGAAAACGAGGATTACGCCGAGATTCTTCGGCAGTATAACGAGGGTTACCTCTATCACCTCAAAGACTGCTCGCTCGCGCAGGGCTCGCTCTCCCTGCTGCAAAGATTCAGGCAGGCGGGCTGCGGCCAGGTGATAGTTTCGTCTTCGCAGTGCGATCAGCTTTGTGAGAATGTTAAAAAATACGGCGTGGGCGGCTATTTTGACGCGGTGCTCGGCGCGGGAGATTATTTAGCGACCTCAAAGATAGACAGGGCAAGGGCGTATCTTGACTCTCACGAGAGCGGCAAAGCCCTTGTGATAGGCGACCTTGAGCACGATGCCGCCATGGCGGATGAACTCGGCGCGGACTGTATTCTTATCACATACGGCCACGAAAAATATTCACGCCTTGCCGCCACGGGCGCAACGCTCTGCGGCAGTATGGGCGAAATTGAAAAACTGCTGTTTGAAAGTTGACAAAAGAAAACATTTTCAATATAATTCTATTGATACCAAATACAGGAGGAATATATCATGAAAAAATTTGTATGCCCCATCTGCGGTTATGTTCACGAAGGCGACACCCCTCCCGAGTTTTGCCCCATCTGCAAGGCTCCCGGCAGCAAGTTCATTGAGCAGAAAGAAGAAGAACTCACCTGGGCGGCAGAGCACGTTGTAGGCGTTGCCAAAGGCGTTGACCCCGAAATTATCGCAGGTCTCAGAGATAATTTCACGGGCGAATGCAGCGAAGTAGGCATGTACCTCGCGATGGCGAGAGTCGCTTTCCGCGAAGGCTACCCCGAAATCGGCCTTTACTGGGAAAAAGCCGCTTACGAAGAGGCTGAGCACGCCGCGAAATTCGCAGAGCTCCTCGGCGAAGTGGTTTCCGACAGCACAGAAGTCAACCTCAAAAAGAGAGTGGAAGCCGAAAACGGCGCAACAGCCGGCAAGACCGCCCTTGCAAAGAAAGCCAAAGAACTCGGCCTTGACGCTATTCACGACACCGTTCATGAGATGGCCCGTGACGAAGCCAGACACGGCAAGGCATTAAAAGGTCTTCTTGACCGCTACTTCGGCTAAGGGGTCGTAGCAATAAGCGCGAAAAACGAAAAGACAAATAATAAAGAAGTTCGGGTTTTTAACCCGGACTTCTTTTCTTTATGACATCTGCATTGATATAAAGAATAATTGATTATTGCTTTTTCTCAAACTTATTTTTAACCGTCAGAAACAGGGAGTATCACGACGCGAACCGGCGAGTGAGACGACCATGTTTCTGAGGGGAAAGCCGGGGAATCTGCACATAGATCCTTCGACTCGCTCCGCTCGCTCAGGATGACAGGTTGTTAATAACATATCGCTCTGACCCGTAGGGGCGGATATTATCCGCCCGCCACACAGGATATGCGTGAGCATAAGTAGGGCACGGATACATCCGTGCCGTTTATATTCGGCAAGCATGTATGCTTGCCCTACAATTGCGAATTGCGAATTCCAAAAAAAATCTCCGCCCAAAGCCGCAGTTTTTTTACTCAACGTGCACGGTGAATTCTCCGGTGAAGCCGTGCCAGGATATATACACTCTTGTGGTGCCGGGCGAGACGGGAATCATGCGCGAGCCGTTCATTTTAATCACGCTCTCGTCGTAGCCGTCAAACTTTACGCCGCTGAGCACCGGGAAATAATCGCAGTCGGTGTCAAGCGCGAGCACCCACACGCGCTCGGGTTCGCTGATTGTGTAGACCTGATTCTCCGCCTTTATTGTGGTAATCTCGGGGATTACACTCTGCTTTCTTCTCGTTACGGTGATATTGTCGGAGTTGCTCTCGGCGGTGAGGTCGGTTTTCGGCGCGTCCGCGAGTGAAAGTTTGACCTCGTGCATTCGTGTACACCAGTTGCCCCAGTCGCCGTCGCCCGCTCCGCCGTAGGCGTATGAAAGGTAAACGGGGTCGCCTTTTCCGATATGGCCGTCCGCCCTGCCGGATATACCGCAGTTGTGCAGTTTTTTGGCTGTGTTGTTTTTGACGAAACCGCTTTGGCGGAAGTTTATGCCGTCAAAGGATTCCCACACCGCCACGTAACTTTCGTCCGAAAAACGCTTTTCGGTGAATACCGCCACAAAGCGTCCGTATTCGTCGCAGTATTTCACATCGGCGGAGTCGCCGCCGTCTTTCGCGGGGATGCACTCGCCGTGAAATTCAAGGGTGGCGGGCCAGTTTTCGTCTGTCGCGTCCGCAGTCGCCACACGGGTGGTCGAGTTATCTTCGTTCCAGGAGTAGTAGATATAAAGAGTGTCGCCCATGAGCACAAAGGAGGGTTCGCCCGCGCCGAAGCCGGAGGGGTCGTCCGTGTATTCAACAAGCGGCACGGGCTCGTCTCCCCAGCCGCTCCCCGTCCATTTTTCATAAGGGCCTTCGGGATTTTTACTGCGCGCCACGCACACGTCATTGTCAACGCCGGCGGGGTTGGCGGTGGTGGTGTAGCCGATATAGTAATAGCCGCCGAATTTAATCACGCCCGGGTCGCAGGTCCACTTCTGATCATGACTTCCGGAGGTCGGTTTCAGGGCAATCACTTCGTTTGTGCCCTTTTTACCGCCGTCATACAGGCGCTTGTATGCTATGAGGTCAACAATGTCGCCCGGTCCGCTTGCGGCTCTCCATATATCAATGCTGCCGTCGGTGTTGAGAATCATTGAGGGGCCGTAGCGGTAGCCGCCGCTTCTCTCGCCCGGCTGCCAGATATCAAAGCCCTCGTCGGGGGCGTCTATCTGAAGATATTTGCCCTCGTCACCCGGCCCGGGCACTTCGCCCGCAGGGAAATCGCCGCCCGCAGGCTTCTCGGAGAAAGAAAGCGATATGAGGAAAAGCCCCGTAAATAATGTTTTGAGAATTCTGTAAAACATTTCCATAGCCCTTCGGCCTCCCGAAAAAGTGTTTTTATTATTATACAATTTATATTTCCGCTTGTAAATGCTATTGCGGTTTCTTTTGCCGGAAAAACCCTGTTGCCCCCTGTTACACCCTGTTTCGCCTTGTTATACCCTGCCGTATCAGGAAATGCCTTCCCCTTGAGGGGAAGCCATTTTTATGCTCCGCATATCCTTGTTGCGGGCGGATGGTATCCGGTCTCACCTGTCGGTTCGGTCGGTGCTTCTGCCTGCGGCAGAGGTGTCCACCGGACACCCGCACCCCTACGGGGTGCGCATTTGTTAATAATACCTTTGTCATTCCGGGTCGAAGCGTGACGCCGCTGCCGGTGGCAGATAAAGGCGTTACGCTGAGATGAAGAAACAAGGAGTATCACGACGCGAACCAGCGAGTGAGACGACTATGTTTCTGAGGGGAAAGTCGAGGAATCTCAGCCCCTCTCCCGCCCTGTCAGTCCCGAAAAAAATCAAAAAAACTCTTGACAAATTCAATTTAATTGTGTACAATCTAATTGTACTCAATCGATTTTTGATTGAATAACGGATGTACCGCCGAGTGAGTTACGGGTATGCTCTCACTGCTATCACGGGAATCGCCCGGACGGGAAAGACAGAAAAAAGACAGGAAAGGAAGAAATAAAATGAACTTGTATGATTTCACGGTAAAAGGCAGAGGCGGCGAAGACATCGCCCTTTCGGATTACAAAGGCAAAGCGGTGCTCATAGTAAACACAGCCACCGCCTGCGGCTTCACCCCGCAGTATGAAGAACTGCAGAAAATGTATGAGGAAATAAAAGACAGAGGTTTTGAAATCCTCGATTTCCCCTGCAACCAGTTTATGAATCAGGCGCCCGGCTCCGACGAGGAGATTCACAACGAGTGCACCGACAGATTCGGCATCACCTTCCCGCAGTTTTCAAAGATTGACGTTAACGGCGAAAACGCAGTTCCGCTCTACAAATGGCTCACGGAAAACACGGTGTTTCAGGGCTTTGAGGGCAAGATGGCTCCCATCATGAAACTTATGGCGAAAGCAAGGGATAAGGACTACAAAAACAACGGCAATATCAAGTGGAATTTCACCAAATTCGTGATTGACAGAAACGGTGAAATCGCCGCAAGATTTGAGCCGACGGCAGATATATCAAAAATCAGAGAGAAGATTGAAGAGGTGTTATAAAATGTTTCATTACGACTATATGACAAGAGGTACCTGCTCACAGGTAATCAGCCTTGACCTTGACGGCGATGTGGTGAGAAACATTCAGTTTTTCGGCGGCTGCAACGGCAATCTGAAAGCGATTTCAAAAATCGTTGACGGCAAAACGGTAGACGAGATTGAAGACCTGCTCACGGGCATCACCTGCGGCAACAGACCCACTTCCTGCGGCGACCAGCTTGCAAAGGCGGTGCGCGCTGCATACAACGCCTCGCTTGAAGGCTGAAAAGAGTGAAAAAAATGGCGGATAAATACGATTGCCTCAAACTTGATAATCAGCTTTGCTTTCCCCTTTACGCGTGCAGCAAAGGGGTGGTGAACGCTTACAAGCCATACCTTGACGAAATAGGCCTGACCTACACGCAGTATATCGCGATGATGGTGCTTTGGGAGTGCGAAGAAGTCACCTCAAAGCAGCTCGGTCAGCGGCTTCTGCTGGATTCGGGCACGCTCACGCCCGTGCTCAAGGCCCTTGAAAGCAAAGGCTTCATCGACCGCAGCCGCTCAAAAGAGGACGAGCGCAATCTGATAATCACGCTTACGGAAAAGGGCAGAGCGCTCAGGGACGAGGCGGTGAAAATCCCCTCAAAAATGGCGGCGTGCTCAAACATCGACCCGCAGGATGCCGCCGAACTTTACCGGATTCTCAGAAAAATGATGAAAAATTTCTGAGCGAATTCAGTCACGGTTAAAAATTCATTTTAAGCCCCGTCGGGTGAAAAAAACGCGGTATTCTGCAATTTTTCTCCGTCGGGGTTGCATTTTTGCATAAAAATCGCGCCCGCGTGAGTGTTTTTTCGGCTAATTGCATATTGACTTTTTACGTGCGTTCCCCTAATATATTAAACTGTAATAATATGAATGATTGCGCGGCGTTCCGTGCCCCGCACATTTCAAGAAAGAGGTGCTCTATGGCAAACATCGATCTCAGCAAATACGGCATTTCCGGCGTTACGGAAATCGTACACAATCCGTCATTTGAATTTCTTTTTGAAGAAGAAACCAAGCCCGGCCTTGAAGGCTTTGACAAGGGTCAGGTTACCGAACTCGGTGCGGTTAATGTTATGACCGGCATCTACACCGGCCGTTCGCCCAAGGATAAATACATCGTTATGGACGAAAACTCCAAAGATACCGTGTGGTGGACCACCCCCGAATATCCCAACGACAACCATCCTCTTTCCGAGGAAAACTGGGCAAGACTCAAGAAGATCGCGCTCGGCGAACTCTCCGGCAAGAGACTTTTCGTTGTTGACGCTTTCTGCGGCACCAACCCCGACACCCGCATGGCAATCCGTTTCATCATGGAAGTTGCCTGGCAGGCGCATTTCATCAAGAATATGTTCATCGCCCCCACAGCGGACGAACTTGCGGCATTTGAGCCCGATTTCGTCGTTTACAACGCTTCCAAGGCGAAGGTTGACGATTACAAAGAGATGGGTCTCAACTCCGAGACAGCCGTTGCTTTCAATATTTCAAGCCGTGAGCAGGTTATCATCAACACCTGGTACGGCGGCGAGATGAAGAAGGGTATGTTCTCAATGATGAACTACTACCTTCCTCTCAAAGGCGTTGCCGCGATGCACTGCTCCGCCAACACCGATATGAACGGCAAAAACACAGCCATCTTCTTCGGCCTTTCCGGCACCGGCAAGACCACCCTTTCCACCGACCCGAAGCGCCTTCTCATCGGCGACGACGAGCACGGCTGGGATGACAACGGCGTGTTTAACTTCGAGGGCGGCTGCTACGCGAAGGTTATCAACCTCGACAAAGAGTCCGAGCCCGATATCTACAACGCAATCAAGCGCAACGCCCTGCTCGAAAACGTTACCGTTGACGAAAACGGCAAGATTGATTTCGCAGACAAGAGCGTTACCGAAAACACCAGAGTTTCATACCCCATCACTCATATAGAAAAGATTGTACGCCCCGTTTCCGCGGCTCCCGAAGCAAACAACGTTATCTTCCTTTCGGCTGACGCTTTCGGCGTACTTCCCCCCGTTTCAATCCTCACTCCCGAGCAGACCAAATATTACTTCCTGAGCGGCTTCACCGCCAAACTCGCCGGCACTGAGAGAGGCATCACCGAGCCCACTCCCACCTTCTCCGCCTGCTTCGGCCAGGCCTTCCTTGAGCTGCATCCCACCAAGTATGCAGAGGAACTTGTAAAGAGAATGGAAAAGAGCGGCGCGAAGGCATACCTTGTAAACACCGGCTGGAACGGCACGGGCAAGCGTATCTCCATCAAGGACACCAGAGGAATAATCGACGGCATTCTCGGCGGCAGCATCCTTACCGCCCCCACCAAGATGATTCCCTACTTCAACTTCGAAGTTCCCACCGCGCTTGACGGCGTTGACCCCGCGATTCTCGACCCGCGCGACACTTACGCAGATCCCTCCGAATGGGAAGCAAAGGCGAAAGACCTCGCAGGCAGATTCATCAAGAACTTCGCGAAATACGAAAGCAATGAGGCAGGCAAGGCTCTCGTAGCCGCAGGCCCTCAGATTTAACAGACACACAATAACCGACAGGAGGAAATTAAAATGGCATGTTTCATAGTTCCCGGCACAGAAGCAATCGTTGTGACCGCGGCTGTCGCCGTGCTCAAAGCGAAGGAAAACAAGGCTGTTAAACTCAGCACCGGCAACAACTCCGAAAGCAAACTTTCATCCGTAACCCAGAAACTCACCTGGCTTGCGGGTCTGCTCTGGGGCGGCGTTATTCTGCTTGCTTTTGAGCACCTGTGGCACGGCGAAGTGGTCCCCTTCCCCCCGTTCTTAACGGCGATGACGGACCCTGCCGAAACGGCTGAAATGCTGCACGAGATGATGACGGTCGGCGTTACCATGGCAGTGCTTGTGACGGCCCTGTGGGCAATCGGAGTTGCCGTTGCTCATATTATCACAAGCAGAAGCACCAATGAAACAGCGGAGGAAAATGCGTAATGACACTGCTCGTTTCCGTTTTTTCCGCAGTCATCTTCACGGTGCTGTGGTACAAGAACGCACCCGAAGGCAAAATGCTCTACTCGGTGCCCTGCTTCCTTTTCTGGGGCGCATCGATAATGTGGTTTGTTGACGCGATTTTCGAGTATATCGAACTCGGCGCAGAGGAATACTTCTCCCCCGCCCCCGAGGATATGCTCAACGACCTTTTCCTGGGCCTCAGCGTAACGGCACTCGGCCTTATCATCTGGCTCATCGTCCTCTTCATCAAGGACCCGGAGGGCAGGGTCAAAGCGGCAATAACGAAAAAGAAGAAGAAATAATCTCACACGGATTGCTCCGCTCACGGCGGGGCAATCTTTTTGTTTGACAGTCAGGGGGCATTATGCTATTCTAAAACACGAAAGAAGGGATAATATGAAAATATGTCTTATCATTCTGTGCGCGGTGCTCTGCATTACAGCGCTGCTGCTGATAATCGCTCTCATCAGGGCGGTTATGATTAAGGCGAAGCCGTCGGGCAGGCCCTCGCAGGCTCCGTTTACACCCGAAGACGAGGCGAAATACGCACATATGCTCTCGGAAATGGTGAAAGTGCCCACCGTATCAAAAGGTGCGGGCGAAGACAAAACCGAGTTTTACAAACTTCACGCCGTGCTTAAGGAACTCTTCCCGCTTATTCACGAAAAGCTTGAGATGACCGAGATTGACGGCAATATCATATACCGCTGGCAGGGTAAGGATTCATCCAAAGACGCCCTGCTGCTCATGGGTCACCAGGATGTTGTGCCCGCCTCACCCGAGGGCTGGGAGCACGATCCGTTTTCCGGCGATATAGAAGACGGCAAGGTGCACGGCAGAGGCGCAATGGACTGCAAATGCACCGTGATGAGCGAAATGGCGGCTGTGGAAGAACTGCTTGAAGAGGGCTTTGTGCCCGAAAGAGATGTTTACCTCGCCTACGCCTGCAACGAAGAAACTTCGGGCGGCGGCGCCGGAATACTCGTAAATTACCTCAAGGATAAAGGCGTTCATCTGTGCGCCGCAATGGACGAGGGCGGAGCGATAGTATCGGATATTCTGCCAGGCATGACCACTCTTTGCGCGGGTGTCGGCGTAATCGAAAAGGGCACGAGCCACATTAAATTCACCGCGAAGAGCAACGGCGGCCACTCATCCACCCCGCCGAAAGACAATCCCTTCGCGCGGCTTTCCGCCTTCGTGTGCGAAATGGAAAAGAAAAACCATTTCAAGACGAAGATGCCTCCCGTGGTTGAAAAAACTCTCACGTGCATCGCGCCCTATCTTAAATTCCCGATGAGATTCATCTTCGGCAATATGTGGCTCTTCAAGCCCCTTCTCACCGCCCTGATGCCTTCATTTTCACCGGCGGCAAGAGCGTTTGTGACCACTACTCTCGTGTTTACCATGGCGGAGGGCTCACAGGCGCCAAACGTGATTCCGTCCGAAGCGTATATGATAGCGAATATGCGCGTGGGGCAGTTCCAGTCACGCGATGAATGCCTCGAAATCCTGCGCAGGACAGCGGCGAAATACGACATTGAAACGGAACTCATCATCGGCTTCGATTCCTCACACGAAACGGACACCGAAAGCGAAGAAATGCAGTATCTCAAGAAGTGCGTAAACGAAGTATTCCCCGAATACGCCTTCGCACCCTACTATATGAGCGGCGGCACGGACTGCAGACACTATGAGGCGGTGAGCGACAACTGCATACGCTTCACCCCGATAGTGATGGATTCACAGCAGATCGCGGCAATGCACGCGCCTAATGAAAATATCGGCACGGCGGCAGTGGCGGCAGGAGTGAAGTTTTACAAGTATTTCGTAAAGAATCATAACTGATCGGTCTTCGGTCGGGGAATATACGGCGAAAAACAAAAAGACAATAGAGTTAAAAAGGGCTGCAGGCTTATTGCTTGCAGTCCTTGAATTTTATTTATTCTGACTTGTCATAAGGAATGTTTTGTTATTGTCTTTTTTCGGAGCCTTTGCTCATTCGCCGTATCCCGATACTGTCTTCGGCCGAAAATGAAAACGGAAACCGTCAGAAACACAGTCGTCTCACTCGCTGTTTTGCTTCGTGATACTCCTTGTTTCTTCCTTTCACCGCCTCGCTTTATCCGCCACAGGCGGCGCTTCGTCGGTTCAACCTTTTCTGCTCCCTCCCTAAGTGCCACTGAGTAAGCAAGATTAATAATTGTTTTTTAACAAATGCGTACCCCGTAGGGGCGGATATTATCCGCCCGCCACACAGGATATGCGTGAGCATAAAACATATCGATATCGAATAACAAATCCTTTTGCCTTACAGGATATGCGGAGCATTGTAGGGAGCGCCGTTCCGGCGTTCCGTCCGTGCCGCAGGCGCGGAATTGCAGGGCAAACATATATGCTTGCCGGATAAAAACAGCACGGATGTATCCGTGCCCTGCATATTAAAATCCACGTTACAAAACTATATCTTTTGTCACTTTTTTTGATAAATTCCCGATTTGTCACCGCAAACGGGGTGACAAAACCCCCTGTTTCAGCCTTAGGGTGAAGGGACTTTACGGCATAAGCCGAAAAATGAAAAACGGTTTATCCGTTTTTTCACTCCGGGCGATATTATAATAATAATCTGATTCAGTATTACTCATTCAGTATTGATATTTCAGTATTATTCTTTCAGTATTAATTCCCCTCAAAATTTGCGGGTCTTGAACCGCAAAATTTAATGTTCCGGAACCTCAAAAATTAACGGTCTGGAACCGCAAAAAATGATGTTCCGGAACCTCACAAAATGAGGGTTTAAGCCCGAAAATCGCAGTTATTCACAAGTTATTCACGCAGTTATTCACATTTTTCGTTATGCCTTCCCCTTGAGGTGATCCCCTTGTCAAGGGGGTGTCATCGCTTGCGATGACAGGGGTTAGCCGTCTTCGGCGAGAAAAAGGGGGACCGCTTGCGGTGGATGAGGTGTCACGGCGTGTAAAGATTGTATTCAATCAAGAGGCAGATTTTCCACCTCATCAGTCACGATTTATATCCTTTTGTCGTGACAGCTTCCCCTCGAGGGGAAGCCATACTTCCGCGCCTGCGGCACGGACGGAACGCCGGGACGGCGTTCCCTACGATGCTTACGCATATCCTGTGTGGCGGGCGGATAATATCCGGTCTCACCTGTCGGTTCGGTCGGCGCTTCTGCCTTTGGCAGAGGTGTCCACCGGATACCCGCGCCCCTACGGGATAAGATTTGGTTATACTACCCTACTGTCATCCTGAGCGAGCAGAGCGAGTCGAAGGATCTATGTGCAGATTCCTCGACAGGCTCGGAATGACAGGCATATATCTGTGCCCTGCAATTCTTAATTCTGCATTCTATCCGCGCCCCTTCATTGCGAATTATTATTGTTCACTGTTTGTTTATTTTATATTATTGACCTCTAATGAGTGCTATGATATAATTATGCTGTATTTTTATGTAATCTTTCCGGAGGTGTCGGTAATGATAAAAATTTCTCCGTCGGTGCTTGCATCCGATTTTTCGCGCCTGGGCGACGAGGCGAAAAAAGCCGAAAACGGCGGCGCGGATATGCTTCACCTTGATGTAATGGACGGTCATTTTGTGCCGAATATCAGTTTCGGCGCTCCCGTGATTGCCTCAATCAGAGATAAGACTTCTCTGTTTTTCGATGTGCATCTTATGATATCCGACCCTCTTAAATACGCGGAGGACTTCGCGAAAGCGGGCGCGGATATGATAGTTTTTCATATCGAAAGCGATTCCGACACAGATGAAACTCTTGACAGAATTCACGCTCTCGGCTGCAAAGCGGGCATAGCGATAAAGCCCGCCACCCCCGCCGAAGAGGTGATTCCCTATATCAGAAAAGCCGATATGATACTTGTGATGACGGTTGAGCCCGGCTTCGGAGGGCAGTCCTTTATGCCCGAAACAATGCCCAAAGTGAGCCTCATCAGGCAGGCTGCCGCTGCGCTCGGCAAAGACCTTGACATACAGGTTGACGGCGGCATCAATTATGAGACCGTTGTCACTGCCGCCGCCGCGGGCGCAAACGTATTTGTTGCGGGCAGCGCGGTATTCCGCTCACCCGACCCTGCCGCCGCAATCGGCACACTCAAAAGAAACGCAGAGGTGAAATCCATTGGCTGACGCAAGGAACGGTCAGACAGCAAAATCAACCAAAATATACGGAGATTATCTCCTTATGCTCGCAGCCCCGTGTGCTCTTTCGATATGGTACTACGGAGCCGCCGCTCTGCGCACCCTTGCCGTATGCGTGCTCACGGCTTTCGTCTGCGATTTTGTCGCGGGCATCATAGTCAACAAGCAGTATTACGCCGCGGACCTGAGCGGTATATGCACGGGCATAATCATCGCCATGATGCTGCCTGCCGATGTCCCCGTTTATATCGGAATGACGGCGGTTTCCTTTGCGATACTCGCGGCTAAAATTCCTTTCGGAGGCGGTATGCGCACACCCTTTGTGCCCGCCGCCGCAGGCTTCGCCTTTGCCGCGGTCTGCTTTAAAGAACAGATTTTCACCTACGGCTCGGGCAGGGCGTTTATGAAGAGCGTTTCGCTCGGCTCCTCTCTTGTGTCGGGCAATACGGTGAGGCTCACGGCCTCAAACTTCCTCGATATACTCACGGGCAACATCTACGGCCCTATGGGCACAACCTGCGTAATCGCAATGCTCGGCTGTGTGGTGTTTCTCGTTATCCGCAGGCGTCAGTCGCTCATCCCCTCCGCGGGATTTCTCGGCGCGTGCCTGCTTGTTTCTCTCATTTTCCCGCGCTCGGAGGGCTCGGTTATCTCCTGCGCGATTATGGAGCTCTGCTCCGGCTCGCTCCTGTTTGCGGCGGTGTTTATGCTCACCAATCCCGCGACTATGCCCGTGCACAGGGCAAACAAAGTGGTATACGGAGTGTTCACCGGCATAGTGTGTATGACGATGCGCAAACTCGGCGCGTTTGAGGAGCCGGTATGCTTTGCCGTGCTGATTGCAAACGCTTTCAGCCCGCTTCTCGATATGCTGACCGACAGAGCGAGAATTATAGTCTCCACAAGGCAGAAAGCACGGGAGGTGAAGGCAAATGGATAAAAACTATTCACTCTCCTCAATGATGCGCACCGGCGCTTTCAGGTTTAACCCGGTGCTCGTGCAGTGCGTGGCGCTGTGCCCCGTTGTGGCGGCAACGCAGAATCTTAAAGACGCCTTCTTCATCGCGCTCGCTGTGTTTGCGCATATTCTGGTTTCATCGTTTGCAGCGAGCCTTATGCTCAGAAAGGTGTCAAGGCCCGTGAGAGTAGCTGTCTATCTGATACTCGGGCTTCTGCTCATCTGCCCCGTGCTCTGGCTTATCGAATTCAAAACTCTCATCAATCTTTCCTTCACAATGCGTGTGTTCCTGCCCCTTGTGGCAATCAACTCCGCTACCGCCGTTCACTGCGAAACCTTTGCGGTGAAAAACGATGTGCGCACAGCGGTGTATGACGCTCTCGCGGCGGGCACGGGCATAGGCATCGTGATGATAATCTGCGGAGCGCTGCGTGAAATAATCGGCAGCGGCAGTATCCTCGGGCGCACGCTCAATTTCAAATTTACCCTGCCCGCAATGGCGATGCCCGCAGGCTGCCTTGTGCTGCTCGGCTTCGGCGCGGCGGCACTGCAGGCGTTTACCGCAAAAAGAACCGCAGAAAAACCCGCCCGCAAAGAAACTTCCGCTCAGCCTGAGGAAATCGAACTTGAGGTTGACGGCGACTTTGAACCTGAGCAGGTTGACCTTGATCTTACAATCGAAAACGATGACGAGTACGCCTACCTGCTCTCGAGCGTGAATGAACTCATAGACTCGTTCACAAACAAAGATGAGGAGGGTGACGAAGAATGAAGATAATTTCCGACCTTCTCATAACCGCCCTCTACGTGGTCTTTGTGCAAAACCTCGTTATGTGCTCGGGCCTCGGTATGAGCGAAGCGATCAGAATTGCGAAGCGCCCCGGCACTTTCCTCAAATTCGCCGCGATGATATCGGGCTTTTCGGTTGTGACGAGCGTTATCTGCAGCCTTATCGGCATCTACACTCACTCGGCCGAATCTTACGCGGTTAAGGCGATGATTTACGGCGGAGTGCTCACGGCGGTTTACGCCGTCACGGCTCTCATCGTGCATCTCATCACGCGCGATAAAGAACTGCTCGGCAACCTCGGCATTTCGGCGCTCAACACCCTCGTGTTTGCCGTGCCCTATATCAACAACAACGCCGCCTATTCGCTGCAAAACAGCATAGGTCTCGGCCTCGGCGCGGGCGCAGCGTTTGTGCTTGCCGCCGCGCTTATAGGCAGCGGCTCGAGGGCGCTCGAAAAGAACAGGCACATACCCCCCGCCTTCAGGGGCACGCCCGCAATGTTTCTTTATGTTGCACTGATTTCACTCGGCTTTACCGGCTTTACCGGCACAGCCCTTTTCTGAGGAACTTGATATGAAAAAAGTCAGAACCGAAAAATCTCTCAAGCCTTCACAGCGCGAGAGCATAACGGCGTTTTCAAAAAGATTCGGCACGGGCACGGATTACAGGAGCAAGGCCCTGCGCAGAAAGATTGCTAGGATTATTATCATAGTCCTGCTCATTCTCGCGCTCGTATATGCCGGCTTTTTCCTTACGGATGTACTGCTCAGGGTTACGGAACTTCCGCCCGACGATGAAACGGCATCCGAAACACAAATCATTGACGAAACGCCTCAGGTGACGGTTGAAGCCGTTTCGCCGCCCATAGACTGAAAGCGCGGAGGACACTCATAAGTGGATTTCATTCCTTACAATTCATCCTACACATATCATAAGTTTCCGTTCGGCGCGGTAACGCAGGGCACCGAAATCACCTTCAGAATCATTCTGCCCAAGTCCTTCGGCTGTAACTCCGCCGTGCTCAGAATACGCAGAGACGGCGAATACTCCGACAATATCCCCATGCAGTGGGAGAGAAACGAGGGTTACGGCGAGGAATGGTGGAAGGTAACTTTCACGCCCGGCGACACGGGTCTGTATTTTTACAGATTCTGCATATTCAACAGTTATTCCGAAAATTTCATCACCCGCTCGAGCGGCTCAATCGGGCTTATCTCCTGCGAGGGCGGCGACTTTTTCTTTACCGTTTACGATAAGGATTTCCGCACGCCCGACAGAATCAAGGGCTCGGTCATCTATCAGATTTTCCCCGACAGATTCTGTTACTCGGGCGAAGAAAAAAGCGCGGACTTCGGAGAAAGAATACTGCGCGACGACTGGGGCGCAAAGCCCCGCTGGAGCCCCGACAAAGACGGCAGAATCACGAAATACGATTTCTTCAGGGGCGATTTCAAGGGCATCGAATCAAAACTCGGCTACCTCAAAAGCCTCGGCGTAGGCTGTATCTACTTAAACCCGATATTCCTCGCGGAGTCAAACCACCGCTACGATACCGCCGACTACGAAGTGCCCGACCCTCTGCTCGGCACGGAAGAGGATTTTTCGCGCCTTTGCAAAAAGGCGAAGGAAAACGGCATAGACATTATCCTTGACGGCGTTTTCAGCCACACGGGCGCAAACAGCAAATACTTCAACAAAAATGGCGCCTTCGGTGACGGCGGCGCTTACAACGATAAAAACTCGCCCTATTACCCCTGGTATAAATTCAGCGAATATCCCGACAAATACGACTGCTGGTGGGGCATTGACATCCTGCCCGAAGTTGACGAAACAACCGATTCCTACATCGAATATATCCGCGGTATTCTCAGAAAATGGCAGGGGCTCGGCGCCTCCGGCTGGCGGCTCGATGTGGCGGATGAACTGCCCGACAAATTCCTTGACGCCCTGCGCGAAGAGGTGAAAGCAAACGACAGCGAAGCGCTGATAATCGGCGAAGTGTGGGAGGACGCCTCCTGCAAAATCAGTTACGGCGAGCGCCGCAGATACCTGCAGGGCAGACAGCTCGACTCCGTAATGAATTACCCCTTTGCCGACGCTCTCGTGTGGTTTGCAGTGAGCGGAGTGGCTGAAAGATTTAACGACAGGATAAACGAAATCTGCGAAAACTACCCGAAGTGCGTGCTCGACTGCCTTATGAATCATATCGGCACTCACGATACCTGCCGCATACTCAACCGCCTTGGCACCCTCGAGGGCTACAGCGCGGAATACGGCGAAAAAAGATATGACGGAGAGATGACCGAAGAAGAAACGGCGAGGGGCAAACGGCTTCTCAAATTCGTTTCCTCAATGCAGTTTACCCTGCCCGGCGTACCCTGCATCTATTACGGCGATGAGGCGGGAGCAAGCGGAGGGGTTGACCCTTATAACCGCGGCTGTTACCCTTACGGAAACGAAGACGAAGACCTGCTCGCTCACTACCGTTTTCTCGGAAAACTCCGCAAGGAGCATCCCGTATTCAAAGACGGCAGTTTTGTGCCCGTATCATCCTGCCTCGGCTGTGTTGCCTATGAAAGACAGGGCAGAGGCGAAAGAATAATAACCGTAGCCAACAGAAACCCGCACCCGATAGTCTACACCCTGCCCTGCGAAGGCTTTGAGAGCCTGACGGGCGAAGAGGTGAAAGGCAGGGACCTTTATCTTGACGGCGTTTCCGCGGCGATACTTGTAAAAAGCAGTGATTGAAATTGAAAAACAACGACTCACCATTTAAAAAAGAAAAGAACAGAAACGAGGCTCTCAACAAGAAACTCGTTGCCGTATTTGCGGCCGCCTTTGTGCTCATTCTCGCCGGCTCGCTTTTTGCCATACTTGCGAAAAACGATTTTAACCTGCTCTCCGCCATAAGCGGCGAGGTGGTGACCGAAGCAGGAGAAGAGGAAGAGGACAGCCCGGCAGGCGTCAGCGTGCCCAAAAGCGATAAATACTGGCTGCTTTACTGCAACGACACCGAAACGGGCGAACTGCGCCTTATGTGGATTGCGAGGTTAAGACTGCCTCAGAGGTATTTTAACATACTCGCCCCCTCCATACAGACCGTAACCGAATACGGCGAAGAGATGATAAGTTTCAACTACATATTTAAAACCTACGGGGCGGACGCGCTGAAAAAAGCGGTTGAAAAGGAATACAAAATCAGGATTTCAAACTGCATGAGCGCGGATGTAAACAACTTTAAATCCATGATAAACTACATCGGCGGCATCACCTTCGACGTGCCCGAAAAAGTGGAATACCGCGACGAATTCAACCTTTTCCTCATCGAGGGCAAAAACACGATGAAGGGCGACCCCGTGTATAAATATCTGCTCTGGCTCGGTTTCGGTCAGGGTGAAAACATCAATATAAGAAGCGAAGTGCTCGCGGAGATATTCAGGACGGTATTCACCGGAAACAACGCCGCTAAAACGGACGCTTTCTACTCAAAACTCGCAAACTCGGTAACCACTGATTTCAGCATTGTGGACTACCGCGCAAACGCGGAAATCATAAAGTACGTTTTTGAAAAAGGACCCGCAAAGATCACCGTTGCGGAAAATTTAAATCAGCTTACCGGAAAGAAGTAAAATGAAAAACAAAAAAAGAACGGTTCTCCTGGCGCTGCTTGTTATCATCGTTTCGCTGGTCAGCCTGAAAATCAATTTTCCGGATCTGACCTTCCCGGTGATCAACAACTACACCTCGGACCCCGAGGCGCCGAGTTCGTGCGGCAGCCCCTACAAACTCTATTACGAAAACCTCGGCTCTGTTGAAAAGCAGGCCTACAATATGATACTCGACAAAATCTACGAGATGCCGGAGAAAATACTTGTGCCCGACCTCGACGAGGAGGCGCTCGACAATGTGTTCCGCGCCCTGCTCTACGATAACCCGGACCTCTTTTTCCTGGGCAGAAAATGCTCCGTTAAGGCGGAACTGTGGAACGACTTTTTCTCAGCCGAGTACATAATTGACAAAGACGAATACGAAAAGCAGAAGGCGGAGATTGATGCCGCCTGCGACTCGATTATCGCCGGCCTTTCGGATATTAACAACGAGTGGCAGACGGAGCTCGAAATACACAACTGGATTGTTGACAACTGCTCCTACAAAATCGAAGAGAAGGAGTATGTGTATTCATCCGTTTACGGCAGCCTTGTAAATCACGTTGCCGCCTGCGAGGGCTACTCGAAAGCCGCGAAACTCCTGCTCGACAAAGTCGGAATTCAGAGCGCCGTAATCAGCGGCACAGCGTCCTCGTCGCGTCAGCGCGGCGGCTCGCATATGTGGAATGTGGTAAACGTAAACGGCAAGTGGTATCACCTTGACTGCACGTGGGATGACCCCCTGACCGACAAGGGCTCATCCGTGCGCCTTTACACCTACTTCAACGTCTCCGACGAAGTGATAAGCAAAAACCACTTCGATTTTTCAATCGACGTAAACTGCATTTCAAACGAGGACAATTACTATTCGCTCACGGGGCTCATTTTCCCGAATTACAGCGCGGTCAACGAATCCGCACTTTCGGACGGCGTTTACGCGCAGTACAGAAAAGGCGAAAAGCAGATTCAGATAAACTTTTCAAACGAAAAATCATATAACGAGGCTTACAGTCAATTGATTGAAAACTACCGCCTTTCCGCGATTCTCAGCAAACGGCGGGCGACCGACGGCAAACCGCTTGTGCAGAAACTCAAAGGGTACTATGACGATAAAGACCTGTTTACGCTGACACTTATCTTCGAATGATTGAGGAGGCTTAATATGGATAAGAAAAGAATTGAAAACGCCGTAAGGGAGATACTCGCCGCCGTAGGCGAGGACCCCGACAGAGAAGGCCTTGTTGAAACACCCGCCCGCGTGGCGCGTATGTATGAAGAAATCTTTTCGGGCCTTGAAAGCGACCCTAAGCGCCACCTCAAACTCTTTGACGAGGGCAGCGACGAAATGGTAATAGTAAGGGATATTCCGCTTTACTCAATGTGCGAGCATCACCTGCTCCCCTTCATCGGCAAAGCGCATATCGCCTATATTCCGTCCGACGGCAGGGTAATCGGGCTTTCGAAACTCGCGAGAATAGTGGATAACTTCGCGAAAAGGCCTCAGCTTCAGGAGAGGCTCACCGGGCAGATTGCCGACTTTCTTGACGAATCGATGAAGCCGCTCGGAGTGGCTGTGGTGATTGAGGCGGAGCATCTTTGCATGACAATGCGCGGCGCGAGAGCGTCGGGCTCGCAGACCCGCACCTCCGCGCTCAGAGGCATAATGAGAAACGACGCAAAAACGAGGGCGGAAGCCCTTTCACTGCTCACGGGAGGCAGAGAATAATGTTTTCTTTCGGCGGATACTCACTGCCCCTGGGCAAGAAAACCTATGTGATGGGCATACTGAATTACACCCCCGATTCCTTCTCGGACGGCGGCGAATTTTTCTCGCCCGAAACCGCTCTCGGAAGAGCGCTTGAGATGGAAAAGCAAGGTGCCGACATAATCGATGTGGGCGCAAATTCCACAAGGCCGGGCAGTGAAATTCTCGGCGCGGCGGATGAACTCGCCCGCCTTGAGCAGGTGCTCGGGGCCTTGAAAAATAAGGTTTCGGCGCCCCTCTCGGTTGACACGTTTTACCCCGAGTGCGCCTGCTTCGCCCTCGAAAACGGAGCGCTTATAATAAATGACGTAAGCGGAAAATACAACGAAGAAATCGCTTCTCTCGTAAAGAAAAACAACGCGGCTTACATTGTGACTCACAACCCCTGCGGGGCGGACAAAAGCGCGGAATACCCCGACGGAGCGCCTGTCGAAGTGAGAAAATTCTTTCTCGAATGCCTCGAAAAAAGCGCGGATACGGGGCTCGGGTTTTCGCATCTCTGCCTTGACCCCGGCTTCGGTTTCGGCAAAAGCAGGCAGGATGATTTCGAAATTCTTCGCGACCTCCGTCTGCTTAAATTCGGCGGAGTTGCCCTGCTTGCGGGCCTTTCGAGAAAGCGTATGACTTCGCCCTTCGACGGCAGTATCCCGGCAGACAGAGACATAACCACCTCTGCCGCAAACGCCGTTGCGACAGCAAACGGAGCGGATATAATCAGGGTGCACAATGTCCCTTACGCCGTGCAGACAGCGGCAATCGCCGACAAAATCAGAATCTGACAGGATGTGAATGCTGTGGGAAAAATCATAATCAGCGGGCTTGAAGTATTCGCTTATCACGGAGTGAATCCCGAAGAAAAAGAAGACGGACAGAAGTTTATCCTTGACATCACCGTGCAGTGCAGTCTGAGAAAGCCCTGCCTTTCGGACGACGTTGAAGATACAATCAGTTACGCGAAAATCTGCAAAACCGCCGTGCGTGTTTTCACAGCGGAGAAAAACGATCTGATTGAAAGAGCCGCTTACCGAGTGGCTGAAAGCATACTGCTCGAATACGGAAAAGCGGACAGCGTGACTATCCGCCTTAAAAAACCCGACGCCCCGGTTAAAGATGTGAATTTTGACTGGGTAGCGGTTGAATTTACCCTTGACAGAGGTGATATCAGATGAGCCTTGCCGCAATTGCACTCGGCACGAATATGGGCACGAGAATCGATAACATAAACTGCGCAATCCGCGCAATATCAAGGCTTCCCGGAGTTAAGATAATGGGAGGCTCCTCGGTTTACGAGACCGAGCCCGTAGGCACCGACAATCCCGCGAAGTTTTATAACGCCGTGATACTTGTTGACAGCACCGTAAGCCCCGCAATGCTGCTGGGCGGCTGCCTCGGCATTGAAGCGGCTATGGGCAGAGTGCGCCGCGAAAAGAACGGCCCGAGAATTATCGACCTCGACCTGCTCTTTTACGAAAACTTCAGAAACGACAGTTTCGAGCTGCGTGTGCCCCACCCCGAAATGCTCAAACGCTCTTTCGTGCTCAAACCCCTCTCCGACCTGTTTCCGTCGGGCAGAGCGCCCGGCATCTTCTTCGGCGCCGCGCTTAAAGAACTCGGTGACGAGGGCGTTGTGAAAACGGACTACGAACTTGTGATACCGCAGGGAGATGATCTGATTTGATTTGCGACAACTGCTCTCATTACGCCTATGACGATTACACCGACGAGTATTACTGCACGGTGAATATGGACGAGGATGAGGTATACAGATTCTGCGAAAGCGGCGCCTCCGAGTGCCCGTTTTACGACCCGTATGATGAATATAAGATAGTTCACAAGCAAAATTGAATATAATTTTCGCCGTTAAAACAGAGATTTTGGCGGCGATTTTTTGTGCATTTTTAATAATTGAAATTAATTGTCTGTTAATATATAATATATGCGGAAATTATTTTCTGATATTATTTTAAAAGAAAGAAGGAATGCTACCATGTCAAAGAAAATCTTGGCAGTCGTTCTCTCTCTCGTAATGGTACTCGGCTGTGTGCCCTTCTTCGCAAACGCAGAAGAAGCCGCTCCCGTGTCATCTGATGAAAGAGTTGCTGCATGGAATGCAAATCTTGCACCCGTTCTCGAAAAACTTATCGACAACGAAAGTTCCACTCACTGGAAATATGTTGCCGAAAACAACGAAGAGATCAAAAACACAATGATCACCTACACCGCATTCGCCCTTTATGACGATGCCTGGAAAAACGGCTTCGACAAGAGCGTTTCGGTAGAGACCGCAGAAGGCGTTCTCGTTTCCCTTATCGAGAAAATCGACGCCAACTTCGGTGATTCCAAAATCGACGAAATCATCAGCGTTCTCCAGACCGCTTCCGACGTAAACGATTTCCTTCAGAAGGTTAACGGCTACGTTAAGATTTCCGACACTCTCACTTCCGAAGCGTGGACCAACACCTTCAAGTACATCGGCTATGCCATCAAGGCAGGCAACGAATACAAGAACGAAAGAGAAAGAGTAATCGAGGCAGTTGCCCGCATCCTTTCCGTTCAGGCAGCCAACGAATACTACAAAGACTTCCTTGCATATGTTGCAAACAGCACCGATTACGATGTAGTTGTTACCGCTTGTAACAACCTTATCGCTCACATCAACAGCAGCGTAAACGAAATCCTCGAAGACGAAGCAGGCAATGCTCTTGCTTTCACCGGCGGCAGACTCTTTGAAGTTGCAGCCCGCGTTGCTCTCGAGTCAAACGCTTACACCGCAGTTGCTCTCAAGGTTTATGATGTAGGCACCAGCGTTGCCGATAAACTCTGGAACACCAGCGATCAGTATGCGCTTATGGATCAGCTCTACACCACATTCTTTGTAGAGACCGCTGCTTCCAACTATGCTAAAGCCGCAAAGATGGACGCTGACAGCGAACTCTATGATTTCGCAATCAACGCTCTCCTCGCTCTCAGAAAGGGCGGCGCCGAGACTCTCTTCAATCTCAAGCTCGCTCAGAACCAGGGCTACATCGGCATGGTTAAGGATCAGATCAACTACAACGTTACCCTCACCGAGGCTGATGAACTTGCTTTCCTCGACCTCGCTTGTGCAGTTCTTCTTGACACCGACGTTGCTTCTTATGTTCCCGTTACTGCTGTTGTTCAGGTTAACACCGCAGCCAACGTTTACATGGGCACCGTTTCGCTCCTTGCTGCTACTGCAGAGCCCATCAAGAGCGCATGCGGCTACTTCAGCGTAGTTGAAAACGCTGCAGCACGCACCGCTGTTAAGACAGGCTTTGTTGTTGACGGTATCGATGTTATCATCGCAAGCTCGGAAGACACTCTTGCAACCGCCATCGTTAACGTAATTGAAAACGGCAATATTGAAGATTACTCCTTCACCTCCTTCACCGTAGGCGCAGGTAAGAGCATCACCTTCAACACCGCTTTCGAAAACGGCTACTCATTCACCTGCGGCGACGATACCCTCTTCTTCAACGCTGAGTATCAGTATCCCGCATACAACGAAGTAACCGCTTCCTCGGTTGTTAATGCCGTAACCAACATCGTTAAAGATGAAGCCACCGGCAAGACCATCTCCCTTGTTGACGCTATCAAGGCTTTCTTTGACAGCATCCTTGCGGCAATCAACAACATCTTCAGAAACATCAAAATAAAGAAATAATTTGAAATAATATCAGATTAAACTTCCGCCCCGGTTATGCCGGGGCGGATTTATTGTGCTCCGGAAAAGCATTCTGTGTAAAATATGCTTTGAAATATCCGCCGTAAACAGACAATCAAACGCTCCGCAAAGAAAAGAGCCGCCTTATGCCGGGGCGGATTTATTGTGCTCCGAAAAAGCATTCTGTGTAAAATATGCTTTGAAATATCTGCCATTAACAGACAATCAAATGCTCCGCAAAGAAAAGAGCCGTACAAACGTGCGGCTCTCTTTTACTTAATGCTTATTCGTTTTTATTCTTCCTCTTCGGAATCCTGCGTACCTTCATCACCGGATTCATCATCCGCTGTTTCTGCGGGCTCGCTTTCCGCTTCCTCTGCGATTTCTTCACTCTGCGCGGCGTTTTCTTCCGCAGGCATATCTTCTGCTGTATCCCGGTCTTCTTCGCCGTCTGCGGCATCGCTGTCCTGTGTATCGCTCTCTGCCGGGGCTTCGCTGTCTGCGGGCTCATCATCGCCCGTGAGGGAGTCAAACAAATCCATGTCTACCGCAAGCAGGCTTGCCTCCTGCATCTGCGCAAGCATACGCGCTCTTTCGTTTTCTTCGTCTCTCTGCTGTTTCTCGAGGATGTATCTTTCTTCTTCGGCGCGGCATCTGTCTTCATACTTCTTCCTGCGCTTGTCTCTTGTGAGGCAGACAAACAGCGCGGCGGCAATCATAAACACAAGCGTTGCCGCTGATATGCAGGCGCCGGGGAGAAGTCCGCTCTGCGTGAATTTAAGTTCAACCGTATGCTCGCCCGCGGGAATCGCAAAGCAGAGGTAAGCGTCTTCAAGAGCGATGTAGTCTTCCTTCTTGACAGGTTTGCCGTCAATCTTTACAGTCCAGCCCTTGTCGTAGGGAATTGAGGTAAACATCATTTTGCCTTTGCCTGCGTTTACCGTGCCTTTGATGCAGGTGTCGTCAAATGTCTCAATGTCCATCTGACCCTTCTGAAGAATCTTGTAGCCCTTTTCGAGCGCCTCTTCATTTACGCTGTAAGCGTAGAAGTTCATATTGCAGTAATCCGTATCCTCTTTCGGGGTTATGAGCACTTCAACCGTTTCTTCCGGCGTCAGGATGCCCAGGTCGTAAATGTAGGGCTCGTCAGTGCTCTGGACCACACTTCTTTCGTCATCCCAGAAAATGGTAATTTCTTCAAACTCATTGGAGTCAACAAACAGGTAGCAGTGGCCTTCCTCTTCAACGGTGAGCACGAAGGTCATATCCGCCGCTCCGCTCGTTTCCTTGGTGAAATAGATGTCGCCCGTTTCAAGCCCGCTCGTGATATCGTTTATGTTGAAATATCTTATGTCGGAAACGGTCATCTTCTTGAATACATCATCAACGCCTGTCGCGTCCCTGAACCATTCGCCCTGGGTGAGGAAGGGGTTGGTGTATTCGGAATACCAGTTCTTTACGTCTTTGTTTACCGTGAAGGCAACAGGCAGATAATATTTGTTTTCGTAGGCGGTGAACTTGCCTTTTTCGGCGACCTTCGTATAGTAGTCGTCCGCCACATTGACGTTTTCGTCATTGTCAACCACATATTTGAGCGAGTTCATCATATTGTAAACCGGCGTCTGCAGGTAATATGTGTAACTGTTTATGTAGTTGCCGTAAACGCCGAGGTTGCTCTGCATATTCGCCATCTTCTCATACGCCATTGACGAGAAGGTCGAAATGCCGTTGTAACCGTACCAGGCGGGGTCCATCCTCGCTCTGTTGTAGGTGAGTTCCATCCTGTATTTGTCGTCGCCGTTTTCTTTTTCGTCGAGTTCGGCTTTGAGTTTGCGGAAGTCGTCGTAGTCGGAGGCGTAGTTTGTCTTGGTCTGCGACATACTGTATCTGTCCGTATTCGAGCAGGCGATTTCGGCGATAACCGCGCACAGGAGAATAACCGCTATTGCCGATTTCTGCTTGTTTTCGTCCTTGAGCATATACAGCAGCAGGCAGTAGGTCACAAGGAAGAGGATTGAAAGCAGCACCGTGATATCCTGCACGTTTTTCGAGCCGATTTCCTGCACGAGCACTATCATGAATATTACCGCGACGCCCGTGCCGAGTATCTGCCGCCCGGTGTACTCCGAAAGATTTGTAAACGCCTTGTAGGCGAGCACAAGCAGCAGGAAGCAGTACATAAACGAGAAGCGGTAGGGCAGGTCATTCGGGAAGTGGAAACCGTGCCACACATAATTTAAGAAGTTTATGTTGAAACTGAAATAAATCAGGCCGAGCGTAAATATGCTCGCGATTTTTTCCTTGAGAGATATCCTTTTTGAAAAGATGTAAAGCGGCACAAGCAGGAGCGTTATCATACCGCAGTAAACATTGGGAAGCACATCGTCGCCGCTTGACCTTATCGTCGGGTCGACGGACGCCAGGTGATTCGCGAGGAAATCGAATACCGAGAAATACACTCTGTAATTCTGCGGGAATGTGCCCGATGTTGCCGAGCAGGAGCGCAGTATGCTGAAAATGGGAATCAGCGCAAACGCCGCGAGGCAGCCGGCGGCAACCGAGCCGATTGCAAAGGTGACGCCGCTTCTCACGAGCACGCTGCCTTTGACTTTTTCGAAAAACTTATATTTCTTTTCGCCGTTGTAATCGAGGTAATAAACGGTATTGTCCGCGAGGGCGGAAACATCGTAGTTTGAGATGTAATATATAATGAAATATATAACGGAGAAGATGCAGGTCATATATCCCATATAATAGTTTGAAAGCAGGGTGAGCGCGAGGAAGATTATGTAGACCGCCGGTCTGCGCTTGTTGACAATCTTTTCTATGCCGTAAACCACAAGCGGGAAATAGACCATCGCGTCAATCCACATTACATTCCAGTAATACGCCACAAAGTAGCCGCACATTGAATAGAGCACGCCGAAAGCAGCAGTGGTGAAATCGTGCCTGCCTTTGCTCTTTTTGAGGTAGAGGGTAAAAGCGCCCGCGGCAAGCGCCGCCTTGAGCAGAATCATACCCGCTATCGATTCGGGCATATTCTTATGGCCGAGCAGCAGGATTATTACTGCGGCGGGGCTCGAAAGGTAATTGTAAAAATTACCGAGGAAAGGCGAGCCGAGACCCGTCCTCCAGGAGTAGATGAAACTCTCGAGATTCATTACCCTGTCGTAGTATTCGGCAAACAGCGGTCCGTACTGATGATACAGGTCCATACGCAGTATCGTGACCTCGCCGAAAGGCCATAGATTAAAGCAGAAATACACGAGCATCATTATTGCCGCCGTGCAGATGAGGGCGAGCCAGCAATACCCGTTTTCCGCGAATATCCGTTTTATCAAAGATGATTTTCTGCCTGTGTTATTCTCCATCAGGTATTCCCTCCGAAGGATGAATTAGTGTAAATCAGCCGTCGCTTTTGACCGCTCTGTTTTTCTCAATAAGTTCTGTCTTTTTATCCCAGAGTTTCTGTGAAAGGTCAACATAGTAGGAGTGCGGATATTCAAATCTGAGCACTTCGTCCCAGAGAGTGTCTATCTGCTGCTTGCAGTACTCTCTTATCTCTTTCACGTCTCTCTCTTTGTAAACGCATTTACCCTTGTCAAACACGGGCTCAAGCAGTTCTCTGCAAACAAAGTCGGTAACCGTCTTTCTCTTCCAGGTGTAAACGGGGTCAAAGAGTTCATAGGGTTTTGAGGGGTCAATGTATTCGTCCGAAAAAGCGATGAGGTCGGCAATCGCCTTGCCCGTCTCTTTTTCATAAAATCTGTAGCATCTCTTGTTGCCGGGAGTCGTGATTTTGGTAACGTTTTCGCTGATTTTGATTTTGGAAACATCCTCGCCGTTTTTCTCAACAGCCACGAGTTTGTAAACGCCGCCGAAAACGGGGCTTGAGGATGAGGTGATGAGCCTTTCGCCCACGCCGAAGGAATCGACCTTCGCGCCCTGCAGGAGCATATCCCTGATGATTGTTTCATCAAGTGAGTTTGAGGCGACTATCGTGCAGTCCGGATAGCCCGCTTCATCGAGCATCTTTCTCGCTTTTCTCGAAAGGTAAGTGATATCGCCCGAGTCGATTCTTATGCCCTTGGGTCTCTTGCCCATGGGTTTGAGCACTTCGTCAAAGGTCTTTATGGCGTTGGGAACGCCGCTCTTGAGCGTGTTGTAAGTGTCAACAAGCAGTGTGCAGTTGTCGGGGTATTCCTGCGCGTATGCCTTGAAGGCGTCAAGTTCGGTGTCAAACAGCTGCACCCAGGAGTGCGCCATTGTGCCGAGAGCGGGAGTGCCGAATGCTTCATCGCTGATTGTGCAGGCCGTACCGATACAGCCGCCTATCACAGCCGCGCGCGCGCCGTAAATCGCGCCGTCCCAGCCCTGCGCCCTGCGTGAGCCGAATTCCATAATCGCCCTGCCTTCGGCGGCTCTCACGATTCTGTTTGCCTTGGTGGCGATAAGGCTCTGATGGTTGATGCACAGAAGCACCATAGTCTCTATAAACTGCGCCTGAATAACGGGGCCCTTTACCTTTACTATCGGCTCGCCCGGGAAAATCGGAGTGCCTTCGGGTATAGCCCATACGCTGCACTTGAATTCGAAGTTTGCGAGGTAATCGAGGAATTCCTCTCCGAATCCCCTGCCCCTGAGATATTCTATATCTTCGGGCGTGAATTTCAGATTCTGCAGGTAGTGCACAAGCTGCTCAAGGCCCGCCATAATGGCGAAGCCGCCCTCATCGGGGATCTTTCTGAAAAACATATCGAAAACGGCGATGGTGTCTTTATGACCTTTTTTGAAATAGCCGTTTGCCATCGTGATTTCATAGAAATCGGTGAGCATTGTGAGGTTGCGCTTAAAATCAAAATTATCCATATCTTTTACCCCTCCGGTAATATATCCTTTTTATTATATACAATCCGGGCGTGTTTTTCAATGCAAAAATGCGGGATTATATCCCGCAGATTCAGGTGAGCCCGCCGTCGGCGGTGATAACCTGCGCCGTGATGTACGAACTCTCATCCGACACAAGGAAAGCCACCGTGTTTGCAATTTCCTCCGGGGTGCCGAAACGCCCGGCGGGAATAGAGCAGGCAAAATCTTCTTTTTCACTCTGTGTTAAGTCGGCATTCATCCTGGTGTCAACGGCTCCGGGGGCAACGCAGTTTACCCTGATGCCGCTCGGGGCAAGTTCTCTCGCGAGGGCTTTTGAGAGCCCGATTACAGCCGCCTTGACCGCCGAATAAACCGCCTCGCACGAGGCGCCCGTAACTCCCCACATGGAGGAGATATTGACTATACTGCCCTGCTTCATCCTTACCATATAAGGAATACAGGCCTTGCATATGCTGTAAACGCCCTTGAAATCGATATCGCACAGGCGGTCAAACTCTTCGTCGGTTGTGTCGGTGAAAAGTTTTCTCAGGGCAACGCCCGCGCAGTTGACTGCGGCGTAAAAGCCGCCGAAATCTTTTTCGGCAAGGGCAAACACTCTGCCCGCGTCACCGGGCTTTGTGAAATCGAGAGCGTAAATCTCACACCTTGCGCCGAGAGCCGTGATTTCGTCTTTGAGACGCTGTGCGAGTGCTTTATTACCCGAATAGCAGGCGGCAATATCATAGCCGTCACGCGCAAGACGAGCGGCACAGGCATAGCCTATGCCGCCGGACGCTCCAGTTATAAACACTGCTTTTTTCATATCAGCCGAGGTAGTCAAGAAGTTCTTCTCCGTTCTGAATATCGCCGAGATTAAAGTAACCTGTGGGCGGAATGAACTTGGTCTTATCAACAACGGTGGTCATCTGTTCATATTCGATGATGACTATATCGTCATCCTTTGAAATATTTTCAACTCTCTTGAGCTCGCCGCCCTGATAGTAATACTTGACGGTCGCTCCGTCTTCGCCGTCGTAAATATCGACATCGTATGTGGTGCCGTTTACGGTGACTTTACCGGAGGAAACGTATTTTTCGGTGTCTGCGCTCTGGCTGTTGTAGTCCATTGATTCGAGCACTTCGTTAACCACATCCTCGGGCACTTCCATATATGCTCTGATTGCGGGCAGATACATAATGCACTTGCCGTCTTTCACGAGAATGCGCATGGTGACATATTTGCCTTCAACCGGCCACTTGACCTCGGCGAAACGGTTGTTGCCCGAGCGCATGATGGTGGCGGGGATTGCGGTAACCTCACCGTCGGAAATACTCTTCATCGTGAGTTTGATGGTATACTGATTATTCTTGGTGATATCCTGCACAAACTGCTGCTGGGGAGCGTGAGCGGGATTGCCGTTATCGGTCATAACGGGCGTAACCGTTTTCATATTATCGGTGTCAATGGGATCGTCGGAAATCTCAAGGGAAGTGTCAACTTCTTCGAGATATTCGTTTTCCTTTTCGGGGTTGGTAAGATCCTCAAAGAAATCCATAATCTGCTCGGGGTAGGTCTCGGGCTCGGTTTCGCCGTTTGCTCCTGTGGTGGTTACGCGCGGCGCGGCGGTGGTCTTGCCTACGTCGTTCTTTTCTACCACGACCACATTGCCCAGATCATCCGTGTAGAAATATTCGGTTTCTCCGGTATCCTGATTTGTCTGAGTTTCAACAGCGTGAGTTTCGCCCAGGCTGTCAACCACAAACATATCGTCTTTGAATTCGGATTTTCCGCCTTTGTCAAGTTTTCTGCAGGCGCACAGAGCGAGAGCAATTGAAAAAACGAGAACAACCGCAATCAAACTTCTGAAATTCATATGTAATCTCCTTGCCTTATTGTTTGCGCAGAAACATAATTTACAAGTAATAGGATACATTTTTTCGCCCTCAAAATCAAGGGCGTTTTATTAAATTAAAATAATATAATTGTAAAGTATTTGTTGCCAAATTGTGAAAATCGGAAAAAATCCCCCGAGTGCCGAAATTTTCACTTGCAAGTTTTATAATAATACAGTATAATACATAAGCACATCAGTGCTGTGGCTCAGTTGGTTGAACCGCCGAAGCGCGTCCGGTGGACGATGAAGCGAGGCGGTGAAATGACGAAATAGGGAGAATTTCGAAGCGAGCCAGCGAGCAAGGCGACCATATTTCGGAGGGATGAACCGCCGAAGCGCGTCCGGTGGACGATGAAGCGAGGCGGTGAAATGACGAAACAAGGAGTATCACGACGCGACAGCGAGTGAGACGACTATGTTTCGGAGGGAAGAGCAGCGCATTCGTAATGTGCAGGCCGCCGGAGGCTGACTGAAACACAATTGAATATGCTACTGTGGCTCAGTTGGTAGAGCAGCGCATTCGTAATGCGCAGGCCGTCGGTTCGAGTCCGACCAGTAGCTCCAGACCGCCGTGAAGAAATTCGCGGCGATTTTTTATTTCTGTATTATACCCGGACACATCCGCCCGCGCGGGCATTGACAAGCGAAAACGCGGTTTGTATAATTGAAGCGGAGAAAACAAAAGTGAAAAAGGAGATTTGTATATGAATCCCAAGTATCCTCATCTGCTTTCACCCGGCAAAATAGGCAGTGTTACCCTGAGAAACAGAACGGTAATGGCGGCTATGGGTATGAGTCAGTCCGACGGCGGCTTTGTGAACAAGGCCGTTATCAATCACTATGCCGAGCGCGCAAAAGGCGGCGTGGGCGCGGTGATAGTGGAAGTGACCTGCGTTGACACTCCGCTCGGCCTCAACACAAAGGGTATGCTCGTGATTGACGATGATAAGTATATACCGGGTATGGCGGAACTCGCGCTCGCGATTCACGAGGGCGGGGCAAAAGCCTTCCTTCAGATTTCTCACACGGGCAGAGGCGCAAGGCGTCACATAATCGGCGAACAGCCCGTAGGTCCGAGCGCTGTGGCCATGCCCTACTCCTTTATGATGGGGCTGGGCAACGAAACGCCGCGCGAACTTACGGTGGACGAAATTCACGCGATTGAGGAGAAATACGCGCAGGCGGCTCTCAGGGCAAAGAAAGCGGGCTTT